>CAZZYH010000004.1:0-56304 GCA_964658225.1 Vulcanimicrobiota bacterium | reverse complement strand
TTGCTCAAAGTTGCTTGCTTGCTTGATCAAAGTCGCTTGGTAGACCCGGGCCCGTGGGCGGTCGGGCCTGCCGCAGCCCGGCGCCGCGTGCCGCTCAGGCGCTGGGCGCGCTGTCGGTCGTGGTGATGCTCAGACGCCACCCAATGCGGATCGCGTAGTCGAAGCCGGACAGGCAGGTCAGACCCATGGTGGCAAGCAGCGCCCAATCCCGCACCAAGAGCACTGCTTTGGGCACCTCAAACTGAGCCAGCAGGACCCCCCCGATCGCGACCACCTGGGCGAGCGTGTTGGCTTTGCCGAAGAAGCTGGGCTTGAAGCTGCGCAAGCCGACCGCTGCAAACAGGATGGCGCCGACGACCAGGATGCCGACGTCCCGGGCAAAGACCAGCACGGTCACCCGTCGGGAGATCATGCCCACGTGGTTGAGCACAAGAAAGAGGGTGCTGAGCAGCAGTTTGTCCGCTACCGGGTCCAGGTACTGGCCGAGGGTGGTGTGCTGGGAGAGCGCCCGCGCCAGCAGTCCGTCGAGCGCGTCGGAGACGCCCGCGATCACAAAGAGCAGAAAGGCGGTGCGGTAGTGTCCATCGAGGATGGCGAGCACCAGGAAGGGCACCATACAGAGGCGCAGGAAGGTGAGCAGGTTGGGGGCAGCGCGCAACTGGTTCATTCGGGGTTTTTTCCTGGCACTTTCCGCGATCACCGCGAGCGCCTGGCCGGCTTTACGCAACAGCCGTTGCGCCCCGTGATCGTAACCCAGGCTTGATCACAAACGCCAGGGATCGGGTGGGCTCGACGCGAGGGCAAAGCCGTTTGGGGGCCAGGCCCTGGAGCGGCCGCGGTTGACACACACTGCTTGCGCGGGTAACGTTTGAGCAGAGATGCCGAGCCTCCGCCACCATCATCGTCACCACCATACCCCCTGATGAGCGCGCCGGCTTTGCTTTTGCACACTCAGTAGCACTTGACCCGAAGTGCACCGATGCCTGAAAAGCCCGCCCGACGCGCAATCGCGAAGGCGGGCTTTTCTTTTCCTGCTTACAGGCTCCGAGGGATGCAAACCGCAATGAAGATCGATTTCGACAAGATGGATGGACTGGTGCCAGGCATTGTCCAGGATGCAACGACCGGGGCCGTGCTCATGGTGGGCTTCCTCAATGAGACGAGCTACCAGAGAACGCTGGACACCGGCTATGTGACCTTCTGGAGCCGCACCCGCCAGAAGCTCTGGGCCAAGGGGGAGACTAGCGGCAACCGGCTCCGGGTGCTCGAGGCGGCCACCGACTGCGACCAGGACACGCTGCTGTTTCGTGTGACGGTGGAGGGGGATGGGCTGGTGTGCCATGAAGGTACCAGCAGCTGCTTCACCCGGCCCATCGCCCTCGCCGCGGAGGCCGTCTAGTGGCAGCCAAGAAGCTCCGCCTCGGCATCCCCAAGGGCTCGCTCCAGGACTCGACGATCGCCCTGTTCGCGCAAGCGGGCTGGAAGATCTACGCCAGCGGTCGCTCCTACTTCCCGACCGTGGACGATCCGGAGCTCGAGCTCATGCTCATCCGAGCCCAGGAGATGGCGCGCTACGTCCACTCGGGCGTGCTCGATGCAGGCCTTACCGGCAATGACTGGGTCGTCGAGAGTGGACGGAAGGTGGTCAGCGCCTGCTCGCTCGTGTATGCCAAGCAGAGCCGCCAGCGGGTGAAATGGGTGCTTGCGGCGCCGGAAGACTCACCCTACCAGAGGGCGGAAGATCTGGCCGGCAAGATCATTGCAACCGAGCTGGTCGAGGTAACCAAGGCCTACTTTGCGCACAAGCAGATCCCCGTCCAGGTCGAGTTCAGCTGGGGCGCGACCGAAGTCAAGCCGCCGAAGCTGGCAGACGCGATCGTCGAGATTACCGAGACCGGCAGTTCGCTGCGCGCGAACCGTTTGCGCATCCTGGACACGGTCATGGAATCCGAGACCCACCTGATTGCGAACGAGCAGGCCTTCGCCGAACCGTGGAAGCGCGCCAAGATTGACACCCTGGCGCTCATGCTGGGCGGGGCGATCGCGGCGCAGGGCCAGGTCGGGATGCTGCTCAATGTGCCCAACGCGGACCTGGCGGCGGTGCTCGCCGTGCTGCCCGCGCTCAATGCACCGACCGTATCCCCTTTGAGCAACGGCACCTGGTCGGCGATCAATACCATCCTCGAAGAGCGAACGGTGCGCGATGTTCTGCCCAAATTAAAAGCCGCCGGCGCGACGGGCATCGTCGAATACCCGCTGAACAAGGTAGTGCTCTAGGCCGATGGAGGAGACCCCGTGGAACTGATACGCACCGCCGGCCTGGGAGCCCGCCGCAGCCGAGCCCGCATCGCGACACTGGTCGATCGCCGCGCCTCCATGGACCGCCGCGTGACCCCGATCGTTGAGCGCATCCTGGACGCCGTGCGCAGCCAAGGGGACCGGGGCCTGCGCCGCTTTGGCGCCAAGTTCGACGGCCTGGCCCCTGCGCAGCCGCTGCGCATCGAGGAAGCAGAGATGCAGGCTGCGCTGGCCGCGATTCCGACCACGCTCCACCGCGCGCTCGAGCAGGCAGCGACCAACATCCGCGCCTTCGCTGAGCGCCAGATGCCTGCCGAGTGGGACATCTGCCCGGTCGAAGGTTTGACCGTCGGCCAGCGGGTGCGCCCGATCGATGCGGTCGGATGCTATGTTCCGGGCGGCCGCCATCCGCTTCCCTCGACGCTGCTGATGACGGCGATCCCGGCCCAGGTAGCCGGCGTCGCCCGGATCGTCATCGTTTCCCCCAAGCCGGCCGAAGAGACACTGGCGGCAGCGGCCCTGCTCGGCGGCGGCCGGGCTGCGATCGAGTTCTACCGGGTGGGAGGGGCCCAGGCCATCGCCGCCCTGGCCTATGGCACGGCCTCGATTCCGAAGGTGGATAAGATCGTCGGGCCCGGCAACGCCTTCGTTACGGCCGCCAAGAAACTCGTCTCCGCCGACGGCGCGACCGCTATCGACATGCTTGCCGGCCCCACCGAGATCCTGGTGACGAGCGAGCACGGCGTCCCTGCCGAGATCGCTGCCGACCTGGTCGCGCAGGCTGAACACGATCCCGAAGCCGTGGCTATCTTTATCACTACCACGCCGTCGCTTGCCAAGCAGGTCGTTGCCGAGGCCAAGCGGCAGGCGCGTTCCCATCCCATCGCGGCGCTCGCGCTTGCTCGCAACGGGGTTGCGATCATCGCCGCCTCGCTTGAGGAAGCACGCGCTCTCACCAACCTACTAGCCGGGGAGCACTTATCCGTCGATGACCCGCGCGACCTTGGCTGGGTGCGCAACGCTGGGTCGGTCTTCATCGGCCGCTACTCGCCGCAGGCTATGGGCGACTACATCTCCGGCCCGAACCACACCTTGCCGACCGGCGGACAGGCGCGACTCCGCGGCGGCCTCAGCGTGCATGACTATCTGAAACTTGTCACCATTCAGCAGTACACCCCGGCGGGCCTGGCCACCCTTGCCCCTGCTGCGATTGCGCTGGCCGAAGCGGAAGGCCTCACCGGCCACGCCGGAGCTATCCGCACCCGCGACAGGAACCCGCGAGGTAGCCATGGCTGACACGCTGGCTCCGGCCCAAATTGTTCCACGTGGAACAAAAAGCGAAATCCCGGCTCCCCGCGCGGCCGTGCTCGCTATGAAGGAGTACCACCCACCGCTTGGCAACCGGGTCGGACTGCGCCTCGACTTCAACGAAAACACCTTTGCCTGCTCGCCGCGCGTGGCCGATGCCCTGGCCTCGATCACCCGCGGCGCCCTGACCCGGTACCCCGAGCGGTCGCCTGTCGAAGCACGTGTCGCTGCCAAACTCGGCTGTCGCCCCGAAGAACTGCTCCTTACCAACGGCGTCGACGAAGCGATCCACGTCCTTTGCCAGACCTGGCTCGAGCCAGGCACAGAGATCCTGCTCCCGGTCCCGACCTACTCCATGTATGAGGTCTATGCTTCGGCGACCGGCAGTCGGATTGTTCCTGTACAGGCGGCTGCTGACTTTGCCTTCCCCTTTGAGCGCGTCATCGCCGCCATCACGCCGCGCACCCGCCTGATCGCGCTCGCCAACCCTAACAGCCCGACCGGCAGTGTCATCGCGCGCGAGCAGATCCTCGCCATCGCGAAAGCAGCGCCGCAGGCCATGGTCCTCGCTGACGAAGCCTACTTCCACTTTTTTGGCGAGTCCGTCATCGACTGCATCGGGAAAATTCCAAATGTAATTGTGGCCCGCACATTTTCGAAAGCTTACGGCCTCGCCGGCCTGCGACTCGGCCTCCTGGCCGCAAGCGAGGAAGCCATGGTCTGGATCCGCCGCGTCGTCTCGCCCTACAGCGTGAATGCGCTCGCGCTCGCCTGCCTGCCTGCCGCGCTTGACGATGAGCCCTATCTTGCCTGGTATGTCAACGAAGTAAAGGCCGCTCGCGCCGAGTTTGTCGCTCTGCTCGAGGAGCACAAGGTTCCCTACTGGCCTTCGGAGGCAAATTTTGTGCTGCTCGATATTGGCGTAAAACACCGCGAGTTTGTCGGCCAGATGCATGCGCGCGGAGTGCTGGTGCGCGACCGGTCTGCCGACCCGGGCTGCAAGGGCTGCGTGCGTGTGACCATCGGCCCCCGCGAGCAAATGATTGAGAGCCATCGCGTCTTCGCAGAGTCGCTCGCCAACATCCTCTGGCGGCCCGGCGCAAGCATCCGAGGAGATTCTGCATGATGAAAACAGACCTTCACCCCAGCCCCGAAAGCAGCCTTGCGGCCCCGAAACGAGCGCCGCGGTCCAAGCCCTACCGCTCCAGCAAGGAACGGCGCACCGCTACGCTGGACCGCAACACAACCGAAACCAAGATCCAGCTCAAGCTCACCATTGAAGGCTCGGGCGTCTACAAGATTAAGACCGGCATCCGCTTTTTCGACCACATGCTCGAACTCTTCACCCGCCACGGCGCCTTCGATCTCGAATTCGCCTGCCAGGGCGACCTTGATGTCGACCAGCACCACACGATTGAAGACGCAGGCATCGCGCTGGGCGAGGCCTTTGACAAAGCGCTGGGCGACAAGAAGGGCATCATGCGCGCCGGCTACTTCCTGATGCCCATGGACGAGACGCTCGCTGTCGCGGCGATCGACCTCAGCGGCCGCGTGGCCTGCAAGGTCAAAACAAAGGTGCGCAGTAGGCTCGTCGGCGACCTGCAATCGGAGCTCATCGAGGATTTCTTCGACGGCTTCGCCCGCGGCGCACGCGCCAACGTACACCTCAAGACCATGTATGGCCGCTCCAACCATCACAAGCTCGAGGCGATCTTCAAGGCCTTTGCCCGCGCCCTCCGCGTAGCCTGCACGCGCGACAAGCAGCTCGGCGAGATGCTGCCCTCGACGAAAGGCCTCTTATGACCAGCGCTGCACGCGGGACCATTGCAGTGATCGATTACAACGCCGGCAATCTCACCTCTGTCATCAAGGCGCTCTCCTCGATTGGCGTCGATGCGATGGTGACCGCCGAGCCCGCAGTGCTGTTGCGCGCGGACAAAGCCATGCTGCCCGGCGTGGGCCACTTCGCCGCCACTGAGTTCCTCCAGCAGCAAAAACTCACGCCCGCCATCCGCAAATTCCTCGCTGCCGGCAAGCCGTTTCTTGGCATCTGTGTCGGACTGCAGTGGCTCTTTGCCGGCAGCACCGAGGCCCCTGGCACACCGGGGCTCGGCGTCTTCCCCGGCGAGTGTGAACGCTTCTTCGGGCCCGCATTCGAGTCTCGACTCAAATGCCCGCACGTGGGCTGGAACTCGATTCACTTCAGCCATCCCAGCCCTCTCACCGCCGGCATCGACGAGGGTGCGTTTGTCTACTACACGCATTCCTACCGCGCTCCCGTCATCCAAGATACAGTGGCGGTTACAGAATACGGCGACGCATTCACCGCCATCGCTGTTCGCGACAACATCATGGGCGTGCAATTTCATCCGGAGAAGTCTGGCGACGCCGGGCTGCGACTGTTACAGAACTTCGTGGAGCTCTAAGCAGACATGCTGACCAAGCGCATCATAGCCTGCCTCGATGTCACCGACGGCCGGGTCGTCAAAGGCGTGCAGTTTGAAGATTTGGTCGATGCGGGCGCACCCGCAGAGCTCGCCGCGCGCCACGCGCGGGCAGGCGCGGACGAAATCGTGCTGCTCGACATCACCGCCACCCACCAAGGCCGCGGAACCCTGATCGCCACCGTCAAAGAGACAGCCAAGCGTCTCTTTGTCCCCTTTACCGTGGGCGGCGGCATCCGCACCTCGGACGACGCCACAGCGGTCTTCGACGCCGGCGCGGATAAGGTCAGCATCAACTCCGCCGCGCTCGCCGCACCCGCCCTCATCGGCGAAATCGGCCGGCGCTTCGGCGCGCAAGCAGTCATCGTTGCCATCGATGCACGCCGTGCCGCTCACGCTCCCGAGGACCCCGCCGCGGCCGAGGTCTACGCGAGCGGCGGCCGCAAACCCACGGGCCGCACACTGATCGACTGGACCCGCGAGGCCGAGCAACGCGGCGCGGGCGAAATCCTGCTCACCAGTATGGACGCCGACGGCACCCGCGCGGGCTTCGACTGCGCACTCACCGCGCTGGTCTCGGGAGCCGTCCAGATCCCGGTCATCGCATCGGGCGGCGCCGGCACCGCCGACCACTTCGCCGAGGTCCTCGGCTGCGGCCCGCTGCAGGGCAAAGCCGACGCGGCTCTCGCCGCCAGCATCTTTCACTTCGGCATCGCCGATGCACGCGAGCTCAAAAAACAGATCGCTTCGCGCGGCGTCCCCGTCAGGCTCCCATGCTGATTCCGGCAATCGACCTGCTCGGCGGGCAGATCGTCCAGCTCGTCCAGGGTGAGGAGCCGAAGCTCGCCTTCGACGACTTCGACTACTGGATCAACCGCTTTCGTCCCTATCCGATTGTGCAGTTGATCGACCTGGACGCCGCCAAGCGGCAGGGCGATAACCGCACCTTGATCGAACGCGTCGCGCGTGAGCTTCCCTGCCAGGTAGGCGGCGGCGTGCGCACCATCGCCGACGCGCAGCAACTACTGGCGGCCGGCGTGCGTAAGGTCATCTTCGGCTCTGCCCTCTTTCTCGAACAGAGCGGCGCCTCGTCGGTGGACACAAACCTCGCGAGTCAGATTGCCGAGGCCATCGGCAGCGAACAGTTCCTGGCCAGCATCGACACCAAGGCCGGCCGCGTCGCCGTTCGGGGCTGGCGCGATCGGCTCGCGCTCACTCCAGACCAGGCACTGGCCGCGCTCGACCCCTTCTGCGGCGGCTTCCTCTACACCCACGTCGACACCGAAGGCACCATGCGGGGCTTTCCGATCGAGCAGGCCCGTCGCCTTCGCGCACTGACTTCGCGCCAGTTGATCGTCGCCGGCGGCATCCGCGACCAGTCAGAGATCGATCAGCTCGACGCCATGGGCGTCGATGCGGTCGCGGGCATGGCGGTCTACACCGGAAGCCTGGCCATCTAAGCCCCGCCCAAGGCTCAGCGTCCCGGCTCACGCGTATGCACGATGCGCCCGATCACACAGAAGAACACCGCAATCGCAATCATCAGAAACGCCTGCCGCGGCGCATGCCGGTAGGCGGCAAAGACCCCCTGCAATCCCCACAGTAAGGCCAGCAGCGCCCAGATCATCCAACGTCGCATATGCCGCAGCCTATCATCTGCACACCGCGCTCGAACTCACCCCGCCACGTAACCTTGTTCCCGGCTTTCCGGCTTGCTGCAAGCAACGCCGCCAATCCCCAACCCTTTTTCATTTAAGATGCTTTCGCCGTCGTTTTGCACTCTGGAGGATCCTTGAAGGTAGCTCGCTCCGCCGCCGCCCTTGCGCTCTTGCTCGCATCGCACGCCATCTGCTCCTTCGCACAGATTGAGGGCGAACATATTCAAACGAGCGCAACGCACCCCGTCGCCGCAGTTCAGGATCACGAAACAGCTGCCCAGCGGGACGCGCGCCTGGCCTGGTGGCGCGAGGCACGCTTCGGCATGTTCATCCATTGGGGACTCTATTCGATCCCTGCAGGCACCTGGCATGGCAAGCAGGTCCCCGGGATCGGCGAGTGGATCATGAACAACGCCTCGATTCCGGTTGCCGACTATAAAGGCCTGGCTGCACAGTTCAATCCGACCGCCTTCAGCGCGCACCAGATCGTCGCGCTCGCGAAATCTGCCGGCATGAAGTACATCGTGATCACCGCCAAGCATCATGACGGCTTCGCCATGTTCGACTCCAAGGCTGATCCTTTCAACATCGTCGCCGCCACGCCCTTTCATCGCGACCCTATTCGCGAGCTTGCGCAAGAGTGCCGCAGGCAGGGCATCAAACTCGGCTTTTACTACTCCCAGGACCAGGATTGGACAGCTCCCGGCGGCGCGGCTTACAAGACAGGAAACCATGACTTACCGTCGCACCACTGGGACCCGGCACAGGATGGCGACTTTGCCACCTACCTCCACACCAAGGCCATCCCGCAGATCAAGGAGCTGCTCACCAACTACGGCGACTTTCCCGTCGTGATCTGGTTTGATACCCCAACCGCCGATATGACGCCTGCACTCGCCGGCGAGATCGTTGCCTTGCTCAACAAGCATCCCAACCTGATCTGGAACAATCGACTGGGCGGCGGCTACAAGGGCGACACCGAGACACCGGAGCAGTACATCCCCGCCAAGGGGTACCCTGGCCGGGACTGGGAAGCCTGCATGACCATGAACGATACCTGGGGCTACAAGTCCGGCGACACCAACTTCAAGTCGACCGAAACGCTGCTGCGCAACTTGATCGACATCGCCAGCAAGGGCGGCAATTACCTGCTCAATATCGGCCCTGACGCGAAGGGCAATGTTCCTCCGCCGGAGATCGAGCGGCTGCACCAGGTGGGCCAGTGGCTGGCTGTCAATGGCAAAGCTGTCTATGGAACAGGCCCCACGCTTTTTGGCGACGAGGCGGGCAGCTTCAGCGCCACCGAGAAAGACAAGGAAGGCAAACCGAAGTTTGTACCCACGTGGAACTGGCGCTCCACGACCACTGCGGACACCATTTACATCGAGCTCTTCACTTGGCCGGGCAGCAGCTTCCACCTTCCGAAAGTTCCGCGTCCGGTCACCACCGCCTACCTGCTCGCCGACAAATCTAGAACGCCGCTCAAGCTCACCAGGGGCTCGAACGGCATCGATATCGCCCTCCCCGGCCAGCCGCTCGACCCGATCGCGACCGTTCTCGTGCTCAAGACAAAGTAGTTGCCGGCAAAGAACAGGCAACTTTAACGCACTCTTAACGGACGAAGAATCAGCTTGCATCATGCTGAAGAGAAGCCCTCAGGGTGGGCATGCGCCCCGCGAGCGCTCGCCCAAGGCTGCTCGATTTCGACGCGCAATTGACGGCTGCAGGCGTCAGATGAACTTCTGGAGGATTGTTGTCTAGGGATGCAGATGATCTTGATGGCGCATAGATTCAACCCTTGTGTGACTTGCTCTCGCCTTAGCGCGCCAAGGATCGAGCCAATCGAAGCAGTGGCAGCGAAGATGTGGGATAGGCGCGACGCCGGCCTGGCATGGCTTGTTGCGAAGCGCGGCGCGTGAAACTTCGCTTTCTCGCGCTCTGCGTTGCGACGATGCTTGCCATCCAGTTGCTCGCACTTCCGGCCCTGGCTCAGGGAGCCGCCCCCGCCGCTGTCCCCGACGATCAGCCCAGCTTGATGAAGCTGCTTGCCGGCCATGGCGAGCACAATCTGCAAAACGAACGCTGGAATGCCTACGGCCAGTTCACCTACATCTACGGCTGGAAGCAGGCCTTTGCAGCCGCATACACCAATGCGAATGGCAGTACCAACTCGCTCCTTCCGACTCCGGAGCAAAGCTTCACAGGCTCAGCAACGCTCTACCTGGGCGCGCAGCCCTGGCACGGCGGCGAGGTCTACTTTGTTCCCGAGCTCATCTCCGAGCGTCCGCTTTCCAACCTCAAAGGCCTCGGCGGAGCGATCCAGGATTTCGAACTGCAGAAAGGCGGCGCCGAGACCCCCACGCTCTATGTTTCTCGCATTTATCTTCGGCAGACGATTGGCTTGGGCGGCCACGCCACAGTGCAGGATTCGGGTCCCAGCCAGCTGGGCAAGACTTACGACAGCAGGCGCCTCCATTTCATCGCCGGCAACTTCAGCATCCTGGACTTCTTTGACAAGAACGCCTTCGATATCGATCCGCGACAGGGACTGTTCAATCTCGCCTTCTTGACCTACGGCGCTTACGATTTCGCTTCGAATGCGCGCGGCTACTCCTGGGGCGGCGTCTCGGAGTTGTACTGGGACAACTGGGCAATTCGCTACGGCCGCATTACTCCGCCGAAACAGCCGAACCAGCTGCCGGTGGATTTCCGTCTGGCAAAATATTACGGAGACCAGATCGAAGCCGAGCACCACCACACCACGCACGGGCAAAGCGGTATCGTCCGCATGCTGGCCTACAGAAACCGCGAAAACATCGGACGCTTCAGCGATGCCGTCGCGGCCTTCAGGGCCGATCCGCAGAAGAACGCAACCACCTGCTCAGGATTCAATTACGGCTCCAACAACGCCACCGCCCCCGACCTGTGCTGGGTGCGCAAGCCGAATGTGAAGGTCGGCATCGGCGTCTTTGGCGAGCAATATCTCGCCAGGGACTTCGGCGTATTTTCCCGTGCCATGATTTCGGACGGCAAGACGGAAGTGGACGCCTATACCTCGACGGACCGATCGTTTTCGATCGGCACCTTGGCGAAAGGTTCTCTCTGGTCGCGCCCTGCCGACGTTGCCGGGATCGGGTATAACCTGGGCTGGCTCTCAAACGCGCATGCGGTCTATCTCGGTCTTGGCGGCATCGACGGGTTTATTGGCGACGGCCACATCAACCCCGCTGCGGAGCGCGCCCTGGATGCGTTCTACAGTGTGAATTATTACAAGTCGCTCTGGCTCTCGGGAGACTATCAGCGCGTGGACAATCCGGCTTTCAACACCGACCGCGGGCCGGTCAACATATTCAGCGTAAAGCTGCACGGGGAGTTCTAAGTCGCCGCTCCGGCCGAACTCGAACTTATCCGATCGCCAAGGAAAGCAGCGCACCCAGGTCGACGGCGGAGGAAGACTCTGCTCCGCGCGGCATCGAAGGGCCAATCGCAACGGCTTGCGGACGACCCTCAAACCAAACCAGAAACGAGGAGCGCTCCGAGCCCGGCAGCCGCTGCTGGTTGATCCAGTGGTAGTAAGCAGCCATGTCCGCGTCGACGAGGGAGCCGAGAGGATCCACTTCGTACGTCGCCGGGCCGCTGGCCAGCAGCTCGTTCATCGGCCTCTGCCGCTGCCGGGGAGCAAATCGTGCGAGCACGGTAAGCGGCTGCGCTCTTCGCAATGCTTCGCGCGTGGCCCACTGCGCGAAGCTGGTGCTGAAGATCTGTGTGCCCGACCCTTCGGTAAGCAGCTTTATTTGGAAGTGATCGAGCAGCGCATCGCCATGCATTCCGAGTGTCGCCGGAGAAAGGCGTGCCAGGTGACTGTGCAGAGCTTCCGGGCCCATCCCTGGCTTGCTCACTTCGTCCTGGATGTGGCTCAGCAGCGCATCGCGGGCCGGCTGCAGCGCCTGGTAGGAGATGCATGTAAGCAGCGGGCTGTGTGGCGCGCTTGCGCCACCGTCGATATACCAGTGCCCATACGGCAGAGCATGCGCCTGGGCACGGGTTGCGGCCGCGGCGAGCAACAGGTCGAGTCCATGTTCGGGCTTTACGTTGGTGAAGTAAGTGCCTTGACTGCGCAGGTTTTGAAACAGGGGAGCATCGTAGGACGTGACGCCCTGGCCGATCACCGCGATCCCCAGCCGGCGCGAGGCGAGCGGCACGGCAGCAGCCGCCTTGGCAAGACGATTGCCGTAGACCGTTGCAGCATCGCGAAAGGCTTCCAGTTGGTGCGTGCTCCACAGGTAGGCAGAGAGTTGCTCGACGAACTGCGCCGGCTGATTGACCCAATCCAGTGCTTCAAGCGCGGCCGATAAACGGATGCGCGCAAATGCCTGAAACCAATCCGCTGCCTGCGCAGCCCCCAGCGCATCAAGGGTGGCAACTTCGGTGTCAATGGCCGCGCGTTCGGCAGGGAATTTGTAATCGTAGTCGATCCATTCCTTGAGCAGGCTGGGCACAAAGCTGAGCGGTAGCTGCCGCAGCGCGCCAAGATGCGCCAACACCAGCCTGCGCGCCTGGGGAGGATAGCTGGCGAACTGCTCGGCGTTGAGGTCGGCTGGCAGCATGGTTAGAGCAGCTCGGCGATCGGACGACCTTGCGCGAGCCTGGGTGAGAAGCCCATCATCGCGCCCAGCGACGGCACCAGGTCGATCGACTGGACGGGCCGCTCGTAAACGACGCCCTCGCGCACACCCGCGCCGAGGGCCATCATCCACGTGGTTCGCGAGGCTGCGTCGCCGGTGCGATGATGCTGGAATCCGTTGCCGCCGGCATCCGCATCGGCGTCGCGGCCAAAATCGGGGAGGATAAACATGGTCGTGTTGCCGGCATACTCGGGCTCATTCTGGACGGCCTTCCATAGTTCCGCGCACAGCCGATCGGTTCGTTGAATGGCTTCAATGTAGAGCGAGTAAGCTCCCGTATGCGCGACATCGATGTCATGCATGGTGATCCAGAGCAGGCTCGGCGACTCTTCTCGCATCAGCCTCTTGGCGATGTAGATCGACAGCTCATCCGGGCTGGATGCGCTCCGGGCATGGGCCATGAAGTCGGCAACGGAGAGCTTGAGAATCCGATCCAACTGCTCGAGTTCCACTTCTCCGCCCCCGATCCGCGGTGTGTAGAGCGGCGTCTCATAGTTGTCCCGCAGCAGGTGGCTGTAATCGGCAGTGCTGCCTGCAGCCGCGGCACCGAGCAAGTGCTTGGGCAGAATCACGCGCGCTCCCAGCCCCGGGCCGTAGGACTTGTCATCGCTTTCGCCGATGCGATTGAAACCGTTACTCGGCGCTACGACCCACGTGTTCGACAAGGGGCGACGCAAGTCCTTGCGAAAGTACTCGAACACGGTCGGATGCTCGGGAGGCACGGCGGAGAAATTATTGAGCGTCTCGTACACACCCGTTGCCAGGCTGGCCGTCGCGACATAGTGGCCAAGGATTCCCTGGTTCCTCATCTGCGTAAAGAAGCTCGATTGCGGCGCCAGCTCACCGAGCAGGTGGGGAATGTTCCGCTGACCTTCCGGCGCAAACGTCTCCTGGTCGCGCGCCCCGCCGCCGAAGGTGACCACGATCATCTTGCGTCTTCGGGCGGCGGCCTGCCCGTGCACAAATGGGCTGCCGCCCACGAGCGCGGATCCCAGTGCGAGTCCGGCGGCGCTGCGCAGAAAATCGCGACGGCTCCGTCCCATCTGCCGGGCGAGTTGCTGCGCGGACAGACTCCTATCTCCAAGTGGCGCTGAAAACTTCAACTCACTCACCGCGTCCATGAAAGTGCGTGCATCGTCCGGATCGGCGTTCAGGGATTCGTAGCAGGCGCAGCTTTGGCGGACACGACAAATTGCTGGACCTCTGCTCGTTCCTTGTCGACTTCCGCCTGGTGCGCCGCCTGCAGCTTCTTGAATACGTCAAACTCGCCTTGCGCCTTCGCCTTGTCTCCGGCGTGCACGTAGTACTGGCCCAGGCGATAGTGCGCATCGGGAAGGTTCGCGTTCAACGCCAGGGCGCGCTCGTACTCCGGCAGAGCCTGGGCGTACTCATGCTGGTCATTGTAGAGGATACCTAATTGCAGGTGCGTATCCGCCATGGTTCCATCGAGGGCAATCGACTCTCTCAGTTTGGCTTCAACCATCGGATAGTCCACGGTCGGGTTTTCCATGCGGCCTCCCTTCCACAGGCTGAGCGCGTAGTAGTACTGGGCCCGCGCGTTGCCGGGCTGCAACTCCGCATAGCGCTTGAAGCGCGCAATGACATCCTGCGCCTGCTTGGGCGAACTGAGATAGGCCTTGGATAGAAACAGGTAGCAGCGTGCGTCCGCCGGATCGAGATCGGCTCCCGCGAGCAGAGCGCGGATAGACTTCTCATATTCGCCGCGCGAGTAGAGCGCCATGCCGAGGCCGATCCAAAGGCGCGCCGAGCCTGGATACCGCTCCGTCCCCTGCTGGAAGACTTCGATCGCGGGCACGTAGGTGCGGTGCAGCAGCAGCTCGCTCGCCCATACGAACAGGTTATCCTCGCTCGGATCCATGTGTGCGGCCGCGGCAAACTCGTTAGCCGCGTCGAGGAATTTTCCCTGCTTCTCATCGATGCGACCGAGCAGGTTGTGTAACTCGCCCGTATCTTTCCGCCGGGTCAGATCGCCGACCCTTTGGCGCGCCTCGTCCAGCCTTCCGGTGAGCAGGCAGGCCAGCGCGAGATCGTAACCATTGTCGTAGGCAGAAGGACGCGCCCGCTGCGCCTCTTCAAGCAGCGGAAGCGCGTCGGCAATCCTGTTGGCGCGGATATAGAGCTCAGCGAGGTTGTGGTTGGCGTCGTAACTATAAGGTTCGAGCGCGCGCGCTTTGCGAGCCTCGGATTCGGCCTGGTCAGCCTTGCCGGCCCGCGCGAGGCTCGCGGCCAGGTTCGCGCGGGCAGGGGCTGAGTTCGGCCGCAGGCGGGCGGCGATGCTGAGCTGTTCCACAGCCTTCGCGTCCTCGGACTGCGCACCGTAGGCTAGGCCCAGCAGCTCGTGCAGCTCAAAGCTTTCCGGGGCCCGGGGCTGAAGCGCTTCGAGACGCTTCGCCGCGTCCGCATATCTGCCGGCGTCGTAAGCGGCAACAGCCTCCTTGAACTCGCGATCGAGCGCCTGTGCCGAGCCGCTCTGGGCGGGCAGGCTGTGCGCCGCCGCGAAAGAGCCCGCCAGGAACAAGCCGACGACCAGGTACGCATGCCTGGCGCGCGCAATGCCTGTTCGCGAACCCTGCCCGGCGCGAAGGTTGGCGAACTGCATCATCGTGGCCCCATGCTTGCCGTTTCTACGCGCAAACACCCCGGAAGGAGCCGGACTGGCCCATCCCGGGGTGCTCCGATTTTAGCTCGGGCCGTGAGGCCCTAGTAGTAGAGCTTGAGCGCAAACTGGATCTGCCGCGGATCGAACGGAGCATCGCGCGTCGAGCCAATCTCACCGAAGGTCGAGCTGTTGAAGTTACCCGAGTTGCTGATCGCCGTGACGCCATTGCCACCGAAGTTCGGCGAGTTGAAGTTCGGGTGATTGAGAATGTTGAAGAACTCGGCCCGGAACTGCGCCGAGATCCGCTCGCTGAACTGGATCGCCTTGAAGAGCGAGAAGTCCACCCGCTGGAAGCCGGGCCCGTAGGTGGTCGAAGGACCGCCGCCGAGGGCCGCGGCGCCGGCAGCAGGCACGCAGCCGGTGGGCGAGTTGGGAATCGGGCCGTTTACGCCCAGCTCGCATGGCTGCTGGAAGGCGGCAGGATTGCCGATCCAGTTCACCTGGCCGTTCGCATCCTTGTGAATGCCGAGCTTCTGGCTCTGCCCCGGAACCAGAATGTCATTGCAGCCGGTCCCGGAAGTGGTCGAGGTGGGGCAGCTGAAGCCGAGCGGCTGCCCATCCTGCAGAGTCACGATAAAGTTGCTGCTCCAGCCACCGACCACATTATTGGCCAGCTTGCCGCTGTTGGCGAGCAACATCTTGCCCTTGCCGAAAGGCAGCTCATAGCCGCCGCTCAGGTGGAAGACGTTGCGAATGTCGAAGCTGGCCAGAGCCCAGTCAAAGCGAGGTCCAAGGCCCGGCACCCACGGGGCGCGGAAGCCGGGCAGGCTGCCGCCGTTGAGCAGATCGTCTGCATCGGTGAGGGTCTTCGAGAAGGTATAGGCGGCAAGGAAGTTCAGCCCGTTTGATAGCTGCTGTTCTACTTTGGCCTGCAGCCCGTTGTAGATGCTGCTGCCTACGGTCTGCTCATAGCTGCTGTTCTCCCCAAAATCGGGGAAGGGAATGTAGCTGGCTGCCTGGGTCGCCGTGGGCGTGAGCGAGGTATTGGCAGGCACGAGCTGCAAAGGTTCATTGTCGCCAATCCCGATTTGCAGGCTACTTGCGTCGGTGAGCACGTAGGCAAGCTGCGCGCTGATGGAGTGGGTGAGAGCATACTGCACGCTCAGGTTGCTGCTGAAGGTGCGCGGGGTCTTCGACTTGAACTGCAGGCCCTGGAGCCCGAGGCCGGAAGCATTGACCGCCGTGGGCGTAAACGAGGTGCAGGAGAGTCCTGTCCCGATGGGGGAGCTACCGCCGACACCGGCCGTCGCGCAGCCTGCATAGGGGTTGGAGCCAGTACCGAGCGGCGCCGAGTCGGTGGTCCCGTAGAAATCAAAGTTATAGATGAACGGGTAGTTTTCTCCGATATTCGGCCCGTAGCCCTGGTTCTCAAAGGAGTTGAAAAACAGGCCCACCCCGCCGCGCACGACCAGCCGTGGATTTACGGAGTAGGCAAATCCAACGCGGGGTGCGAAGTTGGTCTTCTCTGTCTTCACCAGACCCTTGCCATACCGGTCGGTCGACTCGATGGTGATGCCGTCCTTGGCCGCCAGGCTGATGAAGCTGTCGGAGAGGGCGCGCACATCCTTGCCGCTGGCCGGGATCAGGTAGGTTGGCGTGCCGTTCGGCGCGCCGGTCTGCACAAAGTTCGCCTGGCCTCCATTGGCCTCCGAGATGGGCGTGAAGTAGTCGAACCGCAATCCTAAGTTCAGGGTCAGCTGAGGACTCACCTTCACATCATCCTGGAAGTAGCCGGCCAGGTAGCCTCGGGTGTCGTAGGTCTTGCTGATGTTGGAAGCATGGATCTCGTTCGCGCCGCCGATCCCGTCCGGCCCCCCTACGGCAGACGTTGTCGGCGTCAGCAGGAATTGGGCCTTCTGTACGTTGTCACCGCACTTTCCTGGAACGCCCACGTAATTGCCGTTGCCGCTGTGGTTGCAGTTGAAGTCGAACTCGCCGCGGGAGTAGGCAGGCTGCAGGGTGTTGAAGTGAATATCCTGATATTCGACGCCCATCTTGAAGCTGTTCTTGCCATAGACCTTGGTGAAGTCGTCGGTGATCTGCAGAGTCTGGCTCACTTCATCCGAGGGCAGGAAATCGTTGCTGCCAAGCTCAGAAAGGCCGCTGATGACAATCGCAGGCAGGCCGCCGTTTTCGGTCGACTGGGGAATGCCCTGAATGCCGTACTGCGCGGGGATGCCCGATACGGTGCCCTCCGGACCGTAGCGGGTGGTGTGCAGGTGGTTGAAGCCAACGTGCACCACGTTGATGGTGCTCGGCGTAAAGACATGGGTGTAACCGAGAACGGCCTGGTCCGACTTGGCGGTCTGCAGACCCTGCTGAAAGGCGCCGCCGTCGGCGATACCGCCGAAGGGGCCGGGAATAAACTGCGGATCATCCACGTAGCTGAAGCGGAAGAACAGCTGATCCTTCTGGGTCGGGTTGAAGTCAACGCGGGTATCGAAGGCATTGCGGTGCTCGTACAGGTGGGGGCTCGAAACATAGTTGCCGCTGAGCGAGCCGTTGGTCGGCGTCGGATAGAGGTTGAGCAGTTTGACCGCGTTCGGGTCCAGGCGCGCAGCCGGGAGTTGATTGAGTGTGCATCCGTCAAAGCTGGAGGAGTTCAAAGCGCAGCTTGTGTTGATCGGATCCCGCACGGGAACCGGAGTGCCCGCCGGGGTATTTGCCTGGCTGGCGGTGCGCCCGGTGACGGGATCGACAGAGCCATTGGGTACCAGGCGCGTCGAAGCCGGATCCATGACAGTGCCGAAAGGAATCTGGCGGCCGAGACCGTCGGTGCGATCGTTGGCAGAATTATTGCCGCCCTGGCCGGTGATCAGATCGGAGAGATCGGTATAACCGCTGTTCCGCTCGGCCGCCGTGGGCACCGAGATACCGGAGGCTGTATTGCCCTGGACGCGCCGAAACCCTTCATAGTCGCCAAAGAAAAACGCCTTGTTCTTGAGGATGGGGCCGCCTGCGGACGCCCCGAACTGGTTGAAGCGCAGCTCGCCTTTGCCCTGCGTCTCGAAGTAGTCCGCAGCATCCAGCTTGTCGTTGCGGAAGAACTCCCAAACCGATCCGTGCAGGCTGTTGGTGCCCGACTTGATGGTCGCGTTCAGCACCGCGCCGGCCGCCCGGCCGAGCTCCGCGCTGTAGTCCGCGGTCTGCACCTTGAACTCCTGGATCGCGTCTACCGGAGGCAGGATGACAAAGTTGGTGCCGTTTAGAAAGTCCACCGCGTTCGAGTTGTTGTCGATGCCGTCCAGCAGATAGTTGTTCTGGGCGGGCCGCAGACCGTTGGCCGTAAATGCGCCCGAAGCCGAGTTCCCGCGCGTATCGGCCTGGGCCGTGTTGACGCCGGCGCCCAGCTGCGCAAGGAAGGTAAAGTTGCGCCCGTTCAACGGCAGGCTGTTTACCGTGCGCTCGGTCACCACCTGGCCGACAGATCCTTCTTCGGTCTGCAGCTGCGGAGGCGCCTCGGTGACGGTTACAGTCTCGGTCGCGGCGCCGGTCTTAAGGTTGATGTTGACGCCGAGTTCCTGGCCGACCGCCACCGTCAGGTTCTGCTGGGTGGTTGTCTCAAAGCCCGGAGCAGCAGCCGTGACCGTGTAGTGACCGATGCGGACCGGGGAAAACACGTACTCGCCGCTGCTGCCGGTATGCGTCTCAAGCTTGATGCCCTGGTCGGTGTTGAGCAGGGTCACTTGCGCATTCGGCACCACGGCACCGGCCGGGTCGAGAACCGTTCCGGTCACCGAGCCTTCATCTACCTGGGCCAAGGCCCAGGGCGCGTGCAGCAGAAGCAGGCACATAGCTGCGGCCAGCACGTACCCCAACCGCCGTAGCCGACCCAAGAGATTGCGTTCAGAAGCCATCCGAAAGACCCTCCGCTTTCTCACCCGTCGGCCGGCGCGCAATCCCGTAGAACCGGCGCTAACTCTTTGAGAGTGATGAAAGTCGTGCGATGCACATACTGGTTATCGCGTGGAAAGTACGGGATCGCGTAGGCGCTTGTCAAACAAAAGGTGGAGTTGGTGACCACGGTCATGGAACGCCCAAAATCGGTGCAGCGAGCCCGGGCCCGGCGGCCCCGGCGCACGCCGCCGGATTCTCTCCGTCGCGGCCGGGCCTGGCGGTTTACAGCCGGTTGACACCTGCTCTAGCCTGTGGAGGCAGGACTCTCGCGCCAACGGAACCGGATGGCCCCTCGCCTAGACAACCCTCTCACCCGTAGAGCCCTGCTCAAGAGCCTGGGTCTTGCGCCGCTGATCCTGCGTCCGGCGCCGTTCCATGGTGCCTGCCTGCTGTTCACCCCGCCCGCCACGCCTCCCGACCTTCCTTTTTCCGACCTTCGCCTGACCCCGCACTACCCGGCCCGCTCACCGCTTGAAGATGTGCTGCGCCTGGTTGAGCCCGGCTCCGATGCCTACATCAGCGAGAAGTACGCGTTCGCCATCGGCGCGGTCCTCAAGCAATGGAGCGATGCCTTCTGCTCCGGGGACCTTTCCCGGCTGACCGGGACGCTGGACGCCGGGCTAACAGCCTCATCGCTTGTCCCCGTGACAGAGAACCAGCTGCGCAGCGGCGGCAGCATCGACAGCGTCCGGCGCGTGTTCTCCGCAGCGCTCGTGCCGGGCGCAGCGCGTCTGCTTCAGAACCTCGGAGCCTGGCTCGGGCGCGATGTGCATGTCGAGACAGCCGAGTTCGAGATCACCGCCATTGAGGAGATCGCTCAGCAGCCGCTTACGCTGCGCCTGGCGATTCGATACGACCTGGTCAGCCGCCACGCAGACGACCGGCGCGAGGAACGGGTCGGCGCCTGGGTGACCGAGTGGCTCACCGGCGGGGTGGGCGAGCCGGGACCGGGCGAGGTACCGGGGGAAGGACCGCGCGGCGCGGGTGCATGGCGACTCCACCGCCTGGAGGCCGGCACCGAGACCCTGGCGACGCTCCGCGGGCCCGGCTTTGAGGATGTGACCGAGCAGGCGCTCGGCGGCACACGCTCATACCGCGCGCAGCTGCTGCACGGCGCCGACCACTGGCGGAGCGTGCTCGACGGCGCCAGCGGCATCGATGTGTATGGCAACAACGGCATCGCGGCTGGAGACTTCGACAACGACGGCTTCGACGATCTCTATGTCTCGCAGCCGGCCGGGTTGCCCAACCGCCTGTATCGCAACCGTGGCGATGGCACCTTTGAAGATGTGACCGAGCGGGCGGGGGTAGGCGTGCTCGACAACACGGCCTGCGCGCTCTTTGCCGACTTGCGCAATGTCGGCCTGCAGGACCTGCTGGTGGTCTGCGGCAGCGGGCCGCTGCTCTTTCTCAACCAGGGCGATGGCACCTTTGCCATCAAGCCCGACGCCTTTCGTTTCGCCCAGCAGCCGCTCGGCACCTTTACCCATGCCGCCATTGCCGACTATGACCGGGATGGGCGGCTGGACATCTACTTCTGTCTCTACAGTTACTATCTCGGCCTTGATCAATACCACTATCCCGCTCCCTATTACGACGCGCGCAACGGGCCGCCGAACTTCCTGCTCCACAACGAAGGCGACGCCACCTTCATCGACAGGACCGAGGCCGCCGGCCTCGGCGCCGAAAACGATCGTTACAGTTTTGCCTGCGCGTGGGGCGAGTCGCTTCGGAACACTCATCCCGATCTGTACGTTGCCAACGACTTTGGCCGCAACAACTTTTACCGCAACAATGGCGATGGCACCTTTACTGCCCTCTCCACCCAGGCCCATGTCGAGGATGTCGGCGCCGGCATGAGTGCCTGCTGGGCTGACTTCGACAACGATGGGCGAGCCGACCTCTATGTCGCGAACATGTGGTCGGCAGCCGGGCAGAGGGTCTCCGGCCAGCAACGCTTCCACGAGAAGACGCCCGGAAACATCCGCGAGTTCTATCGCCGCCACGCGCGCGGTAACGCCCTCTACCGCAATCTGGGCGACGCCGTCTTTGCCAATATCGGCGAGCGGGCCGGTGTTGCCGCCGGCCGGTGGGCCTGGGGCTCGGACTTCTGGGACTTCGACCAGGACGGCTATGCGGACCTCTATGTGACTAACGGCTACATCTCCGCGCCCGGGGGGTCGGCAGAAGAACGCTCGCACGCATCTCGGAGCGATCTAGGCAGTTTCTTCTGGCGACAGGTCGTCGCCAGATCTCCCGATGACGCCACGCCCTCGCTCGCCTACGAACGCGGCTGGAACGCGCTCAACGAGCTCATTCGCGCCGACAGCTCCTGGTCTGGGTCAGAGCGAAACGTGCTCTTTGCAAACAACCGCGACGGCACCTTTGCCGAAGTCTCGGGCCCGGCAGGGTTGGACTTTCTCGAAGACAGCCGGTCTTTCGCTCTGGCCGATCTGGACAACGATGGTCGCCTCGAAGTGGTGCTCAAGAACCGCAACGCTCCGCAGCTACGCATCCTGCACAACTCCATGCAGCAACTCGGCGACGCGCTCGCGTTTCGCCTGCGCGGAACAAAAAGTAACCGTGACGGTATCGGGGCAGCCATCACGCTTGAAGCAGGAGACCTGCGCCAGACAAAGTATCTCCAGGCAGGCTCGGGCTTTCTGGCCCAGCACTCCAAGAAAGTTTTCTTCGGCGTCGGCAAACCATCCGGACCTGTGCGGGCGACGGTACGCTGGCCGAGCGGCCTCACGCAGGGTTTTGAAGCTTTGCCGCTGAACAGCCGCATCTGGCTTGAGGAGGGCCGGCCGGCCTTTACCGCCAAGCCCTTTGCCCGCACACCCTACGCGCACGCCGGACCGTCGCCCGCGCCCGCGCCCGAGCCGGCGCAGATAGAAACCTGGCTGATGGACCCGTTGAAGGCGCCGGCGTTTTCTCTGCCGGACCAGGGCGGCAACCTGCAAGCACTCGAGGCTCTCCGCGGGCATCTCGTGCTTCTTTTCTTCTGGGCAACCACGGCACCGCTCTGTCGCGATCACCTGCGCGCCCTTGAGCAGTATCGTGGAGCGCTTGCAGGCAGCCAGCTCAGCGTAGTCGCCATCAACGTAGACCAGGCAGGCACGATCGACAAGGCGCGCGCACTCGTATCCGCAGAGCGGCTCTCGTTCCCCGTCCTCTTCGCCACCGAAGAAGTAGCCGGCGTGTACAACATCGTCTATCGCTACCTTCACGATCGAAGACGCGATCTCCCCGTCCCCACCTCGTTGCTGCTCGACAAGCAAGGCATGATCGTCAAGATCTACGAGGGCGCCATCGAACCGGCTCGCGTGCTTGACGATGCGCGATCGATCCCGACCACGCCGGCTGCGCGCATGCTGAAGGCGCTGCCCTTCCCCGGCAGGCTTTACCAGGGCACATTTCTGCGCAACGACTTCACCTACGGCGTGGCCATGTTTCAGCATGGCTATCTCGATCAGGCAGCGGCATCGTTTGAGCAGGTGGTCGCCGCCCGGCCAAACGACGCCGAAGGCTACTACAATCTGGGTACCCTCAACCTGCGCAGAAACGATTTCGCCGAAGCTCGGAGATATCTCGAACAAACCTTAAAGCTCAAGCCGAATTACCCCGAAGCCTGGAACAATCTCGGCATGATGGCAGCCCAGCAGGGCAGGCCCGAGGAGGCCATAGAGAACTTTCAACAGTCGCTCGCCCTGCGGCCGCGCTACGCCACCGCCCTGCTCAACCTGGGCAACGTGTATCGCCGGCAAAAGGACTTTCCACGAGCCGAGGACTGCCTGACCCGCGCGCTCACTCTTGAGCCGGACGACCCGGAAGCGAATTACAGCCTCGGCATGTTCTACGCCCAGCAAAATGATCTGGACTCTGCTGCGAGGTATCTGCAGCGGGCTCTCGACCTGCGCCCCGACTACCCGGAAGCCTTGAACAACCTGGGCGTTCTTCTTGTCCGCAAACAGGAGTATGCGCAGGCAGAGCAGCGCTTCAGAACTTGCATTCGCCTGGTCCCGAGCTTCGACCAGTCTTACTTAAACCTGGCCCGGCTGTCGATGCTCCAACACGACAAGGACAAAGCAAGACAAGCGCTCGATGAACTCCTCCGCCTGCAACCTCAGAGCGCCGCGGCCAAGCAGGGGCTCGAAATCCTGAACTCCAACCCATAGACTTTCAAAATGGTAGCTGGCCTGCTATGCCGCGCGCCGAAACTACCGACGGCTCTCCGCACGCTCTCTATAATCAGTCTCAACCTATGCACCTGCCTCGCCGACGTTTCCTGGGCTCCTCTCTGTTCCTGCTAAGCGGCGCGCTCACCGACGCCCTGGCAACCCCGCTGTGGCAATGGAAGGACCCATCCCTGCTCCAGGCCGCGGGCCTGGGTCCGTCGCGCGTTCAGTTCGTCGACGTGGCCCAGCAAGCCGGCCTGACGAGTCCGAATGTCTGGGGCGGGGTCGATCATAAGCGCTCCATCCTTGAAGCCAAGGGGAGCGGTGTCGCCTTTTATGATTACGACAACGATGGCTGGCTCGATATTTATCTCACCAATGGCGATCGGCTGAACACCCAATGGCCGGCCGGCAAAGCGCCTGTTTCTCACTTATATAAGAACAACCGTGACGGGACCTTCAGCGATGTGACAGAGAAGGCAGGACTGGGTGTTACCGGATGGCAGACGGGCGTCTGCGTGGGCGACTACAACAATGACGGATGGGACGACCTCTTCTGCTGCTTTTGGGGTCACAACATTCTCTTCCATAATAATGGCAACGGAACCTTTACCGATGTCACCCGCAGGGCCGGTCTCTACCAGCCGCAGCTCCGCTGGGGAGCCGGCTGTACCTTTCTCGATTACGACCGCGATGGAAATCTCGACTTATTCCTCTGCAACTATCTCAAGCTCGATCCGGATCAACTGCTTCCTGCTGGCGATCCACACTTCTGCCAGTGGAAGGGCGTTCCTGTCATGTGCGGCCCGCGCGGGTTGCCGCCCGACACGAACATTCTTTATCACAACCGCGGCGATGGCACCTTTACCGATGTTTCGGAACAATCGGGCATCCTCAAGCCCGGCCCACGCTACTCGATCACCTCTGTCTCCTATGACTTCGATAACGATGGCTGGCCGGATATCTATGTCGCGGTCGATTCGCAACCAAGCATTCTCTACCAGAATAACCACGACGGAACCTTCACCGATATCGCCGTCGGAGCCGGCTGCGCTTACAGCGAGGCTGGTCATGAGCAGGCCGGCATGGGGGTCGCCGTTGCCGACTATGACTGCGACGGCTGGTTCGATATCTTCAAGACCAACTTTGCCGACGACACCGCCAACCTATACCACAATAATGGTGACGGCACGTACTCGGATCTGACCGTTGCTGCCGGCATCGGTGTCAACAGCGGCTACGTGGCCTGGGGCTGCGGCTTTGTCGATTACGACAATGACGGCTGGCAGGACATCTTGCAGGTCAACGGACACGTCTACCCCGAAATCGACGGTTACAAATTCGGACAGACTTTCAAAAATCCGCGCCTGGTCTACAGGAACCTGGGCAACGGCCGCTTTAAAGATGTCTCCGCAGAGATGGGGCCGGGGGTCAGCGCTCATTTCTCCAGTCGCGGCGCGGCCTTCGGCGACTACAACAACGACGGCGGCATCGATGCGCTGATTCTGAACATGAACGATCTGCCGTCCCTGTTACGCAACGACAGCGGCAACAGGCAGAACTGGATCAAGCTCAAACTCATCGGCACCCGCTGCAACCGGACCGCGATCGGCGCCCGCGCACGCGTGATCACCGGCAAGCACATCCAGATGGACGAAGTAAGCAGCGGGAGCAGTGTGATGTCTCAAAATGATCTCCGCCTTCACTTCGGCCTGGGCCACGCGGAGTCCATCGACGCGATCGAAGTAAGATGGCCAACCACGCAGAAGCTGGAACGCTTTACCCGGGTAAAAGTAAACCGGATTGTTACCATTCGCGAAGGCGAGGGGATTGTATCGATGGTAAGGCCCAAGACTTAGGTCGATCCCAAGACTGAGCAGAGGGAGCCGTCGACGGCGACACCCAAGCTAGGGACTGGTCGACTTACTTTGCTGCCCCTGCAGCACGACGAGAAACTGCTTGACATCGCGCCGTTGTTGTTCCACGGCATCGGCCTGCTTTTTTGCCAGTTCCTCATGCAACTGAAACTCCTGTCTGGACTTTGCCTGCTCGCCCGTGCGGTCATAAGCCACCCCGAGCCGGTAGTGCGCCTCCTGCAGGCTGGGGTCTGCGTCGATGGCCTTGGTGTAAAAGCCAATCGCCTTTGCGTAATCCCGCTGGGCGGCGGCCATGATCCCGAGCTGCAGAGGAGCAGCGGCGAGCTTCGGATCAAGCGCATCAGCTTGTTCGAGCAGCGCCTCGACACGCTGGCGGTCGGTCTGGTCCCCGCGCTTGAAAATGGCCATGGCATAGAAGTAGTTGGCCAATGCATTCCCAGGCTGCGCCTGCACAAAGCGCGCCAGCTTCTGCTCAACACAAGGCAGCGGCGCGGGCGCTGCCAGTTCAATCTTGCCCATGAACAGATACGGCTCTGTAGCTCCAGGGTTGAGGTCAGACGCCTCACACAACCGCGTTGCCGCCTGGTCATAAAGCGCGCCCGCAAACAGAGCTGCGCCCCAGCCAGTCAACAGCCTTGCCGAAGCGGGATGCGCAGCAGAGCCCCGTTTGAAAACTTCCACCGCCTCCCATACGGCCCGGTGCAAGAGCAGCTCTGAGCCCCAGGCGAGGTAATTTTCTTCGGAAGGATCGAGTTGCGCAGCCCGCTCCTGGTGTCGCACGGCGGCGAGCGGGTCGCCCAGCTTCTCGTCTAATTCCCCTGCGAGCCGATGCCAGTCGGCCACGTCTCTCTGCGCTAGCGCTGCGCCCACATGCTCCCGCGCCTGCTTAAGATCACCGACGCCCTGGCAGGCAAGCGCCAACGCAAACTCATCGTCAGGCTGCGCAGGGTGGATCTTTACAGCCTCCTGCAGCAGAGCAATGGCCTCGCGGTACTTAGCCTCGCGAAGATAGTACTGGCCGAGCTCATGGTTCGCCGCATAACTGCGCGGCGCCGCGGCCAGAGCGGAACGCAACTCCCTCTCCGAAGCAAGCGCTGCAGGCGTGGCTTGCGCCTCCATGCCTTCCGCACGCAGAGCGACCGTCTCACGCGCCAGGTCTTCGCTCGTCCGCAGCGTCGCGTCCGACCCATGTCCGCCGACAGCTGTCCAGTCCGTGACCCCCGCTACCGTAAAGCTCGGCGTATCCGAGAACTCGATTGCCTGGTTTGCCGATCCCTGCTGCGCCGATCCAAGCGCCAGGTCGATGCTCTGCGGGCCGCGGTCGCGCAAGACGACCAACGCGGCGAGGCTTCGCACCCCGGATTTCTCCGCAGTCACCGTATACCCCCCCATGCGAAGCGATGGAAACGCGAAGCTTCCGGAAGGATCGGTGACGGTCTCGGCCACGGCGGCTGCGCCCTGGGTTGCAAGCCGAACCAGCGCTCCACTTACCGGCTTGCCAAGCGGGTCCAGCACCCTGCCGCGCAGGATGCCCGTGCCTGCTTGCTGCGCCTGCGCTTGAGGCAGCAAGCACCGATGCTGCGCCGTCACCAGCGTGGCCGGTGCACACCAGGCTGCCACCACCAGCAGCGTGCTCTGGAACATCGGGCGGATTCTCACCATGTTCGGCGGACTCCTTGCGCTGAAGTCGAGACACAAAGCATGCGTGCGTTGCCCGCGCCCCGCGTACGTTGCTTCGGGCCGCACACGAAACAGCAGATAGAAAGAGCGTTCGCTCGCCCATCCGTTGGGCGAAGCTGTCTCCGGCCTAGGCAAGGCAGGATTTCGGGTTCGCACTCAGCATAATTGATTTGCCATAGGCATGAGGAGAAGGCGCAAGAACAATGCGCGCCGGCAAAAGCGCTGGCTATGCATCCTGTTTCACGAGGGGCCCGGGTGCCGACGGCTGGCTGCTTGCCACCTCTCCGTTGCTCGTATTAGGGTATCGACCGGTAGCACAGGGCGATCGTGAGGAGCTGCGGCGTGAACCGTCTGTTTCTATATCTTTCTTGGCCACACCTGCTATGCATCCTTCTTGTAACGGCTGGTATCGCCCGGGCCCAGGCACAGGGTGGCGGCGTTACGCATCCGGAAGCGCGCACCTACATCAATCCCCTGCGGCTTGAGCTCCCCGACAGGACCCCTGCAGCGAGTTGCCCGGACCCGGCCATCATCAAGGAGCGCGATCGCAGCCCCGACACCTGGTATCTCTACTGCACGGGCGACCCGCTCAACTCCGCAGACCTCGATGCCAACGGCAGCCTTCGCAGTCACCTTATTCTTCAATTCCGCTCGCAGGATCTGATTCACTGGACCTACATCGGGGACGCATTCCAGCACACGCCGGCCTGGGTGGGCTCAGCTACAAAACAGTTCTGGGCGGCCGCAGTCAAGTATTTCAATCAAAAGTACTACATGTATTACACCGCGCCCAATACACCGGGCGGCGGCCCGGCGATCGGCGTGGCCACGAGCCCCAGCCCGGCGGGCCCATGGACGGACGCCGGAGCGCCGGCAGTCGCAAACGAGGCGGCCTTCTGCTGCGCGGGTTCGCAGCGCACCGTCATCGATCCTGATGTGATTACCGATGACAGCGGTCAGCGATATATCAGCTACGGCAGCTTTTTCGGCGGCATCAGCGTACGCAAACTTTCCCCGGATGGACTTACCTCGGACCCATCGTCGGAAACATTGATCGCGATCGATAACTTCGGTGAGGGAGGGAACTTCTGGAAGCATAACGGCTACTACTACTTTTTTTATTCCACGAACAGTTGCTGCGACGGTCCACTGAGCGGCTATGCAGTTCTTGTGGGACGGGCACTGACGCCGATGGGTCCCTTTCTTGACAGCAACGGGGTTCCCCTCACGAACTTCGCTCCCGGCGGCAGCTTCGCAATGGCCGCAAATGGTAATCGTTGGATTGGGCCTGGTGGCAACGTTATCTTTACTGATGATGCCGGGCAGGACTATATGCTTTACCACGCTATCGATGCGAATGCCCCCTACTTTACCGGCTACGCTGGATATACCCGCCGCCCGGCGCTGATCGATCCCCTGGATTGGATCGATGACTGGCCGGTCGTCCGCGGAGGCTTCTACGCCTCAAACGGACCGCAGCCAGCGCCCGCGGCACAGCCGTATGTGTATAACGAATACCGGCCTCGGATCAACTTGCCGGATGAGCCCGGTGCCCTGATCCCGGGCCTCTCGGATGAGTTCAACAGCAGGAAACTCTCAACGCAATGGCATTTTATCCATCCGCAGGCGGATAACTCATTCACACTCACCGGCAGCCAGTATGAGGTCCAAACGCATGGTGCGGATGAGAATGGATCGCCAGCGGTTGTCTCAATCCTCGGCGAACCGGCGCCGCGGACGGGCGACTGGATGGTTGAGACAAAAGTAACAAGCAGCGTTCCATTTGATAACGCGTGCTGCTTTAACTTTTCACAGGGTGCGCTTTTCATCTACGGGGATGATGCCAACAGCATCAAGCTCGACGTCTTCCCTGATTTTGACACGCGGCAGACCGAGTTCGGCAAGCAGATAGGGCCCGTGCCGGCGAACTATCCAACCTACGACCATCAAACAGTCGGGCAGGCAGCTCCAACTACGTGGCTGCGAATTGTCAGGAAGAGTAACGGCGATGGAGGCGAGTTCTACACCGCTTACAGCAGCACCGACGGAAACACATGGATCAAGGGCGGCACTTGGCGGCACGCCCTGGGGAACAGTGCGCAGATTGGGCTCTCTGCAGAAAATGCTGCCGGAGCTACGATTGACTTTGACTATGTGCGCGTTTATCGACTCAAGCCCCCTGCGAGATAAGCCGCAGGTCGGCGGGTGCCGGCTGGACTAATCCGCTGCATGCGCGCGCTGGAGCGCGGAGGCTTTTGCGAACTCGCTTTTTGCCTCCTCCGGATGGCCCGATCGTCGATACATCTGGCCGAGCAGAAAGTGGTACGAGGCGGTGCCGGGCGCAAGGGCCACGGCGCGCTGCAGTTCTGCCTGCGCCGCAGCCAGGTCTCCTTGCCTCTGGTAAAGCCGGCCCAGTGCCGCACGGATCCTTGCATCGGCCGGCGCGATCTTGACCGCCTGCTGCAACAGCGGCAGAGCTTCACTCAAGTCATTCCTGTCCACCAGCACGAGGCCCAGGTTGACCAGTGGCTGCTCACTGGGGTTGGCCGCGTCTGCCTGCCAGGCGATCGCCGTGCGGTAAGCTTTCACAGCCTCATCCACCTGGTTCAGTCCCTCATAGGCCAGGCCCAGGTTGTTCTCGGCTTTCGCCAGGCGGGGCGAGAGCGAGAGCGCCTTCTGAAAGCAGCGCACCGACTCTTCAAACCTGTTCTCGCTATACTTGATGCGGCCCAGGCTGTACCACGCCTCGCTGTCCGCAGGCGACCCCAGAGTCGCCTCGGTCATCCACTTGTCCGCGTCGGTGTAATCCTTGGCTAATACGTAATCGAGCGCTACATAATACAACTGCTTTGCGTCCGGCGGCCTCAGTTGCGCCGCACGCGTGTACTCTGCAAGAGAGGGGACAGGTTCGCCTTCGCGGAGCAGGATGTAAGCGAGCAGGTAGTGCGCGTTCGCCTCTTCGGCATGGTTGCCCAGGTAGTTGTGTGCAGCCTCCTCGGCTTCGCGCAGTTTGCCTGCATCCGCAAGCGCTCGAGCGCGGTCCAATGTACCGGCAGCGCTGTTCAGAGGCTGCTGCGCTCCCGCCTGTGGCCTGCCCGAGCCACTGCAGCAGAACAATGCGGCCAACAGCAAAGTCCACCGCCTCGCCATTGCAAGTGGCTTGCTACGTGGGACAACTAACATACCTTGGCAGCCATCTTCGCCCTGATTCCATCCGCACCTGAACGTACTGAGAAGTTCCCTTGACAAGCTTTCCAATAAATAACTACGTTCATCAGTGCGAATCAATCTTCGGTCCAACTTCGTAAGTGTAAACCTGTCCCCTGTCAACAGAACAGAATAACGAACAGGACCCGAAAACCACACTTGTAATGAACGGCCGGCAAGAAACGGCGACGCCTTGTGCATGGAGCCACCAGTTTGCGGAGAGTCTGTATGCGAATCAGTAGGTTGTTCGGAGTCTGTACTGCGCTGCTCTGCACCATGCAGGTCCTGTGTTCTTCGACCAATGCTCAGTCCGTGCGCGGATCGATGGCCGGCAACGTCAGCGATTCCACCGGCGCGGTGATCGTCGGTGCGCGCATCGCCGCCGTCGGCATCGACACAGGCGTTTCGCTGAACACGGTTTCAAGCTCGGCCGGTTCCTACCGATTCCCGGAGATGCCGCTCGGAACCTATGACGTGACCGTCTCCTCACCCGGCTTCTCCAGCCAGGTACAGCATGGATTGCTGGTGACCATTGGTAGCACCACCGCTGCTAACTTCATCCTTACCGCCGGCGGCGCAACGACGACGGTCAACGTGGACGCGAGCGCTCCAACCATCCAGACCGAGTCTTCGGACGTAGGCGGTACGGTGAGCAGCCGGCAGATCATCGAGCTACCCCTCGCGCTCGGCGGCGTCGGTGCGCTCCGTTCCCCTGAGGCTTTCGAGTTCTTGCTCCCTGGCACCAGCGGACCGGGCACCGGAAACAGCAACAACGGTATCTTCCTGTCCAAGATCTCCGGAGGCCAGGAGTATGGCAACGAGGTGCTGCTCGACGGCGCCAGCCAGACCCGGAGCGAAAATGGGTCCTCCTTTGACGAGGAAGCGCCCTCGGTCGAAGCGTTGCAGGAGTTCAAGATCACGACCGCCGTACCGCAGGCTGAATTTGGCCGGACGACCGGCGGGGTCGAAGATTTTGTCACCAAGTCCGGCACAAATGACTATCATGGCACCGCATTTGACATCTTCCGCAACGAGGATATGGATGCAAATACCTGGTTTAACGGGGGCAACGAGGTGCTGACCTGCGGACCCGTGGGGAGCGCCACCAATACCCCAGCGTGCCGCAACACTTTCAGAACACCCAGCGACAAGCAGAATGATTTTGGGGGCAGCCTCGGCGGTCCGCTCGGCATACCGCACCTCTACAGCGGGAAAGACAAGCTCTTCTTCTTCTTCTCCTGGGAGCAGTTCAAGCAGAACCTGGGAGCGACCCAGACAACCACGGTGCCAACGCTGGCTGAAAAGGGCGGCGACTTTACTGCCCTCTTTAACCCAGCCACGGCCCCCGCGCCCACCGCTACCACGCCTACCAATCCCTGCGATGGCACGCCGGTGTACGCCGGGGAGATCTTTGATCCGGCCACGCAGCAAGTGGTCAATGGCACTCCGTGCCGCACAGCATTCCCGGGCAATGTGATCCCGGCCGGCAGGTTCAGTGCAGTGGCCAATCACCTGCTCAGCTATCTCCCGGCACCGACCAACAGCGCGCTGTTCAATAACTTCAACTTTCAGAGCACCATTCCCCTCGTCAACACCACCTATACCGTGCGCGTCGACGCGAGCGTATCTGAGCGGAATAAGATCTTTGCCTCCTACACCACGCGCGACAATAATCGCACGTCCGGCGGCAATCCCATCCTGCCCTACCCGCTCGATCCAAATACCTGGCGGCAAGATTTCGAGACCCATCTTTCCCGTGTGGGATGGGACTTTGCCATCTCGCCCACACTGTTGAACCACTTGAATTTTGGATACAACCGGACGAATAGTAAAAACTTCGCCTTCCCGATCTTCAACGGTGTCGACTACGCCCAGCAGTTGGGGATTCCGAACGCGCCCGCGTCGTTGAATTTTCCGCAGATCACCTTTGATGGCCGGGATAGCCTGGCCAACTATGGCAACCCGGGCCAGAACGACGACAACATCGACAACGGCTGGCGCGCCAACGACAGCGTGAGCATCGAGAAGGGCCGCAACAGCTTCAAGTTTGGTTTGGATTATCGCCTGCAGCAGTACTCCCCCATCAACAATCCCACGCCAGCCGTGAATTTCGGGCGTCCGCAAACCGCCTCTGATCCGGCCAATGACGAATTGGATGGCAACAGCTTTGCCAGCCTGCTGCTGGGTCAAACCTCCGGGGGCAACTTCAGCCTTGGCATCTACTCTGAAAAACCACGCTGGACCTCGTATTACTACGCTCTCTTTGCACAGGACGATATCAAAGTCAGCAACAACCTGACCCTGAACCTGGGCCTGCGTTGGGATGTGGACGTTCCGCGAACCGAAGCGCATAACGCAACGTCGAACTTCAGCCCCACAGCTGTCGACCCGGAGTACGGCATACCCGGCGCGCTCGTCTTCGGTACCAACACCAAAACCCAGCAGCGCTGGGCAAGCACGTACTATAAAGACGTTGCCCCTCGGATAGGTTTCGCTTACACCCTGCCTGATACCAACGGCAAGTCTGTTCTGCGTGGCGGTGGCGCTATCTTCTACGGACCGCTGCAGTACTCGGATTTTGGCGGCAGCATGGATACCGGATACAAGATCCAGCCTAGCTTTACCAGCAGCGACGGATTTTCGCCTGCCTTCGCCTTGGACTCCGGCTTCCCCGCTTACAGCCAGCCGCCTGACCTCGATCCTGGCATCTTCAACGGTCAACCCGTCACGAACTCGTATATCCAGAGTCAGGATGGAAAACCGGCCGCCATCTACGAGTGGAGCCTGCAGTTGCAGCAGGAGATAGGACCCGATCTTATCCTCGAGATTGGCTACCTCGGCAACAAAGCCCAGAACCTGCGTTCGAACGTGGAAAACATCAACAACATTTCCGTGAGTGCTCTTGCGCTGGGAGACGAGTTAAATCAGTCCATCGCCTCTGCCGGCGTCGCGGCACCCTTCAACGGGTTTACGAAGCTTTGGGGGGCCGACGCTCCGGTACAGCGCGCGCTTCGTCCTTTTCCGCAGTATGACTACATCGATTCAGGCTGCTGCCTGCAGAACGTTGGCATGTCGACCTACAATGCCTTGCTGGTATCGCTGCACCGACAATTCCGCAACGGCTTGACGCTGCAGGCCTCCTACACGTGGGCCAAAAACTTCACCGATTCCGATAGTGCCTTGCCGAACAACGGCATCGCCGTCTCCCAGGTGCAGAACCCGTTTAACCTGCACATGGAAAAGGCGATCAGTGCCCAGGATCTTCCGAACACCTTCGTCATCGCGCCGCTCTACCGGCTGCCCTTTGGCAAGGATGGCATGTTCCTCAAGCACGGTATCGCGAGCACAGTAGCGGGCGGCTGGGAGATCGGGAGTGTGCAGCGCTATGAGTCCGGTCAGCCGATCTCGTTCTGCTGCGCAACCGGTGCCCCGGGATTTGAGAACTCCTTCTACTATAGCCGCGACACTTCGCAGCCCTTAGCAAGCGCCAACTATCGCGCCGGGCACCTCAATCCGTTCCTCGCCGGTGAGGGCACCTACTTTAATCCGGCCGCGTTCATTGATCCCAACGCCAGCAACATACGGGATCAGCGAACCAACCACGCGTATGTCTTCGGGGATATTCCAAGGGTAACCGGTGAGGTGCGGACTCAGGGCTATTACAACGAAGACTTTAGCCTGCTTAAGACAACGCAGATTCGAGAGGGGGTCGCCTTTGTGCTCAAGGGAGAGTTCCTCAACGGGTTCAATCGCCATCAGTTCGCGATTCCCAACTTGCAGCCAGGCGGCGGCAACTTTGGTCTGGTTACAGGAACAGTCGGGCCGCCGCGGAATGTGCAGGTTACGGGGCGCATCTCCTTCTGACCTCGTCTTTGACCGTGCGATGCAAGAAGACGGCAACCTTCCGTCTCTTTCTGTTTTAGGGTGTCTCTATCTATGGCCGCAATTGCGCTGCTTCTTGGCTTGCTCGGCGGGCAGTCTGCCCACGCATCGACCAAGCCCGACCCACGCATAGAGCAGGCTGCCTCGCTGCTGCGCCAGGGTAAGCCGTGGCAGGCGCGCGAACTCTATCAATCCGTACTCGCTTCCAATCCCTTGAGTGTCGAAGCCCAACAGGGCCTGGCAGGCGCGAGCGAGCGGCTGGCTCTCGACGCGCGCTCGCGCGGAGACAGTGACGCCGCCCTACGCCTGCTGCTCAGCGCACAATCCTTTGCACCCACAAACCCCAAGCTGCTCTACGATCTGGGTGTACTTGAGGACAGCATGAACCTCTATGCAGACGCGGATCAGACGGTCGCACGGCTGCAGAGCCTTGCCGGCATCGAGGATCCCAAGGTGCTCTATCTTGCAGCGCGTGTCAAGCTTGACCTGGGGCAGCTGCAGTTAGCCGAAAAGCAGATGCGTGCTTACCTGCGCATCCGTGCAGATGACGCGAGCGCGCACTACGGACTGGGGCGCATCCTGCAGCTCGGTCAGCAACCGGATCAGGCACAAAGAGAGTTTCTTCGCTCTATTGAGTTACGCCCTCAGCAGACCGAATCGTATTATCAACTGGGAGAGATTGCGCTGTCTCAAGCGCGCTATGACGATGCTCTCAGTGCCTTCGCCAAAACCCTTGCCGGCGACCCTGCGCACGGCGGAGCACTGACCGGGAAAGGGATCGCTTTCTTCCGATTGAAAGACTATGACAAAGCCCTCGATACCTTAAAAAGGGCGGTCGCGGTTGCGCCCGCCTACAGGCCAGCGCATTACTACCTCGGGCTTGTCTTCGACCGTTTAGGGCAAAAACCGGAATCGGAGCGGGAGCTGGCACGCGCAGCCGAACTCGCGCAGACAGATAACCGGCGGGATGCGCAACATCTGCAAATCATGCAGGCGCCGACGGATGCCGATCGCGCTAAGTCGGCGCAGCCGCGCTAGGCGGGCGCAGCGCAGCTCAGCTACCATCCGCATGATAGGTTCGACAACTTTGGCAGAGGACATGCCTGTGGCACCTCGCGCCCGCTACAACCGTCGGAACCAGGCGGATCCAGCCCAAGGTATAAAGGCACTGGTACGCAAGCCCGATTCGTGGATAGCCTTACAAAGCTGCACGGAGGAAAGATGCGATGCTTCCGCCGTGCTCTACTTTGCCATGGCTCCATCGGTTACTTTGTTGCACAGGCTCGCGCATCTACGAAGGGCGCGGTCAGGTCAGGCTGACATGCCCGGATGATGGCCATGCGAGCTTGTGTTTTCGCTTCACGAGCGGCCCCGCGGTCGGGAGGGACACTCTCAGGTCCGCGCCATACTTGCGATAGTGATCAAGCACCGCAAGCGTAGCCTCACCCAGCGTTAGTTTTTCGTGCGTGCGTGCTCCATCGACATGCACAGAATAGAGACCTGTTTCGTGATCTTGCTCATGGCGAATCTGACGCCGATCCGGATGATCATGCGGGGTTTTATATTTGCTCATCGAACTCTCCTTTTAGATCGTGACTGGCGTATTGGTCCCTACGACATTCCATGTGTTCTGCCCGGCCACCGTGTAGACGCTTACTCCCTTACCCCCACCAGCGGGCTCTCCCGCCTTGCGGCCGTCGGAACAGAAGAGCTCCGTGTATCCTGCGGTGAAGAGTGTTGCGGGCGGCAGTGATGCATATGGAACCGCCTGCCTCGTGACCGGCCCGAGCGCGGTCGGGCAAGGATTGCGATTGTAAGCGGCGAGGCTATCCAGTGAAAGCATAGGAGCCAGCAGGTACAACGTCCCAGCAGCATTGGTACTAATGACCAACGAAGTGGCCCTTGTTCCCGCCCAATCCGTTGGGGTCGATCCCTCATACTTGAACCGGTAGAAGGCGGGCGCGGTAGCCTGCCTCGCATACCTTCCGGTCCCCGCCCCCGTACCGTCACTCGTAATAGCAAGGTTGACTCCCATCGTGCCGGGATTGCAGAGGACCCATGCATGAAAGTTGATCGAGCGCACCGGGCTGAAGACGGCTAACGAGTGCACGTTGAGGGTAGCCATGACGCCACCCGTGGCGTTCGAAAATACGATCACGTTAGGATTCGACGAGAGTCCGCTTTCCTCAAGCACTAACCGCAACTCCGGATCCGTGGCGGCTACACCGATCGAGGACAGCGACACGATGGAAATGCTGGTTCCCGCCGACAGGTTCTTGTAATTGCTGATCTGCTCCGGATCAAGCAACAAGTTAGGTGTCTGAGCAAACCCGGAAAGCATCATCTTCTCAGACACCCGTTGAAAGCTCTGCTCGGTTCGAGGGTTGCTATAGTCAGCATTGAGAAGACCTGGATACTTATTCTTAATGGTGTAGAAGCCCTGAAACGTTGAGAGGTCGATATCGTTCCCGGACCATGGGTTCACGCTGCCGATCACTGCGTATCCAAGTGGCGTATTGGAGCCGCTCGAGGTGCACCAGGCGCCGTTGTGCGAACATGTGAATGCGTTCAGCGAACCCAGCCACTGGAATAGGTAGGTTCCTGGAGTGGGTAGCAAAGTTGAAGGAAGACTGTACTGCGAATAGAAGCTGCTTCCAATGTTTCCCAGGAAGAGCCTCGAAATACTTACGTTTGGAAGCAACTGCTCGAGGGCCTCTCCAAACCCCTCGAATGAACAACCGTAGTACTCCGCCGGTGCACTCTCGTTGCCGCTCTGCCCATCGTTGATCTGAAACAAGCCAAACGGGCTGTAGCCATAATGCACACGATAGGCGCGGAAGCCCATGCCCCCGAGGCCAATCACCATGCCAGCAAACGCTGTGCCTACGAAGTTGCAATCAATCTGAGAGTAGTCGCCTTTGTCTACCTGGCAATAGACTCCTATCAAGCCTTGTACTTCTACGTGATCTAGATAGACGTGCCCACCTCCCGAGGTCAGCATGATCGACGCTTTAGACCCGCCGAAAGCACAGTCCCGCACAATGCCTTGCGCCATGCAATTCAAACCGACAGTACCTTTTGCAAAAGCAGCCAGCGTCGGGAGCAGCGTTTGCGTTGTGAAGACAGCTGTGCTGATCGTCGGCTGAGATATGCTTACTACGTAGACGCCCGCTCCACCAGGGGTGCCGCTGCTCTGGGAGAGGACCGTGCACTGCCCCAGCGCAGAAGGCGTCATGCCCGCTGCCGAGACAGAGCCGCCCACGACGATTGTGCCGGAAGAAACCGAACCCACCGTCATGATCGTCGCAGCGAAAGTTGCTTGAAAGCTGGCCTGTGTAAGGATCGCTCCCGCGGAAAGAAGATTTGGAGGAGTCGGAACAAGATCATGTCCGACAATGTCGATTTGCTCAAAGACAAAGGCATTGATAACAGTGACTCCCGGAGCGAAGTCGGGCTGTGCTGTCGCGAATCTTACGTTGAGTCGTGTGCCGGAGGTGCTGTCTGCGCCTGAGCCGTCACCATAGGTGTGAGCAGCGGCTACGATCATCGGAGTTTTTACCTGCCAGCCCGTATTGCTTCCACTGGAGGGGCTTGGTATGTAGACGGCCGCTCCGTGCAGACTGCAATAGTAGTCCGTCGCTGCCCAACGCGGGACCATGTCTGTCTGGCCATCTGCAATCGCGCCAAACCAGCGTATGTCGACCCCACCGCTATACTGACGGACCCAGCGACCAGTGGCACTCGCGTAGACATAGGCGGCCTTGTAGGGAGCCCCGGCCGGCGGAGCCGTGGAGAACGTCATCGTCCAGGCACCAGTTACATAATTGATTGTTCCACTTACGCCGCTGCCCTGCAGTCCCACCAGGAGCGCGCCGCTCGTAGACGGTGCTGTACTCGCTGTCATCACCGCGGTTACTTGTGCCCCCATCAAAGTGCCGGCGATAGTATCACTGGCAACGGGATTAGCGCCGGAGAGCACCTTCACGCTGTTGTACGTGATCCCTGAGTATGGTGGCAGAGTTCCACTGAAGGTCGTGGTCGTGCCATCGCCAGTAAACATCGTGACATTTGCAGCTTGCATCGCCCGGTCCTGAGGAACAAACACGATGCCGCCGTCTCCCGGGGCAGCGCCTTTCGGGTTCCACACAAAGGTACCGCCTCCACCATCGCCATCTAGACTTCCATTCGATACAACGATGAGGGCGCCATCCTCAAGAGCGGTTGAGGCAATCTCCGTGAGCATGTTGAGCGTAGCCGGTGCGAGAGCTACCAATCCAACTTCTTGAACGTTAATCGAGTTACCCACCTTTGCCTCCACCAGAAATCCATGTGTATGCGCCAGGACACTCACCAGAAGGCCTGCCGACGCAGGTTGACCATCGCTGATTGCGGTGCTGCTTTATCGATATGCGTGCTTGCTCATTCCTAGGAAGGTCTCTCGGCCTCGGCAGCCTTTGACGCTACCGGCGGGACCGGCTTTCTTCCGACAGTTCTCCCGGGGCGGAACCAATCCTTGTTCCTAAGTGCGGACGTCCGGTATGCTCGCTTTTGTACCTGCTTGCAAGCGCCGGCAATGAAGAATGCTCTGCTTCTATGCTGGCAAATATTAGTTTTAAATACGCATTTTGGAGTTACTTCGGATAAGTGGGGATAGGATAACCTTGTCTCATTTGGATTTAGCCCGACGGCCAGGCCAAAGCACGATCGGTCGGCCGGTTCTGGAGGACTTTGCGGGAGGCCTGAACCAGTACCTGCAGGGCGGTACCTGAGAGTTGCCCTGGTAAGGTAGCCTGCCAGCGTGTTTGTCGCGAGTCAGGCATGTACGCTGAGCTACGTTGATAGAGGCAACTTGTTCGTGCACACTCTGTGACCAACAGAAGCTGACTCTTCTAGAGGAAGCCTTGATCGCTCTTGTAGCGCGCTGACCCGTGTCAGCCGTGACAATGCAGCGCCGGCTTCTTCCCGTTCCGTCGGCGTCTCTCGCTCTCGTGCCGGGCAACGTATGATCGTTCGAGGCCCCATCCAAGGATTTGGCTGCTCACACGGCGAAGTCCTGCCCAGACGTGCCTAACGCATGCCAGTCCGCCCGGAGCGAGGGCATCAACAAACCTTGGCCGCGATATCGTCAACACCCCAGGACCGGATATAAAGGTTGGAGTGCACATGACACGAGCCGAAAAGAGAAAGGTCTATCTGGTCGGCGGTGGTCCAGGCGACCCGGAGCTGCTGACACTCCGCGCTGTGCGCCTGCTTGAGACAGCGGACGTTGTCTTTCACGATGATCTTGTATCGCGGGACGTGTTGGGGCTTGTGCACCGGGAAGCCCTGGTACAGAGCGTCGGCAAGCGATGCGGACGGCCAGGCATCAGCCAGGCGGAAATCAACTTGCTGATGATCGATGCCGCCGAGGCGGGAAACTCGGTGATACGGTTAAAGAGCGGAGACCCTTTAGTCTTCGGGCGCGCAGGAGAAGAAATCGCGGTGCTGCGTGCTGCAGGGATATCCTTTGAGGTGGTGCCTGGTATCACCGCGGCGCTCGCTGCAGGGGCAATCCTCGGGTTGCCACTTACCGACCGAAACAGTTCTTCGAAGCTGATCTTTTGTACCGGGCATCACGCGAACGAGAAGAGTGGGTCGCCTCTCTGGGAAGGCAGACTGCCGATGGATGCGACGCTCGTCATTTATATGCCGGGTCGCGACCTCGGACGGGTTGCCACCGAGCTTCGCGCCGCAGGAATGCATCCGTCCACCCCCTGCTGCGCTATGTCGCATGCGGCTACCAAAGAGCAGAGCTATGCGACTTGCAGACTGGCAGGGCTGGCGGATCTGGTTTGTGGGCCCGCACCCGTGTTGCTCTTGATAGGGCCGGCGGTCGAGCCGCTCGCCACTGCGGAGTGACTCCCATAGCTTTCCAGGTCAAGGCACTAGCACTGCGCGCAGACCCTAAGGGTAGCTGGCGCTTTGCTTTTGGCGCCACCACAGCTTCTTTCCTGTACCGCCCCGACAGCGCATATATTCGATCCAGAACACAGCAAAATTACTACAGTTACGTTGGACAACCACCTTTGGCCGGTTTAGAACGGAAGTGTCAATGCATCGACAGGCCGGAGACGGCGCGAGCAAAGGCTCATCCTCGTGCGTCTGTCCTGAGGCGGGCTCACACCCGCCTCGTGAACACCGCACCTCCTCCGGTGGGGACAGCTTGCGTCCAACCCCTCTCACTCCGGAAAACTGTCAGCAGCTTCTATACCGCCCCAACATGTTTCGTGTAGGAGAGAAGTCTCTGCGACATCTTCGCCTGAGCTGGTTCTTGCTGGCTGCCTTGATCAACCTTGGCGCATGCCCCGGCCACGTGTTTGCCGCCACCGGCCGGCTTGGTGATGCGGGTACAACGGGCTCGGCACTTTCCGGTCAAGTTACTGATCCCACCGGCGCCATCGTTCCCGGCGCCGCTGTTCAGGTCTCGGACGCTGCTGGGAACACGCGCTACTCGACAACCGATGCCGCAGGCCGCTATGCGTTCTCAGGGCTGCCCGCTGGCCGCTACACGCTCGTGCTTCATGCAACGGGTTTTGCTGTGCAGACGATTGCAGACGTTCAGCTCGAGAGTGGCCGCGCCCTCACGCTCAACCTGAAACTCATCATCGAGACTGCGCAACAGGAAGTACAGGTGAACCAGGACAACCCGTCCGACACCGGGCCCGGCAAGAATGCTGACTCGCTGGTCATCAAAGGTTCAGCACTCGATATGCTCTCCACCGATACCAACCAGATGCAGCAGGAGCTGCAAGGCATGGCCGGGGCCACTGGTGACGACGGTTCTTCGCTCTACGTCGACGGCTTCTCGAACGGAAAGATGCCGCCCAAGAACACGATTCGCGAGATCCGTATCAACCAGAACCCTTTCTCGGCTGAGTACGAAGAGCAAGGCTCGAACCGGATCGAGATCTTCACCAAGCCCGGGTCAGATACTTTTCACGCCGAAGCGGTGAGCTATGGAACAGATTCTGCGTTCGATTCGCAAAATCCTTTCGCTGCTGCGCCGCAGCCTTTCCACTCCTGGAACATCGAGGCGAATGCGAATGGCCCACTCGGCAAGAAGACATCGTTTCTCGCCGGCCTGCGTCTCAACCGCCTGGCGAATGTGGCCGTGGTAAATGCCGAGGGGCTCGACGCCAACAACAACCAGGTGCCGCTCACTGCGGCGGTTGACAACCCAACTGATTACAACGGCGCCTCGTTCAAGCTTGACCGGCAGATGGGTGCCAATCACACGGTCACTGCGCGCATCGATTACGGTCACCAGAGCCAGTCCAACGCCTCGGTCGGTCAACTGCAACTGGCCTCGCAGGGCTACAACATGGTGAACAATTTCTCCACCCTGCAACTAGGCGACACGCAGGTTTACGGCCCCAAGATCGTGAACGAAACCCGTTTTCAATACCAGCGGTCGCGCTCCAAGCAGGTTCCGGTTAGCGATGCGCCGGCGCTCGTAGTTCAGGGCGCCTTCACCGGCGGCGGCAGCGACCTCGGCCGCATCACCGACAACCTCGACCAATACGAGATGCAAAACTATGCCACCTTCGACCTGGGCAAGCACCTGCTGCGGGCAGGCCTGCGCGAGCGCATCAACCGCGAGGCGAACAGCTCCACAGCGAACTACAACGGCGAGTACATCTTTGCAACCCTGGCCGCCTACCAGCTTGCTCAGCAGGCGCTTGCCTCCGGCGCCACCACAGTTGCCGGGGCGAGCCAGTTCAACATCACCGGCGGCAATCCTTCAGCCACCGTGCTGCTAGCCGATACGGCCCTGTTTGCGGAAGACACATGGAAGGCGACGAAGAACTTCACAGCCAGCTACGGCCTTCGCTTCGAAACCCAGAACCATCTCGTCGCCGAGCACGATTTCGCCCCGCGCCTTGCGGCAACCTACAACCTCGGTGGCACGGAAAAGAAGCCGCCGGTGTTGGTGCTGCAGACAGGCTTTGGTGTCTTCTACACGCGATTCCCGATTGCTGATCTCTTGCAGGCTACCCGGCTCAACGGTACCTCGCAGTCGCAATACGTCGTTACCAATCCTGACACCTATCCTGCCGTACCCTCTCCAGCAGCACTTTCAGGAGCAAGCCAAATTCCCCCCACGCTTTACCGGATCGGAAACACCTACCACTCCCCTTACCAGCTCTACGCAAATGTCAGCCTGGAGCACTCCTTCGCCGCGCATGGTAGTGCCACGCTGGGCTATCGGACTTCGCGAGGCGAGCACCTGCTGCTCTCGCGCAACATCAATGCTCCTCTTCCTGGCACCTACAATCCAGCCGATCCAACCAGTGGCGTGCGTCCATTCGGCACACTCCAAAACATCAATGAGTACGATACCCAGGGTCTTTCCGAGAGCGGCCGCCTCTACCTCAGCACCAACCTGCACGCCAAGGCTTTCGAGATCTTCGCGAACTACGGCTTCGGCTTCAGGCGGTCTGACACTGGCGGCAGTTTTCCCATGAACCAGTACGACGTGCGCCAGGATTATGGCCGGGACACCTATGACTCGCGAAACCGTCTTTTCCTGGGCGAGTTCTTCCATCTGCCTTACGGGGTGAGCGGAGGCACCTTCCTGATTGCGCGCACCGGCACGCCATTCGACATCGTGCTGGGGAGCGATCAAAACGGCGATAGCCAGTTCAATGACCGGCCCGCCTTCGCGACCGATCTTACCCGCGCCAGTGTCGTGCATACCCGCTACGGCATCTTTGATACCGATCCGGTCGCTGGCCAACGCATCATTCCACACAACTATGCACAGGGTCCCGGGCTGCTGCAGTTGAACACTGATCTGGAGAAAAACTTTGCGTTCGGGCCCACACTCAAACCACCCCCGGACCAGCCCGCGCCCGTGCTCAAGCCCGGCGAAAAGGCGCCGAAGCCAGACAAGAAATATTCCCTCACCACGGCACTCGAGGTGGACAACATCCTCAATCATGTGAACGCGGCGGCGCCGGTTGGCACGCTCGGCTCGCCCCTCTTTGGACGCTCCAATGCCATTAACCAGAACTTCTCGCAAGGCTCCGCGAACCGGCAGGTTTACTTCATCGCTGCGTTTCGTTTTTAGCCATTCGCTGCTCAAATTTGCTGAAGCGGTTCCAACGCGTGCTGCCGCCCAGGGCATGATCGTTCTAGGCGCAGGCTGCAGCGTGGCGGCGGCAAGCGCCTGCCGGTCCTGCGCTCCGGGCGCGGGCGCCATGCGTCCAGTGCACCCGGATTTGTCACAGTTCCTTTGTGCCGGACTGATCGCGTCGTCTGCCGGTCATAGGCTCTCAATCACCGCCTGGAGCCGCTTGCCTAGGATCGAGTAGGCAAACTCCGTCGCTGCTACCCTGCGACCTGCGCCGCCTAACTCCGCTTCTGCGGGATGATTCACCAACTCGCGGATGGCCTCTGCCAGCCGCTGCGGGTATTTCGGATCCTTGACTCCAACGTATGGCAGCAGCTTGCCAATACCAGGAAGCACGCGACGCGCCTCCCCGACGGCCGTCGCGATTACGTATTTGTCGTGAGCTAGGTAGAGCGGTAATTTGCCTGTTGTCCGTACCATTCCTACAAGGTCCGCAGATTGGGTGCTTGTACATGCCTGCATGGCGCCCAGGTACTTACCAAGTTCTATGTAAGGCTTTGCGCCCAGGAAATGCACCCTCGCCGCAACGCCTAAATCAGCTGCACGGCGCTCCAATCTCGCTCGACCACTGCCATCTCCGATGAGAAGCACGGCTACGGGAAGATCGCGCAAGTACTGTAGAGACTCGACCAAATCCCAGCCGTAGCACATCTCATGAGTTGCGGACCACTCCATCGATCCAATAAGACCCACAACAAACATGCTTTCGAGCCCAAACGCCTTGCGTACCTCGGTGCCATCGCAGGGCCGATCAACATCCAGCTCGACCCCGTCCGGAATCACAGCAACTCTGCTGATCCCCCACTGTTCCTCTAAGAGTTCTTTGTGGTAACTACCTCTTGTAACTACATAATCAGAGAGGTAGCTCCCTAGCTTCTCAATGACCCAGACCGCCATGAGCTGAGTTTTCGAATATCTGCCTGTAGAGTTCGCCAGCGCGTAGGCCGCATCTCCCGTGTCGCAAACGAGCGAACACCCGCAAAGGATCTTCGCGGCAATCCCGGCCAATACCCCGCTGTACGCCATCTTGACAACCACAATCACATCGGGTTGCTCCGCGAGGGCCCGTCGCAGGAAGGAAAAGACAGACTGCACCTTTCCCCCGCGGAACGCAAAAGCTACCGTCCACGCGGACGGTAGATACTTGGCTAACGTGAGCGCCCGAAGTCCATCAGCGCCTTCCGCGTCGCCATTAATGAGAAAGAGTATTTTCAAGGTCCTTCTCCAGCAAGACAAGAGTCAGGATTCACAGAGGGTTCAACTGCGTCCATCCATCATGAATCGGAGCCATTCCGGCAGCAGGACACGTGAGCATGTAGCCAACGTCTAAAAGATACGGAAACTCACTCCACTACTCAGTCCATAAGGGTGCATGGAACCAAAGGTAAAATCGTGCCAGTCCTGATACTCAAAGTCTAGGAGCCGAATCGAGGCGCGACCCTGCAGGATGCGCATATCAAGGCCCGCTCCTGGCGCTATCACAAGGTAAGAGCCTTGCGCATAATTGAAGGGAAAGGTGAAGTCCCCTGCCCCTACCAGAAACTTTCCGTAAAAGCGAAACCTGCCGCGAGGGATGACAATGCGTGGACCAATCAGGTACGTAGAGGAATGCGTCTGCTCCTGGGTGTGGAAGCGTAGGAAACGAGCTTCGCCTTCCATTCCGAGACGCGTAGATAGGTTAACGTCAGAGTACAGTGTGAAGCCAGCGACATTTTGCTGGCCATAAGAGGAGCGGAAGCCGGCCACTGCGCCGCCCACCGCAATCGTCTGTCGAGGTCCCTTCGCAGCCGGCTCTACCTGTCCGTAGAGCCGGCTTGCGTGGCCGGCGAACAAGAGGGTAGCCAGCATTACAGAAAGAGAGCCGACGCGGTGGAGGCTCACTTGGTCACCGTGAGTCGCACGGGGGTCTCGTAGGTCGCGCCGCTCATGGATCCCGTGGCGAAGATCTGGAATTGATAGTTGCCGGCCGGAGTTGGATGGACCTTGTAGCTCGAGCCGCAACCGGACAGCATGGCGAAGATTCCAAGCAGCATGGCAGAGAGCAGGATGCCGGCCCTACGGCGCTTGCTGCCTCCGAGCGAGAAGGCTAACAGCACGCCGGCGGGAAGCACACAAGCGAGCACGCCAGTTTGGCGCCCGGGGTGCACAGGATCCATCTGGGCCGCTGGCCCCGCGCCGAGAGGATTGCCAGTATCGAGGACAACACTGAGCGTCTTGGTGAGTCCGCCGGTCAAAGCCAATTGGTCTTGGGAAAAGGTACACGTCGCCGCACTTGGCAATCCCGCGCAGCCAAAGGAGAGGGTATCCGCGAAGCCGCCCGCTGTTGTAATCGAGATCTCGAAGGAGGCATGGGCGCCGCTCTTGAGAGACAGAGTCGTCGGAGTCACGGTAAATGTGAACTGCGTAGGCTGACCCGCCGATCCAACAATCTGCGTGAGTACAGAAGATGTGCTGGACGCGTAAGTGCCACTCCCTCCATAGGTCGCGGTGAGCAGGTGCGTACCGACAGTCAGATTCGAGATGCTGATGCTCGCAGCGCCTTCACTCAACGTCCCTGTGCCAAGAACGGTAGTGCCCTCCTGAAAGGTCACTGTGCCGCTTGGCACAGTCTGCCCCGCGGTACTCGCGGAAACTTTTGCGGTGAGCGTGAGCGCCTGGCCTGCGTCCACTGGATTTGCACTCGAAGTAAGTGAGGTTGTCGTCCCCGAGTTCGGCGGAAGAACCTGGACCACCTGGATGACCGGCAGAGAGGTTGCGGAGCCGTAGTTCACATCTCCAGCATATGCGGCAGTGATGGCATGCTGTCCAACCGCTAAGGTGGAAATGGTGAAGGTCGCAACACCGTTTAGGAGCTTCATCGTTGCAAGGGAACTGGTCCCGTCCAACAAGGTGACGCTTCCCGTGGGAGTCACACCTTGATTGAGAACCTGCACGAGGAATTGCACAGGATCGCCAACAATGCTCGGATTGGGACCCGATGAGAGTAGAACGGTAGAGGGGTAGGTGCTTGCAACCGTGCCTCGCAGCAGGATTGTGTTGCTGGCATTCAGAGCATTCGACGCAACGGTGATCACGCCGTTTGCAGGGGAGCCAGTTGCACTTGAGCCGACCACGGTAGGTGCGTAATCGGCAGCAATGGAGCACTGAGCGAGTGGGGACAGTGGAGCAGCTGTAGAACACGTCGTAGTCCCGTCCAACTGCGCGTTCGCCCCGGCAAGTAAACTGGAAAAATTGAGGGCAGCGTTCCCGTCATTCTCAATCAATTGATCCATAGGAGCCGAAATGCTGTTCACGCGCATCGCGGAATAGAGAAGGTCTGAGGCATTGCTTAGAACCTTGCGAATACGGTTGTGAAAAGAATCGGCGATGAATAAGTTTCCCAAGCCATCGAGCGCAATGGTAAAAGGCCCGGAGAGTCCTGCCGCGTTGGCGGGCCCGTTATCCCCGGTGGTGCCCGAGTTGTTCGTGCCGGCAATCGTCGTAATGATATTCGTATTTGGGTTGATCTTGCGGATGCGATTGTTGCTGGAGTCCGAAATATAGAGATTGCCGACCGCATCCATCGCGACGCTGGCTGGAGCATTCAACTGCGACTTGGAGGCTGGGCCATCATCCCCGGCTGACCCGGCCCTGCCTGTTCCCGCAATCGTAGTGATCACGCCAGAGGCGTCGACCCGACGGACAACGTTGTTTTTCTGGTCGGCAATGTACAGCTCACCCGCATTCGAAACAGCCACGCCCCAGGGCCCCTGCAGGCTGGCGCTGGTCGCCGGTCCGCCATTTCCGGTATAAGCCGCGGTCCCATTGCCTGCCACGGTGGAGATGATGCCGGAAGGATTTACCGATCGAATCCGATTGTTTCCTGTATCGGCGATATACAGGTTGCCTGCGTTGTCGAAGGCAAGCCCATTCGGGCTCTGCAGCCTCGCCTGGGTCGCGGGTCCTGCATCGCCGCCATATCCCCCTTGGCCGACCGTGCCCGCGAAGGTGAAGATGTTCCCGGAGAGATCTACTTTGCGAACGACATTGTTGCCGGTATCGGCAATATAGAGATTGCCGATCCCATCGAGCACAATGGACGAGGGATTGCTTAGGCCGACAGCTAGGGCCGAGCCGCTATTCGCTGAAGAGTCGCTCGTTCCGTTGCCGGCCACCGTGCGAATGATCCCGGTTGAACCGTCAACCTTGCGAATGCGATTGTTATAAGTATCAGCGATGTAAAGGTCACCTGCGGCGTCAACAACGACTCCAAAAGGAAGAAAAATGGCCGCCTTGGTAGCCGGCCCGTTATCCCCTGCGAAGAGAAATGTAGAGTAGTTCCCTGCCACGGTGGTAATGCGCCCGGGCACAAACGTTGCGATCGCACCGGTCGCTGTGGCTGTTAGCGCTCGCGACCCGAGAACTTGGCCGTCTTTGTCGAAAAGAACAATGGCGCCGCGGCGCTCACCCGGAGCCAGCGGCGTAAAAGTTACCTCAACCACGCACGACTGGCCCGGAGCCAGGAAGGACGATGCCTTGCAAGTGTCGCCTGCGCTTCGGAAGTCCAGGCCTTCCTTTCCCGCGCTCACCACCTTCACTTGGTCAATCGACCCGCCAGCCGCAAGTGTCACAGTAACCGGCTCTACTGAAGCCGTCTCGCCGACCCTCGTGGTTGAAAGCCGAGCCAGCTGGGCCAGGCTGCTGAAACAGAAATACGGAAAGAAGACGACGAAGAGCAGCAAGCGAGCGCGCATCGAGTTCAAGTTGCACCCTTGGGTGGCGGTAGCCGATTCAGATTTCGGAGCATGCGTGCAGGTCTCCGGACGCAGTTGAAAAGGGCAGATGCACGCGCTAATGCAGTGGAGGATCGCCCGCTGCAGCCCTTTTGATCGCGGCCGTAAGCGCTCGGTCCTTGAAGCTTTGCCCGCACAGCCCTGCCAATTTTATGAGTTCGCAATCCAGCAAGCAACCGAGGGGCTCTTGAATCGCTTTGCGTGGTCCTATCCTCAAAAGCGACTTTGCATGGAAAGTGAACTCGATGCCAAGTTACGATCCATTCCCTAGGATGTTACCGATAGCAAAACTCGATCTACAGCAGACACCATGGCTGAAACAGAGAAGCGGGCGACAGCGCTCTGCCTGCCTGCCATCGCCAATTTGCTCGCCCACTCGGGGCTTCTGCCGAGTCGATCGAGCGACGCGGCAAGCTCATGCGACGAGCCGGGCGTCACAAGCAAGCCGGTCTTTTCATGCTCGATGATTTCCCTCGCGCCCCCTGCGCGGGTGGCGATCACCGGCCTCAGGGCAAGCATGGCTTCCACGATGACGCGGCCAAACGGTTCAGGAGCCTCAGACGTATGCGCAATGACGTCGGCTGCTTTCATCAGCTGGGCAATCTCCCGGCGAAATCCAAGAAAGTGCACGCGCCCCGCAATCCCACGGACAGATGCACGCTCCCGCAACTGCTCTGCATAGGCGTCCTCACCAAAGAGCGCATCTCCAACAATCAGGGCGTGCATCTCTGGCAGAGTGGCGAGCGCATCAATCAAAACATGCTGCCCTTTCCAGGGAGACAATCGACCGAAGGCGCCCACAACGAATTTGCCCGTAAGTCCAAGATCGGCTCGAACTCTCGCGATCTCCTCAGCCTGCACAGCGTCAAACGGCTCCGGACTTATCCCGTTGTAGACGACCGCTGTTTTGCTAGGCAGGCCGCCCGCCGCCTCAAAAGAATCCTTTGTCGCGTGAGAATTTGCAATGACAGCATTGGCCGAGTGATTTCCGCAAAATACCGCCGCTCTGCGCATCCATGGATTGAAATGATCGGCAGTCAGCATATCGCGCAGGTGCCAGATGAGTTTCTGCTCTTGGTTGCGGGCAAGCGTGCTCGCAATAAATGCCTTTTGCGAGTTCGCGTACACCACGTCAAAGCCCCTGGCTATTGTGGCGAGCTTCCTGTACAGCGCAAATAACGAGGGCCCCGCACCTAGCATGGCACCAAGTCCTGAATCTCTGCTGACCGCAATTGCCTTCTTTTCAACTAAGAGGTGAACGGGTATGCCAAGCCCCTGGAGCGCGGCGCGAAAAGGCCCATCCGAAAAAAGAGCCACTTGCGAATCATGCGTGGAATATTTCACCAGGTCTAGCAAGGAAAGTTCACCGCCGCCCAGCTGGCCTGTCTGGTCGACGTACAAAATCCTCACGCGAGCGCCTCCTCGTAGACCCGGCGTGTGCGTTCAGCGATCACGGGCCAGGCATACTTCCCAGTCACATAGCATCGGCAGGCTTCCGAATCGGGTAACCTCCTCTGCCCACGCAGAAATTCACCCAACGCTTCTCCGATGATCTCTGTACTTGTACCCTCGAGAACGCACTGGGGGGCAAAAGGTTGAATCACCTCAGGCAGCCCGCCCACCGGGGTAACGAGCACCGGCGTTCCACACGCCAAGGACTCCAGCGTGATCATCCCGAAACCCTCGAGTGCTTGGCTTGGAACAATCGACAGGTCCGCCGCCCGATATGCTGCAGGCAGGTCTCGATCATCTACACGTCCAAGCAGCTTTACATTTTGTTGAAGGCCGCGCGCTGAGATCTGCTCTAGTAAATGATCGGAGAGTGGACCGGATCCAGCCAGAAGCACCAGCACCTCAGGCACGGTTTGCCTTACATGCAGCACTGCATCGATTAGGTTTTCCAATCCCATCCGCCTCATCTGCCTCCGCACGGAGAGCACAATCGGGCGGTCTGTAGGCCAACCTAGTTGCATCCGGGCTTGCGCGCGGCTAAGGGAGTGATCAAACCGGCGAAGATCAACACCGCCTGGAACCACGCGTACCTCGTTCTCTCGAACTCCATAGTGCGACGATAGTTCCTTCGCAAACGCCTGGGACAGAACGATGAAGCGGCGCCCGCGCGCGTATACGGCACGCTCGATGGCTGCCTTGAGCTTGGATCCGATCGACAGCTGGCCTTCAACATGAGACTCGCCGGCCCAGGGACCATGGAAGTGGATGATCGTAGGAAAAACGCGCAACTGATCGAGCAGCGGGAGGCCGTACAAGGCAAAATGGCAGGCGATCAAGTCAGGCTGTTCTTCGCGCAGCACGGTCAATCCCGCTGACCTTGCCCGTAGGAGGCGCTCCGGAAGGGCAGCCTTGGCGCTCGCAAACCCCACCATCGCGCCCTTCGTTGCTTGCTCGACTTGCTCGCCCCCAGCGACGAGTCCGCGGACCCTGACATCGACTCCTGGCAGAGCATTTAATAATTCTGAAAAGAATCGGTTCAGGCCACCCGGGCGCTCTAGGAAGCAGTCGTTACCTATCTGGAGCGTTCGGAGTTCCGTGCAAGTCACATCCTATCCTTTTCGACAAAGCTCGTAGCTGTCTCTGGGAGACTCAATGGAGTCGCTTGTGTCGTGCAAGCAAACGATGCTCTGCAAATGTCTCTGAAAGTTCATGAAGAATTTCGATTGAAGGGTTACTCCTTTTAACGTACCAGATTCCATGCTCTTCAAGCCCGCCGATCTAGGAACGGATCAGATTTGATCGTCCTGAGCGGGGAAGCGGATGATCAAGACGGAGCACAAGCCCATCGAAAGCTTGCGACAAAAGGCTGCTTCTGTTAGAGCTACTCTAACCAGAGATCGGCAGGAGATGGAGATGCGACTGGCCCTGATCACACACGTTCTCGGTTTTCGAGAAGGTCAAGGAAGGGTGAATTATGAAGTGGCTCGCGCAGGTCTTGACGCCGGCCTGCACATCACAGCGGTAGCAGAGAGCTGCGCGGCGGATCTGCGAGACCATCCTCGGATGGAGTTTATTCAGGTATCGAAGAGTCGCCTTCCCACAAGGGTTCTTAAGAATCTCTCCTTCGCGCTGCGGAGCACCCTCCGCCTAGCGCGTCGCATGCATCGCTTCGACCTGATCCAGGTGAATGGATTCTCGACGTTTGTGAAAGGGGATATCGTCGCAGCGCATTTTGTACACAGCGCCTGGGCGAAAAATGCACATTACCCCTTCCATCTCTCTTCGATGAAGCCGTATGAGCTATATCAATGCTTCTACACAACATTCAACGCCTGGTGGGAGAAGAAGATCTACCGCAAGGCCAAGAAGATCATCGCGGTTTCTCGGAAGACCGCTCGCGAACTTGTGGAACTCGGTGTCGACCCTTCTGTGATTACGGTGATTTACAATGGAGTCGATGTAGACACGTTCCGGCCGGGAGCGCCCGAGCGCCCTTACTTCGGACTTCCAGAAAATGTCCCCTTAGCCCTCTTTGTAGGAGACCTACGCACCCCGCGCAAGAATCTCGGTACTCTCTTGCACGCTATGCGCTTACTGCCCCAGATGCGATTAGTCGTGGCCGGAGCAACCGCGGGGAGTCCGTTTCCTTCGCTGGCCCAGGAACTGGGTATCTCCGAGCGAGTATTTTTCCTGGGCGCTACAGGCGAGGTAGCCCGGCTCATGCGCTCGGTGGATCTTTTTGTTTTCCCCTCGCGCTATGAAGCGCATCCGCTCGTCTTGATGGAAGCGATGGCCTCCGGGCTTCCCGTCGTTGTTTCGGAGAATGTAGCAGCCGGAGAGGATTTTGCATCTTGCACGCTCACTATAGATCCGGAGAACGTGTCGGCTCTCGCTTCTTCCATCAGCAAGCTTCTCCAGTCCCCAGAAGAGATGAAGGCTCTTGGCGCATCGGCGCGTGAATGTGCGATCAGAATGCGCTGGGCGACCATGGCTGCTCAGTATCTCAGGGTGTATGCAGAGGCGAAGGGATCCCCTACAGCGCCGGCAGTGGCATGACTTCGCAAGCAGAGGAACGAAGAAGGCGGCTCTCTCCGATGCGTCCAGAGTTCACGAGTCGCTCTTCTCGCAGAGCGTCCACACCGGTTGCGATCGCTACCGGCTTCCGGCCACTTGAAACTCAAGCTGTGCCCTGATGCTTGAAGATCTTTGGCCGGATCAGCTTCGCAAACGAAATAGCCCGGGCGCGCTCGCTCTTCTATGCTCTGCGGAAAATCGGCCTGGCGTACTGTGCGTCACAATAAGTGGATCAAACTGGGACACTCCACACAGATCACTTCGAGTAAGTATTGCGTTTGTAATGAGCTCTTCAACTCAGCGCATTTCGCGATTCATCGCCATGGGAAACAAGCCGTGCGCGGGCAAATCCGGCTGCCTTTGAAAACGCATTCTGCAACGCCATAGAGGATCGAACTGTGCGCCTATTTGATTTGCAAGGTGCTCCAAAAGCTGCTTAGATGAAAGCGTTGTTCCTTGAACAACACACTGATCAGGATCGCGAACAAACTCATCGTTGCGAGGATGCAGCGTATCGTCTGCCCTGCAGCGTGGATGCACGCAAGGGTTAGTTCGAATAAGGGATGTGAGGTCGCTTGCTGCGAGGATTTATCCGAGGAAAGTCTGGAGTCGCTGCCATCGCTCAGACAACCTTTGCAAACTTTGCGATTCAGGCGGCAAATGTTGTAGCGGGCGTGATCTCTGCTCGAACCTTGGGGCCATCCGGGCGCGGCTCACTGACTGCGGTCATTATGTGGCCTCAGTTCCTGGCGTACGCCCTGACCATGGGCGTGCCGGTTGCCTGCGTGTATAACATCAAGCGAAGGCCTGAGCTGGCCAGTACTCTCACGGGCGCAGCCCTCATCCTCAGCTTCCTGCTCGGCTGCCTCGCCATAGCGGTCGGCCTCGGCGTCATCCCGGTATCGCTTCACACCTATCCCGTCAACACCGTGCATGCTGCGATGCTGGCTCTGCTGCTTGCCCCGCTCTCTCTGTTTGGCATTACTCTTTCCGTTCAGGTTCAGGCCGCCGGGTCTTTCAAGTATTACAACTTGTTTCGTTTTCTCCCGCCCATGTCGATCCTTGCCGTTCTTGCTCTGGAACGAGTTACCGGCACGCTGACTGTAAATCATGCGGCCCTGGCCTATCTCCTTGCCGGGGTGCCGACCACTCTCTGGAACTTTCTCTGGGTTGTGCGGCATTTTCATCCCACGTTGAAAGCTCCCCTAAGTGCCAGCAAGCTGCTTCTCGGCTACGGTGTGAGGGCCTGGGGCGCGGATCTTCTCGGGATGGTTGCCAACCAGGTCGATCGCCTGCTGGTCGTCACTCTTCTCTCGCCGGCATCGATGGGCCTGTACGTCGTGGCTCAGAGCGCAGCCGGCGTACTCAATGCCATTCCCAATGCGGTGGTGCCTGTCTCGCTCCCTAAGGCTGCCGGCTCGTCAAGCGAGGAGATCGTGGCGCTTACAGGGCGGGCGGTTCGCATGACCCTTTTCATCATGGTATTGGCATCCCTCCCTCTGCTGCTTGGGGCCACCTATCTGCTGAAGCTCTTTTATGGAAGCAAGTTTCTGGGCGCCTCACTCGTCCTGCGCTTGCTCGTGGTCGAAACGATCCTAGACGGTTTGACGTCTGTACTCTCGCAGGCTTTCTTGGCATTTGGTTATCCAGGCACAGTCACGCTCTTGCAGGCCTGCGGCGTCTTGTCTGCCATCCCGCTTCTTTATTTACTTATCCCAAGATGGGGCGTTGGCGGAGCAGCCGTTGCGCTTACGATCGCCACCACGATCCGGTTTGTCTTTATCTTGATCAACTTCCCCATTCGCCTGAAGGTGCGTGTGCCCAGCTTGTTGATCACCGCTGCTGAGCTGCGTGCCTTCATTCAAACACGCTTGGCATCCACATCAATTAAAGCTTGAGCGGCGCTTTCAGGTCTTCGGGCGCTCGATGAGAGTGGCAGATGCGCATCTCAGTACTCGTTCCCACATTTCAGCGCCCACAGGATCTCCGCCGCTGCCTGGCCGCCCTGACCGCGCAAACGCGTTCGCCCGATGAGGTGATCGTCATCACACGCGACCTTGATCAACAGTCTCATCAGTTGTTGGAACAGTGGAATTACCGGCCCTGGCTGAACATGGTGGATGTAGGAGAGCCGGGAGTGATCAAGGCCCTCAATCAGGGCCTTCGACACGCTACCGGCGACATCATCACGATTACCGATGATGATTCCGCGCCTCATCCTGATTGGCTCGCACGCATCGAGAAGCACTTTACCGATGACGAGCAACTGGGCGGCCTGGGGGGCAGGGATGTTGTCCATGAAAACGGAGCCGTCATCGAGGCCCGTACAGCAAACGTGGGCAGGATCGACGCTCTCGGCAGGATCGTCGGCAATCACCATGTCGGCCTGGGACCAGCGCGCAGGGTGGACCATCTCAAGGGAGTCAATATGAGCTGGCGCCGGGTTGCCATGGAAAATTTAGCATTCGACGAACGGCTGAAGGGAGAAGGCGCGCAGGTCTACTTCGAACTTGCATTTAGCCTGGCAGTCCAGAAGAGGGGATGGAGCATCAAGTACGATCCGGCTGTCCTGGTCGATCACTATCCAGCTCCTCGATTCGATGTTGACCAACGGAATCGAATCAACTTCCAAGCGATTGAGAACGCCTCTTTCAATTTGTACTGGGCGCTGCTGAGCCACATGGCGCCGGGTCTTCGGCGCACCTCGGCCATACTTTGGGAAAAGGCGATCGGTACAAGACATAGGCCGGGTCATCTAAGGTTCATCTGGGCCTCTGTAACGAACGACGCAATGGCAAAAAGAATTGGCAGTGCCGCTCATCGAGGTAGACGAGCTGCAGTCGAGATGCATGCACTCGAGGGCAAGTTACTCGAGGATGGCAGCCGGCCAGCAAAGGTGGGGGATGAAGAGCGAAGAGCTTGATGTATCGATAGAAAGCACGCGCGTGGCGCATAGTTTCCCGGCAGCGCCGCACGAGCGGAGTCGACACTATCCCGCCCTCGATGGACTTGGCGGAGTGGCTGTCCTTGCTGTGATGCTATTCCACTTCACGGGCGGCTATAAAGGAAGCAGTAAGTTGTTGCATGCCTGGTCGGCTCTTGCGGGCCTAGGTTGGATGGGCGTGGATTTGTTCTTTGTACTCTCAGGGTTCTTGATCACCGGCATCTTGTATGACGGCGCGCAGGAACAGAACAGGATTCGTAACTTTTACGCCCGCCGCGCCCTGCGAATCTTTCCGCTCTTCTACGGAGTTCTCGTGGGCCTTTTGTTGCTGACACCTTTACTGCATCTGCAATGGAAGCCTGGCCATCTGCTTTACTTTTTTTACCTCGGGAATATGATCGTGCTTCTTGCTCCCGGACTTCAGCATTTAAGCCACGCCGTCAACCTAGGGCATCTTTGGTCGTTAGCGGTGGAAGAACAGTTTTACATGCTGTGGCCTTTTGCTGTTTGGACCTTCAGAGATCGCCGAACGCTGCTTCGAATGGTCCTCGTGATCTTGTTTGTATCGCCAATCGCACGAGTCATGCTTCTTCTGGTCCATGTTGCGCCGTCTGTACTCTCCGCCTTGCTGTTTACTCGAGCGGATAGTCTGATGTACGGCGCTTTCCTCGCGCTTTGGATGCGCGGTCCAGATGGGCAAAGAGTGAAACCGAATTGGCTATGTGTGATCCCGGTAATCGGTGTCCTGGTTGTGTGCTTTCTATCAAGAGCGGATGTTTGGAGCGCATCTCCCCTGATATCCTCTGTCGGCTATTCGCTGATCGGAATGTCTGCCGCTTTGCTGGTCTACCAAGCAGTTGACGAAACAGGATGGACGGCGAATCTCCTTCGAAATAGCGTGCTTCGGTTCTTTGGAAAGTACAGCTATGGGCTCTACATCTACCACGGTCTCTTCTTCGTGGCTTACCGCCACTGGATTACCACGCAGCGCATCTTTCCTGCTTCCGGGCCCCTGTCTACTGGAGCAGGCGCCCTGGTAGGATTCGCACTCAGCATTGCTGTGTCCATGGTGAGTTATCACTACTTCGAGAAGCCCCTGCTGCGCATGAAGGACCGGTTCGTCTAAGAGCTTTTGGAGATAGGCTTCGTTATTGCCTGTGCGTCATCCGCGGCGCATTCTCTTGCAGGGAGCCGCTTGGCGAAGAAGTATCTTGGAAGCACTTTTGCCCTAGACGGTACGAAGCGCCCTCGAAGTGCACGCGCACCGGCCAACTCGTCCGCGAAACTTTCCGCCTTTTACGGGAGAGCTGTGTATCCATCCGCAGAAGCTGCCCGGCAACGCGAGCTGCTGCGCCTAAGCTGGCTTGCCTTTTTCGGAGGTACCAGGTCTACGCATCCTGGATGCACGCAACAGCTCGTCCAATGGGCGAAATCCCCCAGCCCTTAGAAACAAACCGCCGAACAAACCGCGACAGGACTCTAGGTCTCGTTATTTGTAGCGATAGGCCAGCAAAAAAGAATTGGTCGGGGAGAGAGGATTTGAACCTCCGACCCCCTGGTCCCGAACCAGGTGCTCTACCAGGCTGAGCCACTCCC
>CAZZYH010000003.1:0-68538 GCA_964658225.1 Vulcanimicrobiota bacterium | reverse complement strand
CACGGCCGGGGCGCACCGGCGCGGCGCACACGATCCAGCTCGGGCACACTATTTAGAATAGGTGAGGGCGGCCGAGCAATTCTCCGCGGTCGACTCCCGCGAAACCTTATGAAAGCGCAGCCGGCCCACTCGTGACGCGCATCCCTCGCCGGCCTCTGCTTTGCCCGTTACGATGCTGACCCCGGTCGCCGCACCGATCGTGCTGGGTGTCTCGGCCGCGGCTGCCTGGGGTGCGGCCGACTTTACCGGCGGCCTGGCCACGCGGCGGGCGGCGCCGGGGCGCGTGGTCTTTGCGGCTCACGGCACCAGCCTGGTGCTGCTGGGCGTGTTCCTTGTCGCTGCGCATCGAGCGCCACTCTCCGGGCTGGGATGGGGCTGGGGCCTGCTCTCCGGGGTCTCCGGCGGCATCGCGCTGATGCTCTTTTACGAAGCGCTGGCGGCCGGGGCGATGGGCCTGAGCGCAGCCCTCGCCGGGGTGCTTACCGCGGCGCTGCCGGTCGCGGTTTCCGTCACCCGCCAAGGCCCGCCGGCCGCAAGGCAGATAGCCGGCTTTGCCGTGGCCGCAGCCGCGATCGTGCTGATCGCCTGGTCCCCGGAGATGCCTGCGCGGGCAGACGCCCCGGCGCCCGGAACGAGCGCCCGCAGCCTGGCCCTGTCTGCGCTGGCGGGCCTGGGCTTCGGGGTGCAGCTGCTCGTGCTCCACCTGGCTTCCGCGCAAGGCACGGTCGTGGGGGCGCTCGCGCTCTCCCGTGCCGGCGGCGCCGCGGCAGGCGCAGGGGCGATGCTGCTGGCGGCCCTGCGCGGCCGCGCCGGGAAGAAGCAGGCCGCAGTGCCGGGCCCAGCGACCCAGAAGGTCTCTGCGGCGGCCGGATTGCAGCGAAGCCCCGCGCCCTTTTTCGCCTTGGCCGCGCTGGCGGGCCTGCTCGACACCACCGGCAACGGCCTCTACATGGGCGCGGCGCTGGTGGGCCGGATGGACGTGGCCGCGGTGCTCTCCTCGCTCTATCCGGGCGCCACGATCCTGCTGGCCATGTGCCTGCTGAAGGAGCGCGCTACCTGGCTGCAGGCAGCCGGAATGGCCCTGGCGCTGGCCGCGGTTGCGTTGATCGCGGCCTGATCCGCGCACAGCAGTCGGCGGGATCCTCGAGGCGCAGGCCGTCCGTGTAGCGTCTATCGCGCTCCTTGATCGCGCTAGCGGACAGCGCTCCTCTACCGCGCTCTAGCGCTCGATCCCCTTAAAACGTGTACCGGGCCGAGAACTGCAGGTGGCGCTCGACCGACCGGGTCGGCGAGCTCTGGCCGGAGATATTTCCGAAGGTGGTGTCGGTCACCCCGGTGTCAGGATTGCCGTAGCTCGCGATGTTGAACGCATTGAACGCATCGAATCGGAAGCCGAGGGACTGGCCCTCCACAATGGCAAACTCCTTGAATGCGGAAGTGTCCACGTTCAGGTAGCCCGGCCCGCGCACCGACCCATTGCTCGACGAGCCAAACGTTGTCGAGGTCGCCGAACCGAAGGCGCATGTCCCGTCGTCCACCCCGGGCGTCGAGCAGGGGGTGGCCGAGGGATCGGTGCCGAACCAGTTGTCGATGGTCCGGTGGACGACCTTGAGCTTGCGATACTGGTTGGCGCGATAGTTCCCACCGATATTCTGCGCACTGTTTCCCGGTCCTGTCACCGTCTGCGGGAAACCCGTATAGCCCACCCCGGCCACCGAGATCCTCCACCCGCCGATGGCCTCGTCTACCAGGCGATTGGCGTGCGACAGATACTCCTCGCCGCGCCCGACCGGCAGCCGATAGGTTCCGGCTCCCGACACGTTGTGGCGAATATCGTAGCCGGCCGGGCCCCAGTCCGCATGGCTGTTGTAGTAGTTCTCAAACGCGCCTGTTCCCCCGTATCCACCCACGTTCAAGGCGTAGTTGCCGAGGCTGTTGGTGAGGGCTTTGCCGTAGGTGTAGTTCAGCGTGAACTCGAGACCATGCTGCGTGCGCTGGCGCAGGGTGGACTCCAGCGCCTGGAAATTCATCGCCGCCCGCGATTCCGTGATCAGCAGCGCCCCGGTGCCGAAATTCGGATTGTTGACATAGGGGGTAGAGTTCGGATTGGTGAGATCCGTCGGCTGGTTCACGTTCCCATAATCCTCGATATGCTGGCCCTGCTCGCCGATGTAGCCCACCTGCAGGGAGGTGGTGCGGGTGAGTGCGTACTCGGTTGTGAGGCTCCACTCCTGTACGTAGGCCGGTTGCATGTCCTGCGGGTACACGTTGTAGGAACCGGCCAGGCTGAGCGAGCTTGTATCAAAGCCCTGTTCCACCGTCCGGGGCGCGCCGCCGGTGACCGTGGCAGGCGCCGTTCCGCTACCCGCCGTGTAGGCGGGCAGCGCTGCTTGCACGTTGACCGCCTGCAGGAACGGGGTGATGGAGGTGAGCCGCTGGTTGTAGGAGTTGCCCTCGTAGAAGCTGGTCGCCCCGTAGCCGCCGCGGATGACAAACTTGCCGCCCGCCTGGTAGGCGAACCCGAGCCGGGGCATAAGCTGGCGGAAGTTGTAGTGGTAGCAGCCGCGATTGCTGCACACGCCGGAGCCGGCAGGCGCGCCGGTGGGCACGTGATCGGCATAGATCGTCTGCCCGGTGGCCAGGTCCACGTTGCCGGTCTTGTTATTCTGCTCGATCCACGGCTCGTCTACCTCGTAGCGGACGCCGAAGTTCAACGTGAGATTGGGCAGCGCGTGCCAGTCATCTGCGAAGAAGCCTGCCGTGCGCCACTGGCGCTGCCCCACCCGGACGCTGCCGAGGGTGACCGCCACCTGGTAGACCCGGTCGAGCACGAAATCGGCCGCGCTGTACCCCGGTCCGTCGGTCACAGCAGGCGAGGGGTTGCCGGTATATGCGCCGTTGTAGTTCATGGTGCCGAGGAAACCGTTATTGTTGCCGGTCGGGTAGTTGGTCTGGTACCGGGTGGCCTGCGCGCCCATGCTGAGCGTGTGGCGGGCCTTTTGCCAGGTCAGGTAGTCGATGTAGCTGTAGGTGTTGTCGATCAGCGTATTGCCCGTATAGGCCGTGGTGCCTACCGAGCTCAGACCCGACCCGATACCCTGGTTCGTAAAACCCTGGTACGCCTGGTTGGGAAAGGGAATGCCTACCTTGGCGTTGCCGTTGGTTCCAAACTGTCCGGTCGAGTCGCTGGGCAGACTCTGCTGCCAATTGACCCGGGTAAAGCCGAGCCGAGCCGAGTTCACGATCGCCGGCGAGAAGGTGTGCACCCAGTTGGCTCCAACCACCTTGGTCGGATACAGATCGCCGCTCGGGAAGGTGATTGCCAGGATCGAGGTCTGTCCGTCATAGGCAGTCGACATGCTGTAGAAGCTCGTCAGCTTGTCCTTGGGGCTGGGATCGTACTCGATCTTGACGTCGCCCTGGTTGTTTGCCCGGAAGTTGCGGCTTGCTCCCTGCAGGTTGTTGTTGACCAGGGTGCCGGCTGCGGGCGAGGCATTCGGCAGTGGATAGAGGCTGGAGTTGGCGAAGAGAAACTTGGCCACGGGGCTGACGATCGGGACCTGATTGTTCGGATACGGCGCGAAATTGTTCTGGCTATCGTAGAGCTGAATGGGTGTCGGCAGTCCGAGCAGAGCGGAGAAGTCGCCCTGGCGCATGGCCGGCGTGAAGACGCTTGCCTTGGAGGAGCCTCCCTGATGAAAGCGCGACCCGAGGTAGTCGACGAAAAAGAAGAGCCGATCGTGCAGGATGGGACCACCGAGGGTGCCGCCGAACTGGTTCTGCGCGTAGGAGTTGATGGGCTGCTTCGGCGTGGCATGGTTGTTCGCCCAGGAGTTCGCATTGAACTCCTGGTTCTGCTCAAAGCCATAGGCAGAGCCATGGAACTTGTTGGTCCCGGTCTTGAGCACGCTGACCACGCCGCCGCCGTTTACATTGCCGTAGTCCGCCGGAGAGTTCGCGGTGAGCACCTTGATCTCTTCAAGCGACTCAGGCGCCGGGCTGTAGGCGATATCGTTGTTAAACGATTCGTTGATGTCGATTCCGTCCAGCGTGTAATTGTTCGCCTGCGCGCGGTTGCCGTTGATGTTCGGCGAATCCGTGTAGCTGGTATCGCGACCGATGTTGGTCATTCCCGCGGTCCCATTGGTATTGACCGAACCGGGAAGGTAGAGAGTCAGGGCCGAGAAATCCTGCCCGTTCAAGGGGAAGTTGCTGATCACATTCGCAGTGAAGGTCGTGCCCAGGGTGGGGTTCTCGGTGTTGAGGATGGGCGCGGCAGCCGACACCTCGACCTCGGCCGACGCACCGCTCACGCTCAGCTTCACGTTGAAGGTCGGCGTCTGCAGCACTTCCAGGGTGAACGGGGGCAGCGTCTGGTCGGCGAAGCCGTTGGCCTTGACGGTGACCTGGTAGTGGCCGATGGGCAGGAAGTTGATGCGGTAGAAGCCGTCGCCGTTGGTGGATACAGGCGTGTCGACACCGGTGTCGATGTTATGGGCCACCACCTGCGCGCCCGGCAGGACCGCCCCACTGGCATCGGTGATCGAGCCGGTAATGGCGCCGGTTACGGTCTGCCCCAGGGCTATGGCCGAGGTCAGCAAAAAGGAAGAAAGGGAAAGACGAAAAGAGCGCGCATAGTTGATCATGGCAGGCTTTTGAACTCCGAGAGGCGCAGAGGATAGATAAAGGCAGGAGGAAGAGCGCACGATGGGAAGGGGCTCCGCGACCGGTGGATCGATCAACGCCGGCTTCGCCCTCTCGCGGGGCAGCGGCTTGATCGAGTCCGAGCATAGAAAGCAGTGCGGCCGCTGTCAACGTAAATCGCCGCCACGATTTTAGGGCGTCACGGAAGTGATCGTTTTCAGCGGAGGTGGCGAGCCGTTCGAAGGCGGGATGGGGAGGGCCAAGGCGCAGGAGGCCCGGCGGCCTCCGACCTGAGAGCGTATCTTACTTGACTTCCGTGACGACTTCGGGCTTTGCTGCTTCCGACTTGGCGACGGTCACTTCCGGCTCGCCCTTGATGCCTTGCTTGAAGCCGCGCAGGCCTTCTCCCAGGCCTTTGCCCAGCTCGGGCAGCTTGCGCGGGCCAAAGACCAGCAGTGCGATGACGAGAACGAAGAGCAGGTGGGTCGGCGTAAATAGGTTATCAAGCATGTTGGGATGCCCGCATGGCGCAGCGCAGGACTTTCCTCCAGTACCTGCATTGTCGCATACACGCTCGACGCCCTGCGCGCGGGATGAAAAGCGAAGAGCCCGCAGGCGGCCCCGCGCCGCGCCGACAGAGTGTGCACGGTCGCGTCTAGGAAGCCGCGTTCGCGTGCGCACGATCGCGGCCGCGTCTGCCCGGCCGCGCCTGGCCGGCGTCGTCTGCCTGCACCGCAGGGGGCTGCGCTCTCTCAGACCCTTGCCGCCAGGCGTGCGGCGATCATGGTGTAGAAGGCGGGCAGGCTTTCGCCGCTGCCGAGGGCGAGCCGGCGATGGACTTTCAGTGTGGGATAGAGGCGCGAGCCGGCGATCTCGAGCGTGGGCACGGCAAAGTCGCTGCCGGGGTACACCGACATGACCCACTCGCCGCCATGGAGGGTGCGCAGCAGCTCGCCAAAGTAACTGCCCCAGAGCAGGGTCAGCCAGTCCGCGTCGCCGGCCGGCAGAGGGTCGGGCGCGGGACAGAGCCGGTTCAGAATCGCCTCCAGCCGGTCGAGCGAAGATGCCCGGTAGTCGAGCGTCTCGCGAAACTCGGCGCTGGCTACCCGCACGGCCTCCGCGGCGTAGGCCGCAATCATCGCTTCCAGCGTGTCGTACTTGGCCTCTGCGAGGCGTTGCCTGGGGGTCATTGCTTCTCCAAGAGTACCGTAACCACTCTCTTCCCTGTTATCGACGCGATCTCGACGCACCCGGCGGCTGCGTCCAATCGAGACAGGCTGATGGCCGGCGCGGTCGGTGCTTCCCGGTCGAGGGGGCGATGGGACCGGGAGCACTCATGTATCGTGAGAGATGTACCGGAGGTCTCGTTCTTGCTCAGAGTTACACGCGTTTTCCTCGCTCGGCTAGCGGCTACGCTGGCATGTGCCGCCGGCCCTCTGCTTGCCCAGGCGCCGCAATATCATCCTCCTGTTGTTGCCGCCAATGATACGCTCGCGGGCGTGGACTACAACTACCGCTACGAGGTCTACGGCGGTTTCTCCTACACCCACTTTAACGCCGGACCAAACCTGCTGCAGGGGGCGAACCTGGGCGGCTTTTCCTTCGATGGGGCACGCTTTTTCAACAAGAGGTGGGCCGCGGCAGCCAGCGCGCGCGGCTACTATGGCACCACCGGCGTGGTGCCGAATCCGTATCACGTGCAGGGCCCGGCGGTCAGCCAGTACATGTTCCTGGGCGGACCGGAGTATCGCGCCCTCTCAAATGAACACGCGTCGCTGACGCTGCATGCCTTGTTCGGCGGCGCCTACGGACGTTTTGATTCCGACATCGCGCCCGAGACGACCGAAGCGCTTGGACTGTTCTCAAACCAGGTAGCCTTCGGTAGCGCGATCGGGGGAGCGATAGATCTGAACCGCTCGCCGCGGCTGGCCTTCCGGATCCAGCCCGAAGCGACTCTGACCAATTATGGGGGCGCCGGACTGCATGAGCAGGTCGCGATCTCGGTGGGTCTGGTGTACCGGCTGGGGCGCAAGATCGAGCCGGCCGCCCAGAGCGCGCCGCGCGCGGCTGCTTCGCGGTAGAGCGGCTCTTTTTCGCAGTAGCTGGCAGGGTCTCGCGGCCAAGCGCTGCAACCCGCCGGTTCGCGCGGGGTCCTTCGCTCTCGATGCCCAGCCACGGCTCGCCTCGGAATGCGGCTCACTCCTGGCCCCGGTTGGCCTCCGCCTCTTCTTCCTCGTTGTAGTTGCGCCTCGATGCGGGCAGAGGGTGCAGCTTGTAGAGGATCAGCACATCCCGGTCCTCATCATCGAGGGCATGGAACTTGGCCACCTGCTCGAGCGAGTACTGGGTGTGCAGATCTTCAAGGGTGCCGGGATCGATCTCGTTCCAGGCCGCGTACCAGCCGGGCTGGTACTGGTGGATGCGGTAGGGCAGGTCGACGGTGCCGAAGTCGTCGCAGATGGCGGGCAGGTGCGTGATCAGCGAGATCTGGTCGCCGGAGATCGATAGCAGCAGCCGCCTGCCGTTGGGATGCCGGTCGATATACCGGGTGAGCCCCCGTGCGGCGCGGACCAGCGAGTAGTCCGGGTGCCGGGCAAAGTGCAGGCTGCCGCGCAGGTTGATCCCGGTGGTCACCGCCAGCACAGCCCAGCCGAGAACCCCGAGCGCCCTGGCCACCGGGCCACCCGCCCTCCATAGCCCCGAAACGCCCAGGCAACAGATGAAGACCAGCGGGTAGGCGACGACCTCGTAGTAACGCGGCTGCGGGTTGTTGTGCCAGCCGGTAAAGAAGATGTAGCCGGCCGAGGCGAACACCGATGCAATCACCAGCGGCTCCCGCCAGAGCCTCGGCTTGCCCAGAACGCCGAGCGCGAGCAGCGCCACAGCGAGGCCGCAGAGCACCGGGTCCACCCAGAGCGAGCCATGCAGCGCATACCAGAAGGCCCAGAACCAGCCCGGCAGGGTCTTCGGCTGATCCCACCGGTTGGCGGCGAACAGATAGTGATAATCAGCCGCGAAGCGGGGCCGGACCAGGAGCAGGTAGTACGCCGCCCAGGGCACGAGTCCGCCGGCGGCGAGCAGCGCGGTGTCGCGCAGGCCGGCGCGGCGCCGGAAGCGGGTGCGGTGCCAGACCAGGTAGAGCGTGGACGGAAAAAGAAAGATGGCAGTCGTCTTGGTGAGCACGGCCAGGGCGAGCATCAGCCCGGCGGCGAGCAGCAAGACCGGGCGCTTTGCCGCACCGGCGGCCGGCTGCAGCACCAGCAGCCAGCTCAGCAGGAGAAACAGGATCAGCAGCGGCTCGAGGATCGCAAGCCTGCTGAAGGCCCAGAGATACGCGCTGGCCGCGAGAAAGCTGACGCCGGCCAAAGCCGCTGCGCGCGAGCCGGCCTGGCGCAGCAGGGCGTAGCTCACCGCCAGGTTCGCCACAAAGATGATCAGCCCCAGAACCCGGGCCACCGGCAGGCCGACCCCGCCTACCGCGAAGGCCACCCGCAGCAGCAGCGGCCAGACCGGTAAGGCGGCTGCCGGGTTGAAGTCCCCCGGCAGACGCCAGTGCCCGAAGAGCGCGTGGCGGATCGCGGCATTGCCGTACCAGCCTTCATCGGTGTACTTGGCGTAGTCCATCCACGGCGAGAAGTTGGGGAAATCCGCGCGCAGGTGCACGAAGTGCAAGGCGAGGACCGCGCCAATGGCGGCCCACCAGAGTACCGGCCACAGAGTGGAAAGATCTCGTTTCATGGATCCGGAGAGTGCAACGAATGACGTGCGAGTGGTGCAGGTTGTGCTGTCGACGTGGCCGGCTTTCGACAACAACCAGTCTCCGCCTGATCCGCCGTTAGGTGATTCTACTCGTAAGCCAGCGCATCGATCGGGTCCTTGTTGGCCGCCTTGACCGCCGGGTAGGCCGCACCCAGGATCGCCCCGACAAAGCCGATGAGCACCCCGCGCAGCCACCAGATCGGCGGCACCTCAAAGGGACGGGTGGGGAACTTGTAGGCGAGCACAAGCTTCAGCAACAGGGTCAGCAGCACGCCTACAGCGATGCCGGCGATGGTCACCAGCGCCGCCTCGCGCAGAACCGTGTTCACGATGTAGCCGCGGGAGGCGCCGAGCGACTTGAGGATGCCGATCTCGCGCGTCCGCTCCATCACCGCCGTGTACATGGACTGGAAGATGACCAGGAAGCCGACGATGACGGCAATCGAGATCACGCTGTCCAGAAACGCGTTGAAGCCGGGCAGGTGCGCCGGAGTCATCAGCGACATCCACTCGTCGAGCGTCTGCACCTCATACTGGCTCAGCCCCGGGGTATGCAGAATCTCGTCGCGGATCGCGGGCTCGTTCGCGTTGTCGTCAGAGCGGATATAGAACAGCGAGGCGTTGTCCGGAGAGCCCATCAGTCCGCCCAGGGTGCGGATGGGGACAAACTTGCGCCCTCCCTTGCCGTGCTCGAAGATCCCGGAGATGCGAAACGGGTGCCCCTTGATCTGGATCAGATCGCCGACCTTGTGGCCGCCGTTGCCGGACGCGAAGACGTCATCGACGATCACGTCATCGGAGGCGGTGTAGGGCCCCCCCTCAAGGAAGTGGAAGGGCTTGAGCGCGTTGTAGCTGGCGAAATCGATTCCCCAGATCGTCTCGACCGAACCGACGGTGCTCAGGTCGCTGATCACCGGCGCGGCGACCACCACATGGGGCAGGCGGGCCAGCACCGCGGCGATCTTGGCCGGCACCGGCGCGCCGCCGACAGCGGAAAAGAAGCTCGAGTTGGGCGGATGGACGATCATGTCGGCGCCGATGCCGTTGGTCTGCGATTGCTGGTGTGAGACCTCGCCGAAGAGCAGGCCGACGATCGACAGGATCATGACCAGCTCGATTGCCACCGAGAAGACGCTGACCAGCGTGCGGATGGGCCGGTGCAGCAGGTTGCCGAGTACGAGCTTATTCATACCTGGTCTGTTTGGACCCTTCGTGTTTTGCACGGGTGGCTGTGCAGGATGACCGTGGCGGAATTTCAATGCACCAGCACTGAAGCAAAACGCATCTCTGGTCGATAGCAGGGAGCACGCCGAGAGCGCCTCGGAGCAAACCGTGGTGCCTGCCAACGAGTGTAGCAAATGCACTTTCTGCAGGGCTGCGGGGCTGACGCGCCGGGAACGATCCAAAACGGGAACAAACCGCCGAAAAGATGGCGGCAGGTGTACCGAATGTCACTAGTAAATCCCCATTTCCTTTGACGCATTGGAATTGGGAGTCATAAGGTGATGAGAAGCAGCGTAGATTCCTTGTGCGGGATGATGAGTATGAGCCAGTTTGGTCACGAGCTGCGCAGGGAGCGTGAGTCGCGCGGGATCGCACTCGGGATTATCACCGGGATCACCAAGATCAGCGAGCGTCACCTGGTCGCTCTCGAAGAAGAGCGCTTTGACGTGCTTCCCGGTGGGGTGCTGAGCAAGGGCATGGTCCGGGGCTATGCGCGCGCCGTTGGCCTGGACGAAGAGGCCTGGGTGCGCCGCTACCTGTCTGCCTACCACCAGAGCGGCAAGCTGAAGGACGACGACGTGGCCTGGATGGCGTTTGCCGAGAACATCGGCCGGGCGCGCAAACCGGACGAGTCTCGATCGACGCAGCGGATGCGCTGGGCCGGCGTTGCCCTGCTGCTGACCGTGCTCGCCCTGTTCAGCTGGTACGTGGCGCGGGTGGTGGGTGCTCGGACCGAGCAGCAAGCGACCTCCGGGCACGCCGTCTCTCGCGCCATACAGCCCTGCCTGCTTGCCCGCGACCTGCCGAGGGACGCCTCCCCGGCGTGAGCGCGCCGCGGCTTTTGCCCGGTCGATCCCCTTTTCCTGGCCCGCTCTCAGGCCGATACACGATACCGTTAGCCATGCCCGCATTCGACCCTCGCAGCTATGCAACCGCCTTTCTGCTCGTGTCGCTGGCATGGAGCCTGCTGCTCTGCCGCTTCCTGGCTGCCCGTACGCCGCGGCCCGCTGTGCTTTGGGGAGCAGCCGGGTACTGGACCCTGCTGCACCTGATCTGCGTCTACGGCATGCTCGGCAGTCAGCGCTTTGAAGGCGCGCTGGCCCAGCTCACGCTCTTTACCTTTCCCTGGAGCATGAGCCTGGCGGACACCCTCTTTTTGCAGGGCTTCGCCACGCTGCCCGACCTGGCCGCCAACTATGTGCGCTACGTGCTCTGCTTCGGCGGCATGAATGCTCTGCTGCTCGCAGGCTTGCTTGTGCTGGTCCTCCCGGACCGCGGTGTGGCGCGGCCGGGCAAAGAACCGGCCGTTCGCTGAGCACCACGGGTTCTCGAAGACCGCGGCTCGTTCCGGCGGCTCTTTCCCCCGGGGGGCTCTTTCCGGCGACTCTTTCCGGCCGGTCACGCTCCCGGGCTGGGACCCTGATCCCCGTTCGACGACGGCCCTGGGAAGGCGCACGGTCTCACGCTTCCCCCGCTCGAACCCCGCAACGCCCGCTCGCCGCCCCGTGCGCGCCATTCCGTTGTGCGGCTTTGCTCTGCCCCGCTGCGCTCTAGTAGCATAGCCAGCTAGATGCGTTAGCGCTGAACACCCGGGCCGGCCTCCTGAACCGATGCTGCCGGCCCGAGAGCTTTGCCTCTGCCTGTGTCCCAGCTGCCGCGCACCCGGGCAGCCAGCGCCGGCCGGGCGAGCTCCGCGTTCGAGCCCCGCGCCACGGAGGAAGCACCCATTGTCCACACGCGATAAGTTTCTCTTCACCTCGGAGTCGGTCACCGAGGGACACCCCGACAAGATTGCGGATCAGATTTCGGACGCGATCCTCGACGCCTGCCTCGAGCAGGACGCCTACTCGCGCGTTGCCTGCGAGACCCTGACGGCGACCGGCCTGGTGGTCATTGCCGGCGAGATCACCACGCAGGCCTATGTCGACTTCCAGTCGCTGGTTCGTGGCGTGGTGGCCTCGATCGGTTACGACAACGCGCTCTACGGCTTTGACTCGAACACTTGCGCGGTCATCTCCTCGATCAACAAGCAGTCGGGCGACATTGCGATGGGTGTCGATACGGGCGGCGCCGGCGACCAGGGCATGATGTTCGGCTACGCAACCAACGAGACGGAAGAGTTGATGCCGCTGCCCATCTCGCTTGCGCACAAGCTGGCGCGACGGCTCACCGAGGCGCGCAAGAGCGGCAGACTCCCCTACCTGCGGCCGGACGGCAAATCGCAGGTCACCGTGGAGTACGATCAGGCCGGCAAACCCACGCGCGTGGACGCGGTCGTCATCTCGACCCAGCACGCCGAGACGGTCACCACCGACCAGCTGCGCGCCGATATCCTCAAGCACGTCATCCAGTTCGTCATTCCCGCCCACCTGCTCGACGAGGATACGAAGTACCACATCAACCCGACGGGGCGCTTCGTGATTGGCGGCCCGATGGGCGATACCGGGCTGACCGGGCGCAAGATCATCGTCGATACCTATGGCGGCATGGGCCGCCATGGCGGCGGCGCCTTCTCGGGCAAGGATCCGACGAAGGTGGATCGCTCGGCCGCCTACATGGCGCGCTACATCGCAAAGAACATCGTCGCCGCCGAGCTGGCGGATCGCTGCGAGGTGCAACTGGCCTACGCGATCGGCGTGGTCGAGCCGGTCTCCGTGCTGGTCGATACCTTCGGCACCGGCAAGTTGCCCGCAGGCGAGCTGCAGCAGCTGGTGCGGGCCCACTTCCAGCTCACGCCGAAGGGCATCATCGAGAGCCTCGATCTGCGCCGGCCGATCTACCGCCAGACCGCGGCGTATGGTCACTTCGGGCGGCACGAGCCGGAGTTTCGCTGGGAGAAGACCGATAAAGCAGCGGCTCTCAAGGAAGCGGCCAGCAGCAAGGAAGTCATCGCGGTGCGGTAGGTCTGGCATTGCGGAAGCGAAAAAGGGCAGGCCTGACGGCCTGCCCTTTTTCGCGTTCAGCCGGAGCGGTGTGGCTAGCGGCTCTCCGTGGAGGAAGGGTAGTACCCGTCGCGCGCCGTGATCTCGAGGTTCGGAATACCCTCCACGCGCACCTCGATGGTGTGGAAGCGGCTGGCCAGCACGCCGGCGGTGCTGGTGTAACCGAGCGTGTACTGCTGGCGGGTGGCGTCGGTGATCTTGGCGAAGGAGCGCTGGATGCCATTCTCAGACACCTCGGCATCGAGGGTGCCGCCGGTGGCCAGCTGGTACTTGGGCAGCAGGTTGTCCCGCATCGTCGGCAGGAAGGGAATGTGCTTCTTGTCCAGGTAGCCCAGGCCCCAGACCGCCGAGTCGCCCACCAGGGTGCCCGAGAGCGTGATGTTGTTGGTCAGCAGGAAGCGGACGACCTCCTTGTAGGAGGCCTTCGAGCCCTGTTCCTTGCCATCGGAGATGATATAGATAACGCGGCGGCGTTCCTTCGGCTGCTTGGCCAGGGCAGTGGCGGCTGCCAGGATCGCGTCGTTGAGCGGGTGATAGTCCTTGGGCAGGCGGCTGAAGCCGATATTCTGCCCGTGCTGCGGGCTCAGGTTGGGGTCAACGACCTTGTCGTTGATCACGGGACCGTTATCCATCGGACCACCCGGAGAGACCACGCCCATATCGCGGCCCGGCGCCTTGGCGCTGGCCAGCGCAACCGGCAGGCGATTGCCCTGGGCGCCGGTAAAGTCGGTGATCTGCCGGGGGCTGCTGTTGTAGGTGAACACGGCGACGGTGTCGGCCGGGGTAAACGCGCCGGTAACCGCGCCGAGGCTCTCGTTGACGCGGCTCATGATGTCGGAGGGCAGGCTCTGGTCGACGACGAAGGCGACCGAGAGCGCGGAGGGTTCGGTCGTGAAGAAGACGATCTTCTGGCGAACGCCGTCCTCGTAGACGCGGAAGTTGCGCCAGTCAATCGCCGGCACCAGCGCGCCTTTCTTGTCGCGGATCGACACGGGAACGATCACTTCGTTGACCGGGATACGGAGCACGGTCGGCTGGCCGGTGCCGGCCGCGGGGATCTCGGGCGCCTCCTGCTGCGGGGGCGTGGAGCCGGCGGGGGCCAGGCTCTGTCCAGGCTCTGCGGAAGAAGAACCGGCGGGGTCCGCGGCCTGGTTCTCACCGGGCGCATAGCTGTGGGGCGGGGGCGCGGGTTCCGCTCCCCTGCCGGGCGTCACCTCCTGCTTCAAGTCGCCCAGGCCGGTCGTGCTCGCAGGCTGGGGCGTCGGCGCATCGGGGATGCTCTGCTGCTGCTGGGCGGCCCCAGCCAGGAATACAGCCATTACCAGTGCGAACGCGCCTTGCATCACAGACCTATCTCCAAAAACCAACAAATTTGCCGGGGCGGCAACAAGTGCAGCGCGCCATGACGTATGACGTATCTAGATGCGTTCCGTATCGATGCGCCTTGCGGGCCGGGTAAAAACCGCTCGCCCTGGCCCGCGCCGTCCGGATTTCGCAGGAACGCTCTGCTCTCTTTGGACGCACAGCGGTCCCGATCAGAGTACCACCGGGCGCGCACGGGCTGCGCCGGACCGCGCGCCGATTCCCTGAACGGGACACGAGGGTGCGCGCAGCTTTTCGCTTGCGCCCCTCGTCTAAAGCAGCATGCACGCCCTGCTGCGCTTTGCCTGCCTCGCGACCCTGTCTACGCTCGCCGCAACCGGCTTGTCTCGAAGCGGATGGGCGCAGTCGGCGCCGAGCCCGGACGCGGCGCCCATGAGCACCGCGCCCCCACCAGCGCAGGAGGAGGACCAGAACGCGCCGGTCGCGACCCTGAAGGTCCAGGCCAACCTGGTCAGCCTCTACTTTACGGTCAAGGACAAGCGCGGCGCGCTGATCCCTTCGTTGACCAAGGACGATTGCACGGTCTTTGAGAACAAGCAGCCGCAGAAACTGCGCAACTTCGCGGCCGAGGCCGACCAGCCGCTCACCCTCGGCATCCTGCTCGACACCTCCGGCTCGCAGGAGTACGTGCTGCCCATGGAGCAGCAGACCGGCTCCGCATTCCTCAAGCGCATCCTGCGGGAGAAAGACGAGGCGTTCCTGATCTCGTTTGACGTGGATGTGAACCTGCTCGAGGACTACACCAGCAACGCCTCCAAGCTGGCCCGCGCGATGAACAAGGCGGAGATCAACACGGCCGGCGGCAATGGCGCGAGCGGCGTTCCGGGGATCGGCCAGGGACCGGTGCCGACGCATGGCACGCCGAAGGGCACCCTGCTCTATGACGCGGTCTACCTGGCCTCGGGCGACAAGCTGCGCACCGAGACCGGGCGCAAGGCGCTGATCCTGTTAACCGATGGCGGCGACCAGGGCTCAAAGTACCGCATCCAGGACGCGATCGAAGCTGCGCAGAAGGCGAACGCCATTATCTACGTGCTGTTGATTGCCGATCGCGGGTTCTATAACAACGGCTCGATCATGCTGGGCGGGTACAACGGCCCGAGCGCGATGCGCAGGATGGCGGAGGAGACCGGCGGACGCATGATCGACGTCGGGAACAACGGCAAAAAGATGGAAGACGCGTTCGCGCAGATCGAGGCGGAGTTGCGCACGCAGTATGTGGCGAGTTACACGCCTACGGATTCCAGGCTCGACGGAAGTTATCGCCCCGTTTCGGTCCAGTGCAAGGGCGACGGGCTGAAGGTGCAGGCGCGCAAAGGCTATTACGCGCTGCCGAGTGATGGGGCCGAGTAAGGCGGGCCAGGACCGCGCCGCCGGTCGGTCACGCCCCCTGATGGGAGCGCTGGCCTGCCTAAAGGATGACGCAGCGGGTCTGCTGCTTTGCTCGCGCAGCCTCTGCGAGTGAGGCTGCGATGTAGTCGATCATCTCGTCCCGGAGTCCGGGGTAGACCCCGACCCAGAAGACGTTGTGCATCACGTAGTCGGTACGCGCCAGGTCGCCGACGACGCGAAACTTGGCTTCTTTGTAAGCGGGCTGCCGGGTGAGATTGCCGCCAAAGAGCAGGCGCGTGCCGATTTTCTTCTGTTCCAGCATGCGCAGGATGGGATCGCGCTGGAGACCGGACTCGGGGCGGACGGCAACCGGGAAGCCGAACCAGCTTGGATCGCTGCCCGCCTCGGTCTGGGGGAGCAGGTAGACCTCCTGGTTGGGGGTTAGCGCGGCGTGCAGGCGAGCGAAGTTGGCGCGCCGCGCGGCGATAAATCCATCCAGCTTGTCGAGCTGCGAGAGGCCGACGGCCGCCTGCATATCGGTCACCTTCAGGTTATAGCCGATATGCGAGTACGTGTATTTGTGATCGTAGCCACAGGGCAGGGTGCCGAGCTGCCAGTCAAAGCGCTTGCCGCAGGTGTTGTCTCTGCCGGGGGCGCACCAGCAGTCGCGGCCCCAGTCCCGGAAGGATTCGATCAGCCTGGCCAGCGCCGGTTTCCCGGTGACGACACAGCCGCCTTCCCCCATGGTGATGTGGTGCGCCGGGTAAAAGCTGAAGGTGGCCATATCACCGAACGTGCCCACGCCCTGCCCGTGAAGCGCGGCCCCCAGCGCATCACAGCAGTCCTCGATGAGCCATAGGTCGTGCTGCCGCGCAAACCGCTCCACGGCTACCGCGTTAAAGGGGTTGCCCAGCGTGTGGGCGAAGATCATCGCACGGGTCCGAGGGCTGAGCGCCGCTTCGAGCTGGCTCACATCGACGTTGTAGTTTCCCAGTTCGACGTCGATGAATACAGGCACCAGCCCGTTCTGCAGGATGGGATTGACCGTGGTCGGGAAGCCTGCGGCCACGGTGATGACCTCGTCTCCCGGCCTGAGCTGCCGCTCGCCGAGCGTGGGCGAGGTCAGCGCGGAGACCGCGACCAGGTTTGCCGAGGAACCGGAGTTCACCAGCCGGGCCTCGCGCACGCCCACGCGCCGGGCAAAGGCACGCTCGAACTGCTCGGCAAAGCGCCCTGTGGTGAGCCAGAAATCGAGCGACGCCTCGACCAGGTGCTGGAGGTCCTGCTCGTCAAAGACGCGGCCGGAGACCGGCACCGCGGAGATGCCCGGCTGAAAGCCCTTTTGCGGGAATGCTTCCCGGTGGTACGCGGCGACCAGGTCGTGAATCTCTTTTCTCAATGCGTCGGCTCGCTGCATGCGGTCTCTTCCTCACCCTCTCGGAGCGACTTACCGTCAAACGGAGGCAACCAGGTCCTGGTACTGCGCGATCTGGGAGAGCGTAAAGTCGCGCATGTTCATGCCGCCGGCCCAGGCTGCATACCAGGCGACGGTGGACCGGAGCGCCTCGTCGAGGGACAGGCGAGGCCGCCAGCCTAGTTCTTTGGCCGCCTTGGAGCAGTCCAGTCGCAGCAGGCCGGCTTCATGCCATGCGGGCCGGTCGTCGCGCTCCCAGGCAACGGCCGGGCGGCCGGTGTCCTGCCACAAAGCCGCGATGCGCTCGGCCATGCTGCTCACGGACACGGCCTCGGCGGCATGCGGACCAAAGTTCCACGCGTCCCCGAAGCCCGCGCCATGGTCAAAGAGTGCCTCGGCCAAAAGCAGGTAGCCAAAGAGTGGCTCGAGGACATGTTGCCAGGGGCGCACCGCGTCGGGGTGGCGGATGCGCAGCGGGGGGCCGGCGACGAGCGAGCGCATCATGTCGGGGAGCAAGCGGTCGGCCGCCCAGTCCCCACCGCCGATCACATTGCCTGCCCGCGCCGAGGCGAGCGCCACCCCGTGCGTCGCATGCTGCTCGGGAGAGAAGAACGAGCTTCGGTAAGCGGAGGTGACCAGTTCAGCCGCCGCCTTGCTGCTGCTGTAGGGGTCGCGGCCGCCCAGAGGGTCGCTTTCGCGGTAAGGCCAGACCCACTCCTGATTCGCGTAGCACTTGTCGGTCGTAACGATGACCACCGAGCGCACGGTGCGCGCAGCGCGCACTGCCTCGAGCAGGTTGGCGGTTCCCATCACGTTGGTCGCATAGGTCTCGATCGGGCGCGCATAGGAGAGCCGCACCAGGGCCTGCGCGGCCAGGTGCAGGACGATTTCGGGGTGGAAGGCCGTGAGCTCACGCTGCAGGTGGGCCTGGTCGCGAATATCGCCGAGGCAGGACTCCATGTCCTCGGCGACCCTGGCTGCTGCATACAGATTCGGCGAGGCAGGCGGCTCAAGCGAGTAGCCTCGCACGATGGCTCCCCTGGTCTGCAGCCAAAGCGAAAGCCAGCTCCCTTTAAAGCCGGTATGGCCCGTCAGGAAGACCCGCCTGCCCTTCCAGTCCATATGCCTACCAGACCTTCCAGGGAGCGGCGCCCGAGGCCCAGTGCGCTTCGAGCACGCTGCGGTCGTGGATGGTATCCATGGGCTGGAAGAAGCCGGCATGATGGTAGGCGGAGAGTTGCCCCTCGGCGGCCAGTCTCTGCAGCGGCTCGCTTTCCCACGTGGTCGCATCATCTTCGATGTACTCGCCTACCCGCGGCGAGAGCACGAAGAAGCCGCCATTGACCCATCGATTGTCGCCTTTCGGCTTTTCTGCGAACGAGGTCACGCGCGAGTTTTCGCCCAGGCCCAGCCCTCCGAACCGGCCCGAGGGCTGGGTCGCGGTGACGGTGGCGAGCGTACCCTGGCGGCGATGAAACGCGATCGATTCCGTAATGTTGACGTCCGCCAGGCCGTCGCCATAGGTAAAACAGAACGCATCCTGGTCAGCGACATAGGGGAGCACGCGCTTGAGCCGGCCGCCGGTCATGGTCTTGATCCCGGTATCGACAAGGGTGATCCGCCAGGGCTCGGTCACGTTGCGAGGGTAGGTGATCTCGTTCTTGGTCAGGTCGATGGTCACATCGGCCGAGTAAAGGAAGTAGTTGGCGAAGTAGTCCTTGATGACGTTGCCCTTGTATCCCAGGCAGATCACAAAGTCATGGATCCCGTGGGCCGAGTAGATGTTCATGATGTGCCACAGGATCGGACGCTCGCCTACCTCGACCATGGGCTTGGGGCGGAGCGCGGTCTCTTCGCTCAGCCTGCTGCCTAAGCCCCCCGCCAGGATGACCGCTTTCATCGCCTCGTCTCCGGTACGTACTCGCATCGAGCCGCAAGCAGCTAAAGCATTGATGGTAAATCTGCCCCTATGCCTTTGCGGCGCTTTGCCCGTCGCTTGTCGAATCGAAAGGCACCCCCGGGCTCACTTGCCGGTCGATCGCCCGGCGCTCTCCCGGGGGATCAACGCAAACCGGCGGCGCGGGCGATACCGAGGCTCTGGAGCGCGAGACCGCCTCCGGCCGTCTTCGATTCCCCGTTCCGATTCCCTGTTACATTCACTCTTGCAAGACCCACTGGCCCGGCGGTTGCGGGCGCTCCAGATCGTCTTGTGAAGGAGAGCCCTTTGTTGACGCAAGGCATTTTGAACCCGGCACTGCGATCTCTGCTAGCCCGGGTCCGCCACACCAACACGCTGGTCATTGCCGATCGAGGGTTTCCGTTCTGGCCGCAGATCGAGACGGTCGACCTCGCGCTGGTCGATGATATTCCCACCGTGCAGCAGGCGCTCGAGGCGGTCATCAAGGAGTGGCAGGCCGGGCATGCCTGGATGGCAGAAGAGTTTCGGGCGGCGAACGGAGCAGCAGCCGTGCAGCAGGTGGAGAGGACGCTGCAGGGCATCCCGCTGGTCTTCGAGCCGCATTCCGACCTGAAGCTGCGGGTGCCGGGAGCGATCGGGTTGATTCGCACCGGGGATACGGTGCAGTACGCAAATATTGTGCTCGAGTCGGCCTGAGCCCGAGCAGCGTGCGGCTCTTCTTCGCGGAGCGAGGCTAGACGAGGTTCTAGGCGAGGTCGCGGCCGCACGATACCGAACCCAGAAGTCCAAAAGCCCTTGCTCCTCTTGGCGACGAGAGGAACAAGGGCTTTCGCCGCGGCCCATGCCAGACGCCGCGAAGGGGTCCGCATCTACGCCGGCATCTACGCCGGCGCGGGGCTTACTTGATGGCGGGCTCGAGCGTCTTCTTGGACAGGTACCAGGTGTCCACCTGCAGCCCGGCGCCCCCGCCATTGGTGCGCTTGGCTGCATCCTCCACGGTTGCCGGAGCGGGCACGATCACCTGCTCGCCCGGCTGCCAGTTGGCGGGCAGCGAGACCTTGTTCGCATCGCTGACCTGGATGGCGTCAAAGATGCGCACCAGCTCATCGACACTGCGCCCGAGCTGCATGGGGTAGTAGATGATGGCGCGGATGATCTGCTTGGGGTCGATGACGAACACAGCGCGCACGGTCGAGGTATCGGAGACCGCCTCGTGGACCATCCCGTAGGCCGCGGCGACCTTCTGGTCGAGGTCAGCGATGACCGGGAAGCCGATCTGCACCGCGGCGTGCTGCTCGATATCGCGGATCCAGGCGATGTGCGCATTGAGGCTGTCGATCGAGACGCCGATCAGTTGCACGTTGAGCCGGTCCCAGTCCGCCTGGCGCTTGGCAAACTCGATGAACTCGGTCGTACACACCGGGGTGAAGTCCGACGGATGCGAGAAGAGCAGAACGTACTTGCCCTGGGAGGTGTAGTCGCTCAGCTTGATGACGCCGTGCGTGCTCTTGGCCTCGAAGTCCGGGGCCGGGTCCAGAATGCGGGGGATGCGGGATTCGCCAATGCTCATCGGTACCTTCCTCTTGCTTGCGCTTGGTGTAAGAGATGCGATCGTGGGAAAGAGAGATTCTCGGATCTGTCGAGTGCCCGGGCCGGAGATCGCGGTCCAAGCCCAGGGAGCTCTCTAGAAAACGAGTGGGACGGGATGGGAAGAAGGCGGGAGAACCAACCTAGAACACACGGCTCACCCGCATGCTACAACGCATCCGGCAGCAGCAGCAGAGGGCTGGGAGGACCGGCGTCGTCTTGCGGGGCGTGTCAGGCATGGAGTCTGAAGGGAGCGGCCGGTGCACGGGGGTTGCAAGCCGTGTCCCGGGGCGCACTCTGTGGTTTTACGGTAGCACAGGGAGCAATCCGGGCCAAAGTCCTTCTTTACGCTGCCGAACCGGACGCAGCTTTGGGCGCTCCGGCTGGGGCTGCGGCGATCCGGATCAAGGTTTTGGGCGAAACGGGTGGAAGCGTGCGGCTCGATACATTACCTTCGTACCGCTCCGGCGCACCATGGCTGAGGCAGGCGTACGCCTTTTCCGTGAGGGATGCACACCGCTTCCACAAGCCCTGCTTGATGAAACCCCTGTAAATATGGCGTTTCGACCAGTTTTCCCGAAATGGGAACGTAATTTGTGCCCCGGTCTTCGCCCTTTGTTTGCGGTTGCAGAGGCGCCCCTCGCTCCGTACTCTGGGCAAGCGTCGATGAGCGATCGCGACGCAACTTTCGCCTTTACACGAACAACTGAGTTGAGCCAGGAGCGCCTTCCCCAAAGGCCGGCGTCGTCCATGCGCTATCGCCCAAACGATCCGAACGGGATCGGATCTGGGACCCGCGCCATGACGGCACCGACCCTCGAAGGGCGGTAGGCAAACCTCGCTCTTTGCTGCTTGTCCCGGGTTTCACGCCCCAGGCCAAGGTCGCGGGACTGTGCCTTGCAGTCAGGTGCCGGAGAAGCTTCCTGCACTTGCGGCGCAGATACCCCTTCTTGCGCCTGAGGCCGCCAGACCCGCAGGCGGCACACACAAGCCTCTCACCAGGCGACGGACCTCGTGCGCCCCGGTGAGCTATACAACGACCAGCGCGGCAAGCGCCGGCGAAGAAGGAAGAGAAGCAGGCGATGCGTCCCAGGAAAGTGATTCTTTGTGTCGACAGCAACGAGCAGGCCCTCTCGGTGCGCAAGTTCATGTTGGAAACGCGCGGCTACCGGGTGGTGTGTGTGCACCACGCCCAGGCGGCGCTGGAGCAGTTTGACGCCGGCGGGGTGGACCTGGTGCTGAGCGACCTGACCATCCCCGGCATGGACGGCAACGAGATGGTCCGGCGCATGAAGCAGCAGGCGCCGGATGTCCCGATGATGCTCTTGAGCGGCACCGTCAAGGACTTCTCCCGTGCAGACGCGGCGGACGCCTTCCTGCCCAAGGGGGCGAACAACTCGCTCGAACTGCTCGAGCGCATCCGCGTCCTGATGGTGCGCAAGCGAGGGCCCAAGCGCCAGGCGACGCAGCCGGCTTTTTCGCCCGCGTTCGCTTCCTGAAGATCGTGGCCGCCGCGGTCCGGCGACTCTGCGGCGGGCCTTCTCGGAAGGCCTCGCCGCCCTCGGCGCCCCGCACAGAAGCGCCACTTGGCGGAGGCGGGGTAGAATCGAGTCTGTGCAGGCCATGATCCAGGCAGAGAACCTTGGCAAGACCTACCGGACGGGCAGGGTCGACGTACCCGCCCTGCGGAGCGTCTCGTTTGCCATCGAGCCGGGTGAGTTCGTCTCGATCGTAGGGCCCTCGGGCAGCGGCAAGTCAACCCTGTTCTACATCCTGGGCGGACTTACCGGGGCAAGCTCCGGGCGGGTGCTGATCGACGGCGTGGACTTTGCCCAGCTCTCCGACGCGGAGCGGACGCGCATGCGCAAGACCAAGATTGGCTTCATCTTCCAGAAGTTCAACCTGATGCCGACGCTCTCGGCGATGGCCAATATCGAGATCGCCTACGATATCTCCGGCGCCAAGGTTCCGCTTGACCGGCGGCGTCTGGACGAGTTGAGCCAGATGCTGGGCATTGACGGCCGGCTGAAGCACCGGCCCTCGGAGTTGTCCGGCGGCGAGCAGCAAAGGGTCGCGATTGCGCGGGCGCTGATCACCAATCCGTCGATCATTCTGGCCGACGAGCCGACCGGCAACCTGGATACGAAGAACTCCGACGCCGTGCTCGAGATGCTCCGCCACGCCAACCAGCAGTATCGGCAGACGGTGCTGATGATCACGCACAACCCCGAAGCCGCCGCCATCGCCGATCGCATCCTGCACATGCGCGATGGCGAGATCGTGCGGGTGGAGACTGGCCGGTCTACGCTTGCGGGCCTCTCGCCCATCTAGAGGGAGCAGGATAGGTAGCACGATCGTCGCGAACCCGAACACGACATACACCGCGCCGGCAGGTGGGGATGTGTTCGAGGACGGACGGCCGATCGAGACTGCGCGGTTGGGATCTGGATCGTTCTCGGCAACAGGAAAACGGAGGATTGGCAGGCAGCCAATCCTCCGTTGCTATTACCCAGGGACCCTATTTCATTTATGGGTGGCGGGCTACTCGACGTCGCTCACCTTCCCGTTCACAAACGTGATCTTCATATCCGGGTACTTGTAGACCTGCTTGTTCGGGAAGTTGAGTTTGTTGAGCGGCTCCCCCTTGCTGGCCACTACCTGCGCCGTCGTCTGGCCGAGCGCGATCATGACCGGTCCCCGATGCGCCGGTGCGGCAGCGGTTGCAGGAGAGGCGACCGCGCCGATGGGCGAGGGTTGGGCCTCGGCCGACTCCTCGCCGGTATCCGGAGCGGTCGCCTCCGCAACGACCTCCTGCTCGACCTGCGCACCTTCCGAGGCCGTCTGATCGAGCTCCGCTGCGCCGTTCGGGTCCGCGGCAGGAGCAGCCGCAGCGTAGGGCGCCTGCTTGGTTCCCGCAATGGCGTCGGCCGGCGGCGCCGGGAGCCCACCCTTGCCGGGGTTGTCCTTCATCTCCGCCATACCCTTGTCAATGCTGGCCAGCAGGCTGTTGTGCATCTCCTGCAGGTCAGTCATCTCGACGGTGACCAGGCTGTCCTTGGCGCAGTCGGTCTGCTTGCTGGCCAACACCTGCAGATCGGCGGTGGTCGCATCCTTGGCCGGTGGCGTCTTGAGCGTCAACACGTCTCCCTCGGTGAGGCCGCAATCCTGCCCTGCGGAGGTGACACTCAAAGCAGCCGAGGCGACAAAAATGTGCGGCTGCCCATCGGCGAGCAGCGTACCCAGGTTGGCCACGGTGCCGTCGCTGCCGGCCTGAGCCTTTTGCGCGGCAAGCATGCGCTTGATCTCCTCAGAGACGGCGTCCTTCACATCCTTGGTCATTGTGGGGGAGGTTGTCTGCGTGGCCGGATCATAGGAGGCGAAGACCAGGTGCGGCTTGTTGCTCGGGATCACGAGCGCGTTGGCGGCTGCGGCCGCTGCATAGGCGTTGGCAAGACTCGCGGCTACCAGGTAATCGGTCAGCCAGTAGGCGGCACTCGGGTACACCGGATAAGGAGCAAAGTAGGCTCCGTAGTAGCCGTACCAGGGGCTCGCGCCCCATCCCCATCCATAGGCCACCGGCGCCGGCCAGGGGTTGTAAGCCCATCCGTAGTAGGCGGCCGGATAGTAGTAGGCGGGCATGTAGCCGTTGTAGTAACCGCCGTTGTAGTAATACCCGCGATAGTAGGCGTTGTAGTAGCCACCGTGATAGTAGTAGTTGCGGCTGTAGTAGGCGTGGCCGCCATAGTTGTACGGCCGCTGGATATACCCGCGTCCGTGCCCCTCCGCAACCAGCCGTGCGTGGTCCGGCCGCTCGACCACGGTGCGCCGCACACCGTTGGGTGCGTGCGAGACCGTCATCCCCTTCGCGTGGACCTCCTTCACCTTCCCGTCGGACGCAAATTTGGCCTCGTGCCCGGTGGGGGTCTTGACCGCGGTCACCCTGCCGGTCGGGCTCTTGGTGACCTCTGCACCCTTTGCGGTCTTGACGGTTGTGTTCCCGGTCTTCGCATCGTGGGTCACGGCCGGCTTATTCGACGCGGCAGTTTTGTTCGCAGCTCCGGGGCCGGCTGGTTTCGACGCGGAGGCGCCGCTGGTGCTGCCCGGCTTCGTGCCTGAGCTACCGGCAGCGGTGTGGCCGGCCGCGGGCGTGGAAGCCTTGGTAGAGGTGGGCGGTTTGGAAGCGGTGGCAGCCGGCTTAGGAGGCGCCGGCTTGGTCGGACCCAACGCAAAGGCACTCCCTGCGATGGGCAGGATGCCGGCCAGCACGGCGGCGACTGCGAGCCTCGAGCGACTCGAGGAAACTGCTTGCACCTTGCACTTCCTACGACACTTCATACGCATCTCCTCGCGCATCCACTTGTGAGCGAACTACTGCATATCACTGACCTTGTCGTTCACAAAAACGATCTTGATGTCCTTATAAACAAAGGTCTTCTTCTTGCCGAGGTCGATCATCTGCAGGGGCATGCCCATGGCCTGCAACACCTCGGTCGAAGACTCGCCGATGCTGATGGTCGGGGGCGGAGCGGCCGGGGCGGCGGCGGCAGCAGGAGCAGTCTTCGGTGCCGGCGCAGCAGGCGCGGCAGCGGGCTTCGCCGTGGCGTGCTGAGGCTGCTCCGGCGCGGCGCTCTTGGCATCATCCTGGGACCCGGTATCGGGCGCCAGGACTGCCTCGATCGCCTGCTCTACCTCTTCTGGCGGCGTCTCTTCGAGATACCCCTTCTTGAACTTGAAAGAGACAATGGCGTCGTACTTTTTCTTTGACTCTGACCCGCTTACGTCGAGCGGATCGACAGTGAGGAGCGTGAACCGAAGCAGGTCGTCGTTGCCTTCGGTCTTGTTCTCCATTTTGGTGATGTAGACCTTGTCTCCGGTCTGCAGCACGTGCGCGCCGGACTTGGTCCACATCACCCGCACCATCATTCCAGGCGTCTGAATCTTGCCATCGACGACCTTGTTATCGGGCTTGATCATCAGGTTGCTCGGGATACTGTAAACACCCGCGCACTTCATCGCCATCGTGGTGCCGTCCTTGGTAATCTGCTCGAAGTCCGGCGTGGTGCCTGTAACCACATACTTTTTCTCCAGAGCAGAGATCACCCCGCTGGAAGAGCCGGACGAGCCGGCGGCCAAAGCAGGCAGCCAGACCATGCAGGCCAGCGGAGCGACGGAACAGCGAAACAGGCGCACGAACTTATCCATAAGGGACACTCTCAGCCGGGTAGCGGCCACATGATGCTCTTTTGAGATAAAAACCGTCCAGCCGTGGATGGAGGAAGGTGAAGCTCTTCTAGCAGCGGCGGAGCCTGATCAAGGGCATGCGCGCCTGGCTAAGGGCTGCCATCTTTCTGGTGGAGTTTTGAAGGGCTCTCGCCATTCGCATGACAGTCTAGGACGAAAAGGGGTGTAGGGGAAGACCTTTTTACACAATTCTGCGCAAGAAAACCGGGCCGACCTTTGAACTGTGCCGGAGCGCAACCCGGCGTGCATGAAACCTTTGCAGAGGGTCGCGAAGCTGACTCCGAGAGGGCGCGATGGAGTGAGGGAAGAGGCAGGGATCATCAGCTAATGCCGTGAGAGCTGAGCGGGAACTGGCAGCGCCGGCCCATCGCTCCCGTGATTCCGCGAGCCGAAGCTCTTCGTTTGACCCTTGCCCACCGGTTCGATAGACTGAGGCCTGTACCAAGCGGGAGTAGCTCAGTGGTAGAGCATCGCCTTGCCAAGGCGAGGGTCGCGGGTTCAAGTCCCGTCTCCCGCTCCAGTCGGGTTCTTAGGTCGATCGCATCGAAAGAATCGAACAAGGGACCGGCCGGGGCGGTGCGTTGGCCTCCCGGCATATCTGGTGCGGCTCACGCGTCGTGATATGGCTGTCTCCAAGGCTCTTGTAAGTGGCGCGGTACCCAAGTGGTAAGGGAGAGGTCTGCAAAACCTTTATGCGCCGGTTCGATCCCGGCCCGCGCCTCCAGTCTGCTCCCCACTGCATACTTCTCGACAGCTTCCGGGTGTAGACCACACAGACTCCAAAGACCCGAACATCATCTTTACGCCTGCCGTAGGGGCACAGCCTTGTCTTCACGGATCAGATCCGCTGCTGACGCGCTCGCTCCTGCAGACCACCGGGACGGTACAGGAGCGCGGCGAGGGTCGTGCGCATGCCGCTCCCGCCGAAGTGCTTGAGATCGGCATGCGCGAAGAGCACAAAGGCCGAGTCGTTCTGCAAGGGGCTGCCGCCCTGCCAGCAGGGCAGTCGAGCACCGGGGTCCGCGCCCGGAACCGCCGGCCTTGCGTGCTGACAGAGGCGCGCTGCTCGGTAGGCGCGTGCTTAGAAAATAGAGCTCGCCGCGAGTCGCGCTGAAGCTGACCGAAGCGTGCTCGGGTCCAAGGCGCGAGGCCGCCCTGCCTTTGCTGCGAGCTCTTGCAAGCCGCGGCGTTCGGGCCCGGAACGAGGCTCTCGGGCTGGTAAGCTAACCGTAGATGATCCTGCCTTTCGTCCGTGAGCTGCTTGCGGATCTGGAGCGCTCGCCAGCTTTTGAGCACGCGGCACGCCACCTCAAGCTGGCGCGCGGGCGCCGCCGTGTTTCCGGGCTGACCGCGACTGCGCGCGCGCTCTATCTTCCCTTCTTTGCTCGGGCTGCGAATGTGCCGGCCGTGGTGCTGGTAGCCGATAACAAGGCGGCCGACTCGCTCTCTCTCGCGTTGCGTTCCGCCTGCGAACTCTCCGGGGCCATTGCGCCCGAACGCGTGCTCAAGCTGCCGGCGCACGACGTGCTTCCTTTCGAGCACATGTCGCCGCATGCCGAGGTGCAGGAGCAGCGGGCGGCCACGCTTTGGAAGATTGCAACCGGCGCCGCTTCGATTGTGATCGCGCCGGTCGAAGCAGCAGCGATGAAGCTCTTTCCTGCCGCGTACTACTCGGACCTGGCCCGGGTCCTACGCCGCGGCCAAGAGCATGATCTGGACGCGCTCACCACGCATCTTGCGAGCGTGGGCTACATGGCGATGGATATCGTCGACTCTCCAGGCCAGTACACGCGGCGCGGCGGCATCCTCGACGTCTACTCGCCGGAGGCCGAGCGGCCGGTGCGCTTTGAATTCTTCGGCGACGAGGTGGAATCGATCCGCCGGTTTGATCCTGACTCGCAGCGCTCGCTCAACCCTGTGGACGAAGCAGTGCTGCTGCCGCTCACCGAAACGCCTGTCACCGAGCGGCTGCTGGCCGCTGTGCATACACGGCTGAGCGGCTCGAACCTGGACGATGCCGACGAGGTGGACCGGATGCTCGAGCACTCGATTGCGGCGGGCGGCGTCACTGTATTTCCAGGATGGGAGTTGTTCGCCGGCGTGGCCGGGGCTTCGACCACGCTGCTCGGGCTTTTTCCCCGCTGTGTGCTGTTTGTGGAAGAACCGGCGATGATGCGCAACCAGGTGGAGCGCTGGTGGACCAAGATCGAGCAGCGGCATGACCGGGCCGGGATCGGCTCGCTGATCCAGCCGGCGGATATTTATCGCGAGCCCGAGGTCTTGCTTGCGCAACTGGGCAACCACCCGGGTCTCGACCTGGACCAGTTAGGCATCGTCGACGTACTCGAGGACGATACGACGCTGGGCGAAATCGCTTTTGCGTCGCGCCCGACACTGCGTTTTCACGGCTCGATTCCGGCGATGATCGAGCAACTGCGTGTGCTTGTCGAGCAGCAGACGCGCATGCTCCTGGTAGCGGCCAACCCGGGTGAACTGGAGCGCATGGCCGGCCTTCTGCGCGAGTACGAGATGCCTTATCGCGTCGGCTGGCGGTCGGAGTCGGCCGCCGGCGAGATCGGCGAGCAGGACCGCAAGCAGCGCGCCGGGGAGCGCCCGGTGCCGGTGCTCGTGCGGGCGCAGATTGCCAACGGCGTTTCGCTCGGCGAAGCGAAGCTGGTCATCTTCGGCGCGAACGATTTCTCGGACGATGTCGATGTCGCAGCGCGCCCCGCGGCGAAGCGATCGAAGACAGCCGCCTTTGTTTCCGACTTTCGCGATCTTACCGTCAACGACTATGTCGTGCACGTCGAGCATGGGATCGCAAAGTACATGGGCTTGCGCGAGATCGAGCAGGACGGGGTCAATGTCGAGTTCATGATTCTCGAGTTTGCGGAGCAGGCGCGTTTGTATGTGCCGCTGACTCGGCTCGATCTGATTCAGAAGTATCGATCGAGCGAGGGCGGCACCGCGCCGATCCTCAACCGGCTCGGCTCCCAGCAGTGGGCCAAGACCAAGGCCAAGGTCAAAAAGGCCATGGAGGATATGACCGACGAGCTGCTCAAGCTCTATGCGCAGCGAAAGGCCGCGCGCGGCCACGCCTTCTCGCCGGACAACGAATTTCAACGCGCCTTCGAAGATGCGTTTGACTTCACCGAGACCGATGACCAGCTCGCGGCCATTGCGGATATCAAGCGCGACATGGAGTCCGAGTTGCCGATGGATCGACTGCTCTGCGGCGATGTCGGCTACGGCAAGACCGAGGTAGCGATGCGCGCGGCCTTTAAGGCGGTGCAGGATGGCAAACAGGTGGCCGTGCTCACGCCGACCACCGTGCTCAGCTTCCAGCACTATGAGACCTTCAAGAAGCGCTTTCGTCAGTTTCCGATCAACATCGAGATGATCTCGCGCTTCCGTACCGCGAAGGAGCAGAAGGCGATCCTCGAACAGGTGGAGCAGGGCCGGGTGGACATCCTGATCGGTACGCACCGGGTACTCTCGAAGGATTTGAAATTCAACGACATTGGTTTGCTGATCGTTGACGAAGAACAGCGGTTCGGCGTCCGCCACAAAGAGAGATTGAAACAGATCCGTGCACAATTAGACGTGCTGACCATGTCGGCTACCCCGATTCCGCGCACGCTGCACATGTCTCTGGTCGGACTGAGAGATATGAGCGTGATCGAGACCCCGCCGAAAGACCGCATGGCGATCCAGACCGTGGTCGCCAAGTTTGACGAAAAGCTGGTGCGCTCGGCAATCGAGCTGGAGCTCGAGCGTGGCGGCCAGGCGTACTTTGTCTACAACCGGGTTGAGTCGATCTACGAGTTAGCCGCAAAGATACGCGAGCTTGTGCCGGCTGCACGCGTAATTGTCGGCCATGGACAGATGAACGAAGGCGAGCTCGAGAAGGTCATGTTCGCGTTTATGAATCACGAAGCGGATGTGCTCGTTGCAACGACGATCATCGAGAATGGCCTCGACATTCCGCTGGCCAACACGATTATCATCAACCGGGCCGACCGCCACGGGCTCTCCGAGCTGTACCAGCTCCGGGGGCGGGTGGGCCGCTCCAATCGCCGGTCCTACTCCTACCTGCTCATCCCGCCTGAGCAGGAGTTGACCGAGGTCGCGCGCCGCCGGCTGGCCGCGTTGAAGGAGTTTTCTGATCTCGGGGCGGGCTTCAAGATTGCGGCACTGGACCTCGAGCTGCGCGGCGCCGGGAACATGCTGGGCGGCCAGCAGAGCGGGCACATCGAGGCGGTTGGCTTCGAGATGTACTCCGGCATGCTGGAGGAAGCGGTGAGCCGCATGAAGGGCGAGCACGTCACCGAGCAACCGGTCACGCAGCTCAACCTCGGCATCACGCTGCGCATCGACGAGAGCTACATCCCGGAAGAAAACCAGCGGCTCCGCATCTACAAGCGCATCGCGGCCGCTGCCAGCGAAAGCTCTGTGAACGATGTACGCAACGAGCTGACCGACCGCTATGGCCCGCTGCCTGACGGCGTCGCGCACCTGCTTGAGGCTGCCGCGCTACGGGCGGAGTGCGAGCGATTAGGCATCTCGCAGGTGGACCGCAAGCGCGATCAGGTGCACCTGCGCTTTGCACCGGAGGCCGCCATTGATCCCGGCCACCTGATGCGTCTGGTCGCCCAGCATGCCAAGAAGGGCGCACAGTTTACGCCCCAGGGCGTGCTGCGTTTCCCGCTCGCCTCGGCGGCGCCGGAGGATATGCTGATCGAGATACGTCTGCTGCTCGATGAGCTGGCAATGAAGGAGCGCGTGAGTGCATGAGCAGAGGCTAGAATGGCAGAACTAGGCATGATCGAGGTGAGTCTGTGAGGCACCGGTTCCCTATCTTTGCTCTCGTCCTTGGGGCTGCGCTCGGCACGCCGCAGCTGCTGCACGCCGCGCAGGACTTTCCCGCGCTGGTGGATCAGTACTTCAACGCGGCGCTGCCCTATCAACCTTCCTTCGCCACTGCTCTCGGCATCCACACCTACGACGCGAAGCTGGAAGACTACAGTCGAGCCAACCTCGATAAAGAAATTCGGGGCCTGCACTACTTCCTAAAGAAGTTTGAGGCCGTCTCGCCAGCCGGCCTCGACGAAAGCACGCAGGGCGACCTGGCCATGATGCAGAACAGCCTGCGCGCGCAACTGCTTTCGCTGGAAACGGTGCGCATGTGGGAGAAGAATCCGGATAACTATTCGAGCGGCATCACGGGCAGCGCATTTGTGCTCATGGAGCGCAAGTTCGCTCCCGCCGATGATCGATTGCGCTCGCTCATCTCGCGTGAAAAGCAGATGCCCGGCGTATTTACTGCGGCGCGCGAAAACCTCAAGAATCCTCCCAAAATCTACACCGAGATTGCCATCGAACAGATGCCCGGGCTGATCAGTTTCTTTCAGAACGATGTGCCCGCCGCATTCACCGACGCTAAAGACCCGGCTCTGCAGGCGGAGTTTCGAAAGACCAATGCCGCGGTCATCGCGTCGCTCGGCGAGTATGGCAAATGGCTGCAGACCGACCTGCTGCCGCGCTCGAACGGCGACTTTCGCTTTGGCGCGGATACCTTTGCAAAGAAGCTGGCCTATGAGGAAATGGTCGATACGCCGCTCGACAAACTGCTGGCGATCGCCTTCGCGGATCTGCACAAAAATCAGGCCGAGTTCACCCGCGTAGCGAAAGAAGTTGATCCATTGAAGGATCCAAAAGAAGTCTTGGCCGAGCTGGCCACCATCCACCCTCCGCCCGATCAACTGCTGCAAAGCTTCCAAGGCAGTTTTGACGGACTGATCCATTTCATCCGCGAGAAAAAGATCATCACGATCCCCTCCGATGTGCGGCCTGTGCTCGAAGAAACGCCGCCCTTTATGCGCGCCACCACCCAGGCTTCCATGGACCCGCCCGGGCCGTTCGAGATCAACTCAAAGACGGCCTACTTCAACGTCACGCTGCCTGAAAAGAACTGGACCGCGGCCCACATCGCCGAGCACATGGCGGCCTTCAACGTAGGCACCATCATCAGCACTTCTGTGCACGAGGCCTATCCCGGCCACTACGTGCAGTTTCTTTGGGTCAATCATACGAATCTCAGCAAGGTGCGCAAGATCGTCGGGGCGAGCTCGAACATTGAAGGCTGGGCGCACTACTGCGAGCAGATGATGCTGGACCAGGGGTATGGGCAGCCGGGTGCGGGCGCCAAAGACATGCGGGAGGCAAACTTGATCCGGCTGGGCCAACTGCAGGACGCCCTGCTGCGCGACGCGCGTTTCGTGGTCGGCATCCAGATGCACACCGGGCAGATGACCTTTGACCAGGCGGTCGATTTCTTTGTGACGGAAGGCTACCAGTCGCGCTCGGTAGGCGAGGTGGAGACCAAGCGCGGAACTTCGGACGCGACTTACCTCTACTACACGCTCGGCAAACTTGAGATCATGAAGCTGCGCGCTGATCTCGAACAGAAACAGGGCGCGGCCTTCTCTCTTGAGCAATTTCACGATGACTTCATGAAACAGGGCGGGGCGCCGATCAAGATTGTACGGAAGGCGCTGCTTGGAGATGATTCGCCCACCCTCTAGGAAGACACTTCTACAACAGGCAAACGGACAGATAGGTTTGGAAAGGGAGTAGGCAGGCGGATGAAAAACAAGGTGCGCAAGGCAGTCTTCCCCGCAGCAGGGCTCGGCACTCGTTTTTTGCCGGCAACAAAGGCGATCCCGAAAGAGATGCTTTCGCTTGTCGACAAACCGATCATCCAGTACGGGGTAGAAGAGGCGCTCGCGGCCGGCATTGAAGAGATCATCATCGTGACGGCCCGCGGCAAGAGTGCGATCGAAGATCACTTTGATACCAGCTTCGAGCTGGAAGCGAGTCTGGAGAAAAAGGGTAAGGCTGAGCTGCTGGAGTTGACGCGTGCGGTCGCCGAGATGACGCACCTGGCATACGTGCGTCAACGTGAGGCCCGTGGCCTGGGCCATGCCGTGCTGATGGCAAAAGACCTGGTCGGCGACGAGCCATTCGCCGTACTGCTCCCCGATGACGTGATCTGGGGCAAGGTGCCATGCCTCCAGCAGATGATCGACGCGTTTGACGATGCGCAGGCTTCGATCATCGCCTCCCAGGTTGTGGAGGGCCCGGCGATCTCGGCCTACGGAGTGCTCGCAGGAAGCGAGGTGCCGGGCAAGCCGCGGCTCTTTGAGGTAAGCGGCATGGTCGAGAAGCCGAAGCTTGAAGATGCGCCTTCAAAGAACGCAATAATCGGGCGGTATATCCTGACGCCGGCCATCTTTGCCGAGCTTGAAAAGACAGAACTCGGCGCAGGCGGGGAGATCCAACTGACCGACGGCATCAAGGGGCTGATGAAAAGCGAGAAGGTCTTCGGTTTCAACTTTGAAGGAGTTCGCTACGACGCAGGTGACAAGCTGGGTATGCTGCAGGCCACGGTAGAGTTCGGACTGCGCCACGAAAAGTTAGGCTCGGACTTCCGCGAGTACCTCAAAACCCTGTCGCTTTGAATAGACGTACTATTCCAACGAACTGAGTCGCGGTGCTCCACAGAAGTGTCATCCTGAGCGATGCCAGTGTTCCATGATCCTGCACGCTATGCCCCGGATGACACCTGTGTTTCGCGAGACCTGTCTTGAAGACGCCTACCCTTTCTTCAGCGTCTTCATATCGATGACAAACCGATATTTCACATCGGATTTGATGACCCGCTCAAAAGCCTCATTGATCGTGTCGATAGCAATGACTTCTACATCGGAAACGATGGCATGCTCGGCACAGTAGTCGAGCATCTCCTGCGTTTCCCGCATGCCGCCAATCCCGGATCCAGCCAACGAACGCCGGTTTCCGATGACGCTGAATGGCTGAATCGATACAGGCTCCTCCGGAATGCCGACCAGGCAGAGCACGCCGTTGCGCTTGAGCAGGCCAAGGTATGCATTCATATCATGGGGCGCCGAAACGGTATCCAGAATGAAATCAAAAGTACCCTTGTGCGCGGCCATCTGCGCCTGATCCTTGGACAGCACAACCTCGTCTGCGCCGAGCCGCTTGGCATCGTCTGCCTTGGCCAGTGACGTTGTGAACTGAACGACATGGGCGCCAAAGGAATGAGCGAACTTCAATCCCATGTGGCCCAGGCCGCCGAGGCCAACTACCCCGACCTTCTGCCCGGCCTTGACGCCCCAGTGGCGGAGCGGGGAGTAGGTCGTGATGCCCGCGCAGAGCAGCGGCGCTACACCGGCCGGATCAAGCTTGGGTGAGATCGTGTGAACAAAACGCTCCTCGGTCACGATCACGTTCGAGTAGCCACCGAAGGTAGGCTCGCCGTCATACTGCTTCCCGTTGTACGTTTCGACGGCTCCCTTGACGCAGTACTGCTCCTCGCCATCCTTGCAGTTCTCGCAGACCCTGCAGCTGTCGACAATTACCCCGACCGCCGCCGCGTCTCCTACCTTGAACTTGGTAACCGCGCTTCCCACGGCCGACACCTTGCCTACAATCTCGTGGCCAGGCACCATCGGATAGGTCGCGTTCTTCCACTCGTTGCGCGCCTGGTGGATGTCAGAGTGGCAGACGCCACAGTACTCGATGTCGACGACGACATCGTGCTCTTTGGGCTCGCGCCGGGTGAAGGAATAAGGCGCGAGAGGGGTCTTTGCATCGTGTGCTGCATAGCCGTAAGCCTGGGGCATGAACTTGGACTCCTCGAGTGTCTGGACTGGCATTCTATTCGATGCAGGTGCAGGCGGATTGATGCGCCTGCAGCGCAACTTGCCCGACGCCCGCGCCGCACCCGGGGTGTTCGAACGCGTGCGTTTCTGCTTTGCCATCAAGGCTGCGGCAGCACCATCAACTCGACTCCCGACGCGGCCCCTGTTCGTGGTAAATCGCCTCGGTTGCCTTGCTGAACTCTTCCGGCCGGGCATGCGGAATATCGGTGAACGTTTGCGGATTCCGATCCGTCAACGGGAACCATGAACTCTGCACCTGCACCATGATGCGGTGCCCCCTGCGAAAGGTATGCAGCAGGTCGGGCATGGTAAAGTCGAGCGCGGTGACCTTGCCAGGAGTCAGCGGCGTGGGCTTCTCCCAGCTCTCGCGGAACTTAGCACGCATCGGCTCGCCCCGAACCAGTTGCTGGTAGCCGCCCATGCGGATGGCAGGCAAGTCGATGACTCGCTTGCCCCCGGTCGAGGCATCCGGATCGGGGGCATCGGCGGGGTAGACGTCGATGAGCTTCACAACAAAGTCCGAATCTGTGCCGGTGCTGGTTACATGAAGCCTGGGAGAAATCGGCCCGGCGATGGTTAGATCTTCGTCAAGCGGAGGGGTCTGGTAAGTCACCACGTCGGCGCGCTTGGATGCGAAGCGCTGGTCGTCGACCATGTACCGTTGTGGAACCGTGTCCGTTACATAACCTACAAAAGGTACGGGGTGTGCGGGGTCGCTTACATAGGTATCCGCCCCCTCGCTGGCAGCAGGTGGGTCAAAGGACAGTTTTCCGCCGGCGTGCAGGTAAAGCATCTTTGCCGTCGCTGCCGCGGGCGGCCATTCGGTGTACTGCCGCCATACGTTGGTGCCGGTCTCGAACATGTAGGCCTCGGGCAGGGGCGCGCCCTTGCCCTTGAGGTAATACTCGAAGAAGGGAAACTGGATGTTCCTGCGAAAGAACTCTGCGGTCTTCGCATGGAACTGCACCTCGCCCAGGTGATCGCCATCGTTGCGTGCCCAGCCGCCATGCACCCACGGGCCTTCTACGATCGTGTTCGCGATCCCGGGGTTATTTTTCTCAACAGAGTAGTAAGTACGCATGGGTCCGGATAAGTCTTCCGCGTCGTACCAGCCGCCCACTGTCATCACCGCGCAGCGGATATTGCGCATGTGCAGCGACAGGTCACGTGCCTGCCAGTAACGATCAAAGGTCGTGTGATAGAGCTGATCAGCCAGCAGAAAGTTTTTGCCCTGCAGGTATTTCGTATCGAGCAGAGCTGTGGGTGTGGCATGGAGATAGAACTCGTAACCGTCCGGAGTACCCATGTCGAAGGGGATGGTCTGGGGCGGCGTTTGCGGGTGGTCCAGCGGCAGGAAGTTCGCATAAAAGCCGAAGTTAGCCGCCAACATGAATGCGCCGCCGTGGTAGCCGTCATCGCCCATAAACAGGTTGGTCATCGGGGCCTGCGGCGAGGCAGCCTTGAGCGCCGGGTGCGAATCGATCATGCTGGCCGAGGTATAAAAGCCGGGGTAGGAGATTCCCCAGATCCCTGCCTTGCCGTTGTTGTCGGCTACATGCTTGAGCAGGAATTCAAGCGTGTCATACATGTCCGAGCTGTCATCGACGTCCCTGGAGGACTTCTTTTCATCGATGTGCGGATGCATCTCGACGAAGGTGCCTTCTGAAAGATAGCGGCCGCGCACATCCTGGTAGACGAAGATGTAGCCGGCTTTCTCAAACTCGTCCGAAGGACCGAGATGCCTGGGGTACTGATCTTCGCCATAGGGCCCGACACTGTAGGGCGTACGGTCGATCAGGAATGGATAGGCGGTATGCGGCGCTAGAGCCTCGCTCTGCTTGGGCACATAGACAGCTGTAAAGAGATGTGCGCCGTCACGCATCGGGATGCGGTACTCATACTTGGTGTAATGCGCCTTGATATACAGGTCGTCCGGAGGCGCCGGGGGTTGCTCCTGCGCGCGGGCCAATGCGCTGATGGAACAGACAAGTAAAGTGAGCGAGGCGAGGCAGCTGCGTAGGGTCACGTGGGGTCTCCTGGAAAAAAAGTAGAAAGAGTGAGAGGGCGCGTCTAACGCGCAAACTCGCTGCGCCTGCGGCTGTAGAGAAAGTAGATCACCAGCCCGATTCCCAGCCAGACAAAGAAGCGTAGCCAGGTCATGATCGGCAGGCCGGCCATCAGCAGCACGCAGAAGATCACGCTCAGCACCGGCAGCACGGGGCCGCCCGGGCAGCGGAAGCTGCGATGGCGCAGAGGGTCCTTATAACGGAGGATCAACACGCCGACTGAAACGAGAACAAAGGCAAAGAGCGTCCCAATATTCGATAAGTCGGAAAAGGTTCCAATATCGAGCAGCCCTGCAGGCAGCCCCACGATGATGCCTGCGACCCAGGTGGAAACGACGGGCGTGCGAAATCGAGGATGGATTCTCGAGAAGACCTCCGGCAGCAGACGGTCCCGGGACATGGCAAACCAAACCCGGGCCTGGCCGATCTGAAAAACCAGGATGGAGGAGATCATGCCCAGCAGCGCTCCGATCAGCACGATCAGGCGTACCCATTGGAGCCGATGTCCCCCAGCCGCAAGGGTCAGCTTCTTCAGCGTGTTCACGACCGGAGCCGCATCGTCGATCAGCGTGTCCCACTTGACCAGCCCGGTCAGTACAACCGCAACGCCGATATAGAGCACGGTGCAGACGACCAGTGTCGCGATGATGCCGATCGGCACATCCCGTTGTGGATTCTTGCACTCCTCGGCCGCTGTCGAGACAGAGTCAAAACCGATGTAGGTGAAGAAGATAATTGAGCCGCCGGTGAGCACGCCAGACCAGCCGTTGGGCACAAAGGGGTGCCAGTTCGATGGGTGCACGTAACTCGACGCCGCGAAGACAAACACGAGGATGGCAGCTATCTTGAGCAGCACCATGATGTTGTTGGTCTTGGCCGACTCGCGTATCCCGCGCACGAGCACCACGGTCAGCAGCATGACGATAAGAAACGCCGGGACGTTAAAGCCGAAGTGCCATCCGGAAGCGTAGAGCGGGTGGCCGGCAAGATCGGTCAGGCCGGAAGGCAGGTAGGCGGGCGAGATCCAGCGCAGCGATGGGTGGACGCCGAGAAAGTCAAGCAGGTCAACCGTGTGCGCGGCGAAGCCGACCGAGACGGCCATGTTCGAGAACGCGTATTCGAGGATCAGGTCCCAGCCGATGATCCAGGCCACCAATTCGCCCATCGTCGCATAGGTGTAGGTGTAGGCAGAGCCCGCAATCGGAATCATGGAGGCGAGCTCGGCATAGCAAAGCCCGGTGAAGGCGCACACGACCGCTACCAGAATGAGCGAAAGGGCGAGCGCGGGTCCAGCGCCGGGTCGCCCCTGCAGCGCGGTGTGGTGGACCAGGTAGTCGGCAACGGGTGTGTTCAGGACCGAAGAGGTATCGAACTTTTCGCCCGCGATCGCCGTGCCGATCACGGTAAAGATGCCGGAGCCGATCACGGCGCCGATGCCGAGCGCGGTGAGCGAGACCGGCCCCAGAGTTTTCCTTAGCGCATGCTCGGGCTCACAAGATTGCGCGATCAGCTTGTCAATTGACTTCTTGGCGAAGAGTTGACTCGGCAGGGTGTCGGCTCCTCAAACAGATGTGTGGAGAAAAGTACCACAGTATGCCTGGATCGGAAGACAGGAGGCAGGCGAGAGCTTGGAAGACACGAACGCCCTGGCCTATCCGGTCTGCTCGGTGAGCAGACCATGATCGAGGACGCAGGGCGGTGTTGCTTAGCGCTTGCTTGCGCCGCGTGCTGCCTTCTTGACCTTCTGCTTGGCTTCGCCGCGTGGTCCGGTACGGGGCCCCTTCGGCGCTGCTTTTTTGCGCGCCGCGCGCTTGATCGCCTTGCGCTCTTCGGTGCTTTCTATCTTCTTTGTGTTTGCCATGGGTTCTTCTTTCTTGTGTCGGTGCGGTTGTTTGCGCTGTCACCGTTTTACTACAGATGGGGCTGAAGGCGATCCGACTTCTGCCGCAGACGGCAAGCCGCCCAGTTGTCGCAGAGCAGGTGCCTGTGCCTTGCGCACGCCGCTGAACCGAAGCTCGCCGCCCGGCGGCTAGGCCCGCTCGAGCTTGGCGAACTTCTCCACCAGTTTCTTGACCCCGTGCCGGGCGAAGCTGACGGTCAGCTTTGCGTCTTCGCCTTCGCCCTCCCGCCGCACCACCTGGCCCTCGCCATATTTAGGATGGCGGACGCGCGCCCCGGCCTTGAAGCCGGTCGCGCCGGTCGGGGCCTCGACCTCCAGTTTTGGCCGAGGTCCCGCTGCGCCACGCCCGCCAAAGAACTGGGCTATGTTGTCGAGCGATCCGGCGCCGCCGCTCCTCGGGATCACCCCGGTTCTCGCGGTGGCGCTGGCCGCGGCCTGCCGTGCGGCCGGGCTTGGGCCGCGATTGTAGGGGGGGGACTGGGGGCGCGCGGCAGACGTCCGCTGATCTTCATCCTCATAGTTGTAGTGGCGCTCGCCCGTCTCCCTGCTCGTACTCCCGCTGCCGGGGCGCGAGCCGCTGCCGGCATAGCTGTGCCCGCTACGACCCACACTGTAGCGATCCGCACCATAGCTGCCCCACCCGCTCACACGCTGCTGGGCGGCCAGGCTCGCGCCGCCACCCACATCTTCGATCAAGTGGGCCGGTACCTCTTCCAGGAAGCGAGAAGGCACGCTGGCCTCCGGCATGTCATTGCCGTAGCGTCGGCGATAGCGGGCGCGCGTAAGCACCAGCGAATCCATGGCGCGCGTCATGCCCACGTAGCAGAGCCGGCGCTCTTCTTCCATCTGCGCCGGGTCGGTAAGCGAGCGCGAATGCGGAAACAGGGCCTCTTCCATTCCAGCCAAAATCACCGCCGGAAACTCGAGGCCCTTGGCTGCGTGCAGCGTCATCAGCGTGATGCGGGCGTCCGCGTCAAACTTGTCCGTGTCTGAGACCAGCGCCGCGTGGTCCAGGAACTCGGAGAGGGTTTCGCCGCGGCTCTGCGCATCCTGCGCGGCGTTGGCCAGTTCTTTCAGATTTTCGATGCGGGAGAAGGCCTCCGGCGTGCCTTCTTCTTCCAACGCGCGGATGTAGCCGGAGCGGTCATTGATGAACCGGATCAACTCAGGCAGGGTGGCCGGGTCGCCCGGCTTGCGAAAGGCGGCCGCTGTCTCTGCTTCGCGGGCCTCGCGGGCCAGCTCTGCATCACTCCTCTGTTGCCTCGCCGCGCCGGTGCGGTTGCGCGTACCGGCTCCTGCGCGCGGCGAGCCGGCCTGCTCGCCGAACGGATTGAAGGCCGCGGCATCAAGGGGTGACTCTGTGGAGGCTGCAGCGGACTCGTCTGCGTCCCCGAACGAGGCGGGATCGAAGGCCGCTGCCTCGTCTGCACCCTCCGGCGCGTCCAGCCCGAGCGTTCCCTGCATGGACTCCTCCGCTGCATCCCCGAAGTCAAAACTCGTTTCGTCCGATGCATGATGCGTCCGGTCGAGATCGACGCGCACATCGTCGCGCGTTTCTGCCGTATGCACCCCGCTCAAGGCCAGCGTCGCATCCGCGTCGCCGGCGAGATCGCCGGCCAGCTTCGCCGCAAAGTCCGGCGTGAGCAGCGCGTGCGCGTCACCGATCATCCGGCGAAAGTTGTCGAGGGCGATCAGCGCCCGGGAGGGCAGCAGGCGCTCCTTGAGCGCACGCGCGATGGCAGTCCAGGTGCTCGTGCCGGTCTCGATGGCCAGCCGCTCCAGCGTATCCATGGTCGTCTTCCCGATGCCGCGCGCCGGCGTGTTGATCACCCGCTGCAAGGCAATCGAGTCATGCGGGTTCTGCACCAGCTTGAGGTAGGAGAGGATGTCCTTGATCTCGGCCCGCTCATAAAACGAGAAACCCCCAACCATCGTGTAGCTGATCCCGTAGCGGCGGAGCGACTCTTCGATCAGCCGCGACTGCGAGTTGGTGCGGTAGAGCACGGCTGCGCGCGGGGACTCCTGCTCTTCGGCTGCCTTGCGCAGATACTTGTTCAGGTAGTCGGCGATAAAGAGAGCTTCGTTCTCTCCGTCGGGCGCCTCGTAGTAGCCGATCTTCGCGCCGCCCTCGCGAGACGTCCATAGATCCTTCCCCTTGCGCTGCTGGTTCTGCGCGACGACCGCGCCGGCGGCCTCAAGGATGATCTGCGTGGAGCGGTAGTTCTGCTCCAGGCGGATCGTCTTGACGCCGGGGAAGTCCTTCTCGAATTCCAGGATGTTGCGGATATCCGCGCCCCGCCAGCTGTAGATGCTCTGGTCCTCATCGCCGACCACGCAGACGTTGTGCTCGGGGCCCGCGAGCAGCTTCATCAGCTCGTACTGCGGGCGGTTGGTGTCCTGGTACTCGTCGATGAGTAGATACCGGTAACGCCGGTTATAGCGCTGCCTGACCTCAGACGATGCGCGAAGCAGGTGGACGGCTTCAAGGAGCAGGTCGTCGAAGTCCAGCGCGTTCGCCTTGCGCAACTCCTTCTGGTAGGCCTCGTAGATATGCGCCACCCGCTCGGACATCGGATCGGTCGACTGCAGATAGAACTCCTGCGGGTCGAGCATGTGGTTCTTGGCCCAGCTGATCTTGCCCATGGCGTTGCGCGGCGTCAGTTGTTTGTCGTCGAGGCCCATGCGGCGGATGATCTGCTTGGCGAGCTGCTGCTGGTCGGAGTCGTCATAAATGGCAAAGTTGCGCGTGAGGCCTTCTCCATTCAGGCGCAAGGCCTCGATGTCGCGGCGCAGCATGCGCACACAGAAGCTGTGGAAGGTCGAGAGGACGGGCTTGGCAAGAGTGCTTGCGCCCATCAGCTTGTCGACGCGCTCAGCCATCTCCTTGGCAGCCTTATTGGTGAAAGTGACGGCGAGGATCGAGTCAGGGGCGACTCCGCGTTCTTCGACCAGGTAGGCGATGCGATGGGTAATGACGCGCGTCTTGCCTGAGCCTGCGCCGGCCAGGATCAGCACCGGGCCGTCGACGGACGCAACGCCCGCCTGCTGCTGCGGGTTCATGTTTTGGAGTAAGCGGTGCAAGCAAAGCTCTCAAAGTAAGGAGTATTCCCAGTTTACCTTGCGGCTCATGCGCCACCTCTGGAACAGCGGCAGGCTACATAGCATGCATCGTCCCTTGTGAGATGGGGATGGGGCTGTCGAGAAAGGACCGCTTCCCCTCGAGAAATCGCTGCAGAACTGGGGCAGCCTCTTGAAAATCATTGTCTAAAACATTCAGGAGACGGAGCTCGTTTTCGAGCCGGGGGAGCAACACTCCGCTCATCGAGGCATCGAGCGCTGCTTGCAGGCTTCAGGGTGTCTGGCATGTGGCTGCCGGCCTTGCTTCTTGCACCTTTGCTCACCGATGTTCTGCGTTATTCTGCGTGCGTGCGTTGGATGGAGGTGGCGCTATGTCCGAGGAGTGTGACGTGAAGCTGACGGCGCGTGGGCCCAAAGGGGCCTGGACGCATGTCCTGATCCCATTTGATGCGGCGAAGGCTTTCGGGCGACGTGGGCGCATCCCGGTGATCGGCACAATCAACGGACATTCGTTTCAGAGTTCGCTCACGCCTGAGGGCGAGGGCAGGCATTACCTGATGGTGAACAAGGGGATGCGTACCGCAGCCCGGGCTACGGCCGGCGATACAGTGCACCTCGTGCTTGCACTTGATACGGCTGAGCGCACCGTCACGGTGCCCGGGGAGTTGCAGACCGCTCTTGAAAGCAGCCGCGAGGCGAGCGCAAAGTTTGCGGGGCTGTCCTACTCCTGCCGTAAGGAATACGCGACGTGGATCGAGGGCGCGCGAAAGCAGGAGACTCGGGACAGCCGTGCACGGAAAGCGATCAGCCTGCTCCTCGACGGGAGGCGAACGCCTTCGGAGTCGCGAGACTCTAGCCGTTCAGGCTCATGTTCATGACCGGACACTTGGCTGCGGCGGCGTCGGAGCCGCTCACGCGTCCGAAGCCGAAGTCCTGGGTGCCGAGAAAGCTCATGGTGTGGTGCCGGGCCATGCCGGTCAAGTCGTTGTGGATCATATGCATGGCCATCTGGATCGCATGGACGGAATCGGCGCCGCCGGCGGGCGTGACGTGTTCGCGTCCGAGCGCCGAGATGCGATAGGGACACGCCCACCCCTTGCCTTCGATGTAGAAGGGCTTGCCCAGCGTCACCGTGAGCGTGGCCGCCTGGCCTTCGTGCTCGAGATCGAGAAGCCGCTCAGCCATCGCCTCAAACGGGATCAGCTCCATGCCGGTCCAGTTCTTCGCCGCGTCGGGCTTCAGCATTGCAACCGCTCCTTGCAGAGCTTCCGTCTGTGTGCTCATCGTCGTGTTTCCTCTCCATTTCCGATGCTACATCAGTGCTTCTTCGACAGGTTTGTCGATCCGTTGGTGCCCGCACCGCCCCGCCCAGCAAAGCCAACTTCGCTGGAGCAGTCACCCAATCCCCGGCCAAGGGCATCCATTTACAAGAAAGGTGAAAAAAAGTGCCGTCTCGATCACACCTTTCGTCGCGAAGAGGTGTTTCTACAAGTGGGCTGCTCTCCCCCGGGGCGGGCCATCCCTAGCCCAGCGGTGATACACCGCAGCAGGGAAACCGATCTGGAGCACCCCTCCCAGTTCGTGCTTCAAACTCGGAGATCCCATGCGGCACTCGTTCCTCCTGTCCCTGATCGCCTGCGTTGCGCTGTCCTCTACTACGGTTCGCGCCCAGGTCCCTCGCACCTCCACCGGCGATTTAAGTCACCTCTGGGTAGGCGCGGAATACTCGAACTTCTATCCAGATTGGGGTATCCCGAGGCTTCCCGGACTGGGGTTCTATGCCAACATCAATCTGTATAAACGCCTGGGGGCCGAAGGGGAGGCGCGCTTTTTCACCTTTACCAAGCCGGGCGGCCTTACAGAAAAGAACTTCTTCTTCGGACCGAACGTTCTGGTCTATCAACACGGACGCTTCTATGGGAACGTTCGGTTCGTCGCCGGTGCGGGGCTGGTAACCTACACCAACGGCATCGGCTACGGAAGTTACTTTGCCTTCGCTCCCGGCGGCAACGTGGAATACCGTTTCGCCCGCAACTGGAAAGCTCGCTTTGACTACGAGCACCAGTTCCTTCCCAGCGCCCCGGGCCTGCCGGGATATCCGGACAATGGGCTCACCCCGGCGGGATACAGCGGAGGCATCTCCTACCGGATCTACTAGAGCAGCGTTGAGGTGCGCCTACGCTCTTTATGCATGCGGGAGCGCCCCTCCGGGCTACTGCTGTGCGGCATCCTGCGCATCTGCTGCGCGATCGCCGGTGGGATCCTGCTGGAGTCGATCGTTGAAGGACTTGAGCAGCCTTGCTGCTGTATCGAATTCAATCCTCGCCTTCGCGGCCTCGCCGAGTCGCACCAGGACCTGGGCCCGGGTGTAGTGCACACTGGCGCTCTGCGGCGCAAGCGCTTCGGCCTGATCGAGCATCTTCAACGCTTCCGGATAGCGGTTGGTCTCGCGGTAGAGCCTGGCCAGGCCGACATAGGAATTCACCAGTGCGTGGTTGCGCTCGATCGCCAGGAGGAAAGCCTGCTCCGCTTTCTGCAATTGGTGTTGCTGCGCATAGAGGATGCCGAGGTCCTCGTAGTTGTAGGCAAAGTCGGGCTCGAGCGCCACGTCCCTGGTCAACTCCTGCTCCGCCTGAGCCAAGGCGTGCTGCTCGAGATACGTGCGACCCAGGAAGTAGTGCACCAGGGGTAAATTCGGCCGCGCTGCGGCAGCGGCCCGGAATTCTGACAGCGCCTTTCCGGTATTGTCTTCTGCCAGCCACGCTTTGCCCACATACAGATGAAACTCTGGAGTGTCCTTGCCGATCGCGAGCATTTGTGCGAACGCCTTCTGCTGCAACTCCAGGTTGGACGACTTGCTGGCTGCGATGCTGAGAACATACAGATAGTTCAGATTGGCCGCCTCCTTTTCCCACAGGGGAGCCATGGTCTGGGTAGCATCGCCATATCTGTTCGTAAAGAAGTAGCAGAGGCCCAGAAGATATCTAGCCTGCAGGGAGTCGGGCGCCAGTTTCAAACTGCGGGCGAAGGGCTCCGTGGCCGCTGCATACTCGTTCTTGCGATAGTAGGCCAAACCGATGTTCAGCAGCACCCCGGCTTCTGCCGGCGCGAGCACCTCCGCCTTGTGCAGGGCCACCAGGGCATCATCCCAGCGCTTCTCGCGCATATACGTAACACCCAGGTTGATATATGGCGCGGCGGAGTTGGGATCAAGCGCAATCACCTGGCGAAACCTCTGCTCGGCAACCGGGAACTCGCCCCTCTGCATGGCTTCGGTCCCCTGGTGAAAAAGGGTGGCCGGGTCCGGCGCCTGGGCCGCTTCCCGGAGCAGCAGGAGCCGCGGGGGGGCGGGCGCGGCCGCCGAACCGCAAACGCTTGCGGAGAGCGCCTGCAAAATGCCAACCAGCAACACTCGGGTTAGAAGAAGGCTCTCCGGCCTGGGCGAAACCATCGTGGCAGCAGTGTACCCCGGCACGCTGCAGCGGCAGGCTTCGCATCGTCTCTTTACGATCTGCAACAGAGATGCCAAGGATTGGCTCATCGAACAGAGCTGCCATTGTGACCGATGGCGCAGGAAATCCGAGCCGAAAGCAACTTCTTCTTGACATCGTATTAAAACGCTTTAGTCTTCAAGCCATCCCTTCATGCAAGCGCACTTCCATATGCAAGCTCAACACACAGCTGAGAAGAGAAAAGACCGGTAAGTTTTTTTTTGAGGAGGCAGTACATAATGCTTTGCCATGGTCGCCCGAGATCGCACCAGGTCCGTGTGTCTCCCTGTCTTCAGCCCCAGGCAACTCATTTCTTCGCCAAAGCCTGGCTGCTTCCCAGCTTGCTGCTGCTTCTTGGAGTGTACCTCTGCGTGCTTCCTGGCTCGATTGCTGCCCAGCAGTCGGGCGCAATCAATGGCGCGGTGACCGACTCCGGCGGCAACGCGATCCCGAACGCTGATATTGCGTTGACCAATACCGCTCAGGGTACCGTGATCCACGTGGTGTCCAACAGCGCCGGCGAGTACGCCTTTCCGGCTCTGCAGGCAGGCGCATACAGCCTCGAGGTCACCGCGCCCGGCTTTGAAAAGTATGAGGCCAGCGGTATTGTCCTCCGGGTCTCGAGCACCGAGCGTGTCGACGCCAAACTCACAGTAGGGGCTGTTACCTCGAAGGTCGAGGTCAGCGGCAGTGACCTCGGGACCGTGCAGACCGAGTCACCCGAAATCTCGTTTACCATCACCGGCAAGCAGATCACGCAATTAGTCCTGAACGGCCGCAACTTTTCGCAGCTGGTCACGCTCTCGCCCGGTGTGATCAATCAGACCGGGCAGGACGAAGGCGAAACCGGGGTGGGCGGCAGCGTGTCGTACAGCATCAATGGCGGCCGCACCGAGTACAACAATTGGGAACTCGATGGATCGAGCCTGATGGATAACGGCAGCAACAGCACGCTGAACGTCTATCCCGATGTGGACGCGGTGGCAGAGACGCAGGTGCTTACCTCCAACTACGGCGCCCAGTATGGCCGCAATGCCTCCGGCACCGTCCTCGCGCAGACCAAATCCGGCACCGACCACTTCCACGGAGATGTCTTCGAGTTTCTGCGCAACGATGCGTTCAATGCGCGCAACTACTTTGAAACCTCGGTGCCGACTTACAAGAAGCATGATTACGGATTTACGTTGGGCGGACCGGTCGCGATTCCCCATATCTACAATCCCGGAACGCGCAAGACCTTCTTTTTCTACTCGCAAGAGTGGCGGCACGAGAACGTGCCCGGCACAGTGTTTAACCAGCAGGTGCCCTCCACAGCCGAGCGCACCGGAGACTTCTCAGACCTGTGCCCGGCCGGCGGAGGCGCTGTCACATCTGCAACGCAGACAGCCAACCCTGACTGTCCCGTTGTTCCTGGCAGCGCGACCTCGACAAGCCTCGGCTCGTATTACCCCAACAATCAGGTCCCTGTCGACCCCAACGGCGCCGCGCTGCTGGTGCTTATCCCGGCAGCCAATAGCGGCTCGGGAACCTCTTCGTTCTTTACCGCCTCACCCTCGCAGCTCACTACCAATCGCGAAGAGCTGTTCCGTGTAGACCAGGTGATCAGCGACAAGATGCGCGGCTTTTTTCGTTTTATCTACGACTCATGGGCCACCGTCAGCAATCCCCCAACCTTCCAGAGCAGTTCGTTTCCAACTGTCGAGAACAGCTTTGCCGGACCGGGCATCGATATGGTGGCAAACCTCACGTATGCTGCCTCGCCCTCGCTCGTCAACGAATTCGTGGCAGACTACACGACTGATCACATTACCTTGCTGAACACGACACAGGGGATCGGCCGTTCCGACTTTACCGGGCAGGGGTTTTTCAACAACGGTTACGGCGGGGTGTTGCCCTGGATTAACGTTTCAGGAGGCACCGCATATGGCAGCGGATTCAGCGCGAATACCGGGTACTTCCCGTGGCAGAATTCGAATCCGACTTACACCTATCGCGACAATCTCACCAAGACTCTGGACAAGCAAACCTTCATCCTGGGCGCTACATTCATCGCGGCACAGAAAAACGAGCCAGCCGTCGGCAACAACAATGGCGTCCCCGTCCAGGGCACTTACTCGTTTAGCGCCTCGGCCGCGGTGAGCACCGGCAATCCCTTTGCCGACCTGTTGGCTGGAGAGGTAGCGTCTTACACCCAGACCTCGGCCCAGCCAAAGTACTATAACCGTTACAAAATCCTCGAGCCCTACTTTCAGGATAATTGGCGCGCGACTCCCAAGCTCACGCTCAACATGGGTCTTCGCCTGAGTTTGTTCGGCACCTATGAAGACATCAGCAACCAATCCGGCAACTTTGAGCCGGGCGCATGGAGCGCGGCCAACGCCCCGCAGATCAGCCCGGCCGATGGCTCGATTGTTCCTGGAACCGGGAGCATCTTCAACGGCATTGTGCAGTGTGGGGTCAATGGCGTGTACGCCGGCTGTATGACAGGGCACCTGTTCAATCCTGCGCCGAGGGTCGGTTTTGCGTACGACGTATTCGGCAATGGCAAACTCTCACTCCGCGGCGGATACGGCGTCTTCTTTGAGCACACAAATGGAAACGAGAGCAACTCAGAATACCTGGAAGGGACGGCTCCGGTAGTACAAACGCCCTCCCGCTCGAACTTCACCACCTACAACGCCACCGGTGGCACGATCGAACAGTTCCCGCTGAATTTCATCGCCATCCCGACCCATGCTGTGTGGCCCTATGTGCAACAGTTCAACCTGGCCGCCCAGGGGGAATTGCCCGGTCATACCACGATGCAGGTGGCCTATGTCGGCAGCCTGGGCAGAAAGCTGCCCCTGCGCCATGAGTACAACCAGCTTCAGCCAATCGCGCCCGGCACGAACCCCTATGGACCGGGACAACCAATTGGTGGCGACTGCGCGAGTGTCACTGGGGATAGCTCGACCGGCTATACAGCGATCGCGAACGGGCAGACCGTGACAGGAGACGTGGCCGCACACTTGGCCATTGCCTGCGGAAATACAGCCGATCCCTTCCGCCCGTTTCTCGGTATCAGCGGCATTACCCATTCAGAAAATATCGCGCAGTCTCAGTATGATGCGCTCCAGGTATCTGTGAGCCGATACTACGGAGGGCTGAACGGGAGCCTCGCCTATACTTACGGGCATTCGATCGACGATGCTTCTGACGGTGGTATCGGTGTCGAGATCCCAAACGCATACAACCCTCAGGCAAGCCTGGCCACCTCGAACTATGACGAGAAGCATGTGCTCGAGGTAAGCCTGGTCTATGATCTGCCCTTGTTTACCAGGCCCGGACTGTTGCACTCAACGCTCGGTGGATGGCAGGTATCCGACCTGACGAGCTACCAGACAGGAACGCCTTTCAGCGTGTCGAATCCCACCAACTCCGATAATGCAGGTACCGGCAACAAGGTCACAGGCATCCAGTCCTACCCCGACATTATCGGCGACATCCATGCTCCGGCTGCCATCCGTCACCCGGCAGGACAGCCCGGACCGCGTCTATACAACAGCGATGCCTTCGGTGCGCCGCAGGGTCTCACCTATGGCGATGCGGGGCGGAATATCCTGCGACTGCCTACCCGCACGAATTTCGACGTGGGGCTCTTTAAGAACTTCTCCGTTCGCGAGGCTATGCACTTTGAATTCCGTGCAGAAGGCTTCAACATCTTTAACCACACGCAGTTCAGCGCTATCAACACAACCGCCTGCTACGGGGGCGCGGCGCAATGCTCCGGCGACTCGTTCCTGACCGCGAGTGCCGCGCATAATGCAAGAATCCTGCAGCTTGCGGGTAAGTTCGTCTTTTGATGCCGCAAGTCGGCGGCATAGGTGCAGCCCGGTGGTTTACCGCGCTGCACCTGAATCGGGACTCGCACTTGTTTAGATGAGAGCGAGCGATTGCTCGATCAAATGCTTCGTATCGGTAAAGGGGTCAGCACTCGAGTCCGACTCCATAGAGAAGTACCCCCGGTACCCTGCTGTCTTCGCGATACCGAAGAGTTGCGCCAGCGAAACCGTTCGGCGCTTCCCTTCGATCACTTCAGAGTCCTTGACATGCGCGATGTTCCAGGCATAGGCGAACATGTGCTCGACCGCCTGCGCGTTGAAACGCTCATCGCCGCCCATGAGCGAGTTTCCGAAATCAGGCAGAGCCCTCAGGTAAGGTGTACCGGCCTGTTTGAGCGCAGACAGCACACGCGTGTCGGAGGATAGCACCGGGTCGTCATTTTCGAGATTGACGACGATGCCTCGCGACCGGGCGTAAGTAAGTGTCGGGCGTAGCGCGCTCAGCGCAAGCGACACCGCGGGGGCGTCTGCACACTTGGGCAGCCAGATGCGAATACTTGGCGAGCCAAGCAGCACGGCCGTATCGATCCAGCGCCGATACCTTGCGTTGCCGAGCTTCCGCTTGGCCGCATCCTCGCTGCATAGCTCGATTGGTTCGTCGACGGGAATGTTTACCGCATACACGCCGGCTTCATCAAAGCTGGCGCGAAGCTTACTCACTGCATCGGGCTCGGTCGATGCAAAGTGGGAGTTGAGAGGCTCGATCCCGCGGACGCCAAACTCCGACCGAATGTAACGGCCGAATGCCGCGAGATCCATACCTGGCTTTGAGGCATCGCGTGCATCGTTGTCCGGCGCAAGAATCGATCTGCGAAATGGGTAGGTTGCCACAGCAATGCGCGCACGCGCTTCCGCAGGAAAGTGATCGCGCGGGGCCTTCTCCTTTGCGGCGAACACTACCCCTGCCGAGCACAGTGCGGAGCTCTTAAGAAACGCGCGACGGGTGAAGCGTGTCATCCGACTGTAGGCGCCTCCCGCGCGTGTGTGCCTGCCTTGAACTGCTGCACGATATACTCCGACGTGCGCAGGGCAAAAGCTAGTATCGAGAGCGTCGTCGTCTTATCGGTGCAGTTCAGCAAGACGCTGGCGTCGCACACGTAGAGATTGGGCACGTCGTGCGTTTGTCCAAATCGATTCGTAACAAATGACTTTGGATCATTTCCCATGCGGCAGGTTCCGGTTTCGTGAAGGCTCCAGCCCGGAGATTCAGGCTCGCCATGCCCCTGGTAGACACCGCCCATGGTCTTGAAGAGTTCCTCGCACACCTGCTTTGCATGGTCCCACATCTTCAGCGTGTTCTCGTCCCAGGCAAAGTGTATGCGCGCCTGCGGCGTCCCGAAGATGTCTTTCTTCTCGGGATCGATATCGACATAGTTCTTGTCCGAGCGCTGGGACGGGGCCTGCACGGTAAAGCTGACCGGGGTCGGATATCTTCGCTTGATCTCTGCTTTATAAGTTGCGCCGAAACCTTCTATGTCGTCGTAGTAGGATGGGAACTCATCGCAGCCGCCCCCGGGATACAGTGAGTAGCCGCGAATGAATTTCTCCTGCGTAGGCTTTTCGAGATTCTGCCAGCGAGGGAGCCAAGCGACGGTGGCCGCCGATACGTTGTCAGGAAAACTGGGCTGCCCAAGCAGCTGCGGAAGATAGCCGGAGGCGGAGGTCCCGTAAAGGTGATCGCATAAGTTCCTCCCTAATTGCCCGCTGGAATTGGCGATGCCAGTCGGCCAGAGGCGGGAGCGAGAATTGAGCATGATCTGTGCGGTGCTCACGCAGGAGGCCGCAACCACGACCGCCCGGGCCTGCACTTCGACTTCTTGCCGCGTCAGGCGATCGACGTAGGCGACCCCCTTGGCGCGCCCTTGCTGGTCGACGAGGATCTCCCGCGCAATCGCATTGGTGCGCAACTCAAGATTTCCAGTAGCCTGCGCCAAGGGGAGGAAGAAATAAGGCGATGAGAAAAATGCCCCTACATCACAGCCTTCCGTACAGTTGCCACAGTAGTGACACGCCGGATGCCCTGCATGGGCCTGGGTAAGTTGCGCGATGCGATCCGGCAGATAAGGAACCCCTAACTTCTTCGCACCCGTTTCGACAATGTGGTCGATACAGCGGAAGCGGATCGGCGGCAGGTAACTCCCATCCGGATTCGAAGGGCGGTTTTGAACCGTGCTCGCTACCCCGATCATCTCTTCCACCCTCGTATAGTAGGGTGCTATCTCGTCGTAGGTCACAGGCCAATCGACATCGTAGCCGTCGCGCGACGCGGCCTTGAAGTCGATGTCTGCCATGCGTGCCGCGGAGCGACCCCAAAAATTCGTCTTGCCGCCAACAAGATTCGAGCGTGGCCAGGTCCACCGTGTTTGCTCAGCAGTCGCGTAAGCTATCTCGTGTTCCCACGCATCGGGGGCAACATATTCATTATCCATGTACCCGACACTCTGCGCCCGCCGCGCAGGCGAATCGATGCCGCGGAACTTCATCTCGTAGGGTAGGCGGTGCATGCGGAAATCCTTGGCCGGGACCGCCTGCCTGCCGGCGTTGAGCGCGCAGACCTTGAGCCCTGCTTCGCACAGTACTTTGATCGCCATCCCACCACCTGCGCCCGTTCCGATCACGATGACGTCATAGGCAATCATGCACTTACCCCTTTCTTATAAGCCGGCATGTTCTGGATTGCCCTCGTGCGTACAACCGGGAGATGTTCCGTAGAAAGTAAGCCCGGGAAAATCGAGCGATTCGAGTCCGATGCGCGTGGTATAGAAACCGGTGACCGTGTACTTGCGCAGGAGACGGAAGAATTGCTGACCTGCTTTTTCGCTCTCGCGATATTTAGCCTTGTAGGCTACCCGTGTCAGAATGGCGATCTGCTCTGCCGGGACTAGACTGTGAAAGCTCTCCCTGGGGGCACTGGCCTGATCGAGCCAGGATAGGCCATCGCGAAAGGGCGCCTGTAATGAGGTGTCGCTGAAAACCATGAAGTCGACAAACTCTGCGACACCCGCCTCCCTCGCTCCAGGCAGCCTAGTATGCCCCGCGCTCTGGGTGGCGGGCAGGATCAGGTCGACGAGTACTTCCAGGGTGCGATATTGATCGTGAGTGAAGAATTGCGGCTGGTAGATCGGGTGGACGGGCCCATGCCTGCGCCTTGGGCTGCTTTGCATCGCAGCAAATACATAGTTCCAGCGCGAGAAGCCCGCAAACGCGCTGGCGGCCCCGGCGAGCCCCAAAGCCTCAAGTAACTCTCTCCGACTCGGCCCTTGACCAGCCATTCAAGCCTCTCCTCTAAACTCCGCAAACGATTGCTACACGTTACACGAGGCGCTCTCTCAGATGTCAATCCAACCCTTGCGTAGCGCCTCGCGACTTCTGGTGCGCATGCCCGCGGAGAGAGATGGAGCTATGCACGCAGTTCCGGCGAAAAGAAGCAGGCTGCTGCCCCTACCAGAGTCGCATGCTCGCCGGTGCTGGCGCGTACCAGCGAAACCCCGGCCAGCGGGTAGTTGCCGCCATAGGCATGCAGGGCTTTGGCTGCCGCGACAAACAATGGGTCCCCGGCCTGGCAGAGGCCTCCTGCAACAGCAATCCGATCAGGAAAGAAAAGATGCGAAAGCGATGCTGCGGCAATGCCGAGCCAGTGACCTGCCTCCGCCAGCAGTTCGATCGCTCGCGGTTCGCCACCCTTTGCAGCCTCGACGAGGCTGCGAAAGCTTGGACTGCCGCCACCCTGGTCCGAGTACCTGTGACCAAGCAGGGCAGTCGACAGAAAGGCCTCCGCACAGCCCCGCCCTCCGCAGGTGCACAGGGGACCTGTTGGCGAAAGGATGATGTGCCCCGCATCGCCCATACCGCCATGTGCAAATCGCAGCAGGCGGCCGTCGATCACCATGCCCACGCCAAGGCCAGTACCGCCGGTGAGGCAGAGAAAGCGGGAAGCGCCCCGTCCTTGACCGAAGAGATATTCCCCGGCACAAGCAGCATTTGAGTCCGTTTCGACAGATACGGGGAGATGCAGAGCATCGCGAAGCCGGTCGGCTAGGGGCGCGTGCTCGAGCCACGCCAGATTCGGATTATAGGTGAGCGTACCTTGTCGGCTCACAAAGCCAGCCATGGCGAGCGAAACTCCGAGTACAGGTTGCGATGCTTCGCTCAGGATTTTCAGGACGCCTCGAAGCACTCGATCGAGAAACGGCCCCGGATCTGGGCCGGACGTCGGCAAACTCCGCCAGTGACACACCTCGCCCTCGGAGTCAATGCATGCCAATTTGGTCGTGCTCCCACCAATATCGATGGCGATCACTGCTTGCTTTTCGTTCATACGCGGGACGACTTCAATTCGAAAAGCGGAAAGCCGGACTCCTGCGCGGTGACTTCGGAGGCGTAGCGAAAGTCCCCGGGCGTGACGCCCCGCCACAGGGCCAGGCGGTATGCGGCCACCTGCAAGGGAATGATTTCGAAGAGTGGGGCCAGGATCACGGCTGCCGGCACATCCACTCCGAGCGGCGGCCATTCCACAAGTGGTCGCGCTCCCTCTGTCGTGACCGCGGGTCCGATCCAGCGCACCTTTGCGCCCATCTTTACCAGGTCACAGGCGAGCGACCAGTCCATCCCACGTGTCCCGGGCGGAGCACCGAAGACCACGCACCGAAATGCATCCGAAACAACCTCGACAGGCCCGTGACGAAACTGGCCCGAGGAGATGGCAATCGCCGGCGCTTTCGCAGTCTCATGCAACAGCAGCGCTCCCGCATGCGCCGAGGCGAGCGATGGCCCGCGACCCATCAGGTAGAGAGCGCCGGGCCCATCGAACAGATCGCGCCAGCCCTCGCTCCACTGCACGTTTTGTTCGATAAACGCAGATAGGCTCGGGAGTACCGTGAGGCAAGCATGGCTCAGGTGCGAGCTTCCTCCGTCGAGTACTTGCTCGGCCAGCAGCAGCAACGCGAGCAGCGTACCGGAGTAAGTCTGGACGGCAATTAGCTGATCTGCGTGTGCGCCGATGACCAGGCACAGGTCGCTCAAAAGTGCGAGCTGCGAATCAGCTACGTTTGTGATCCCGAGCACAGGGACGCCCTGCGCCCTCATCTTTTCTGCCAGCCGAAGCACCTCGATCGACCCGCCCGAGCGCGAGAGCAACACGCCCACATCCCCAGGGCGCAGTCCGGCGCTTCCATAGTGCAGCAGCTCCGCGCTTTCTGCCGTTTGAACCGAATAGCCTTGCTGCTCGAGTCGGCTCGCCGCGGGCAGGGCCGCGAAGAGAGAAGCCCCCATGCCACTGAAGATTACTCTTCCTCGACATGCGCGAATCTGCTTTGCACAAGCAACCAGCGCGGCGTTCTGCTGGCCAAGACATTGGCCGATCACGCCACGATGCGATGCAGGCTGCCCGACGATATTGTCGAGCATCGGCAAGCTGCTCATCTGCTGATCCTGCCTAGCCACTCATCAATAGGCAGGGCCGCGGTCGGTCGATACGGGAGCAGCACCTTTCGTCCCAGCCCTGCCGAAGCATATGCCGCGTACACCGCCTCCAGAACAACCTTGCCGTCTTCGCCCGTTGCCTGCGGGGCATCGAGCCCGCGAATGGCTCGCGCAAAGTGCCGCATCTCCTGAGGAAAGCCATAATTCCATAACTCTTCGAAGACCGGGTAGCTCCATCCGGTGGTGCTCGGCGCCTTCTCTACAGCGTAGCCAAAGCCGTATTCGCTATAGGTGGGCAGCGCGTTGCCCATGTGCAGATTGGCCATGGTAAGTCCGCCTTCACCGTACACCTCGATGCGATCGTCCATGCCGCCGCGGCGCGCCCAGCTATTTTCAATGATGCTGATAGCGTTGCCTGCAAACTCGATAATCGTGACTGCTTCATCATCCGCCTGCGTCTGGTGTCCATGCACGTAAGTGCCTAAGTGCGCGTAGGCACTTACCACTTTCGGACGGCCAAGAAACCAGTAGGCAAAAGCAATTCCGTGACAGCCAAGATCGAGCAGCGCCCCGCCGCCCGAGCGCTTCACATCCCAAAACCAGTCAGAGTGAGGGCCGAAGTGCTTCTCGCTCTGCTTGACAAGATGCACTCGCCCAAAAGCCCCGGCGTCTGCCATCTCCTTCGCCTTGACATACTTCGGCGTAAAGAAAAGCTCCTCTGCATACAGCAGCAGCACTCCCTGGCTGCGGCACGCCTCGATCATCTGGTCAGCCTCGTCGAGTGTGACGCAAAGCGGCTTCTCGCAGATGACATGCTTGCCGGCACGCGCAGCGGCCACAGCCATTTCGCAGTGGAGCGTGTTCGGCGACGTAATCGTAACAGCGTCTATTTCAGGATCTGCAACTAAGTCCCGATAGTCGGTGTAGACGCGGCCTATCTTATACTTATCGGCCAGCGCCTGCGCGTTGCCGGCCGTGGGAGAAGCAACGGCCACAACCGACATCTCTCCCTCGATCATGCTGATCGAGGCGGCATGACAATTTGCCTGGAACTGCGAGCCGATGATACCGACGCGCACAGGAGCTTGTTTCACGTTACCCTCCTGGTCGCGGCCAAGGGATGGGTCAGCAGTGTAAGGGCCGGCCTGCTGCCAGGCCTGCTTGGACGGCGCGCCCTTGGAGCCGCTCCGCTCGAGGCCCGCGCAATGAAGCTCGTCGCGACCACGGCCTGGCCCCCGCGCTGTGACTTCGAAGCAACGATCTTGTCGAGCAGCCGAAAGGCCTCCTGCCCCATCGTGTCGCGGGGAATACGAACTGTGCTCAGCGAAGGCTGACTATAACCGGCCATCGCAATATCGTCGCACCCAAGAATAGATACGTCCTCAGGGACGCGCCTGCCGAGCCGCATAGCCATGCCCAGCGCGCCGATCGCAGTGAGATCATTACCGCAGAGGATGGCGGTCGGCGGTCGCTTGGTGCTGAGTAATACGTGCGCCCCGTGTGCCCCGCTCTCGGGCCCGCCATCTCCCTCGATTGCTCCCAGCAACTTCATTCCGAACTCGCGGATGGCTTCGCGTACCAGTTCAAAGTAGCGTGAAGCGGAGACTACGTGCAGAGGGCCGTGGATCATGGCCACCTCCCGGTGGCCCAGCCCGTAAAGGTGTTCGATGGCCGGCAGGATGCCGGCTGAATAATCGATCGAGAGGCTTCCGCGCAGGCGTCCCAGGCGCGTGGCGTCGAGCAGGACAACGGGCAACTGCGCCTGCAACATCCGCTCGATCAACTCTCCATCCAGTTGCGATGTCATCACCGCCACACCGCGCACCCGGCTTTCGATCATGCGCCGGACGGCAGCCTCGCCTTTCTTCTGCTCGTAATTCGTCATGCCCAGCAGCAACTCGAGGCCGGCCGCTGTGGCCGCGCGTTCAAAACTCTTGACCAGCTCCGGCAGGAAGGGATTTTCTATGTCGGAGATGATCAAGCCGATCGTGTCACTGTGGCCGCGCACCAGCAGGCGGGCCGAGTTGTTCTTGTAGTAGTGCAGATCCTTGATGGCCTTGATCACGCGCGCGCGGGTCGCGGGCGCAATGGGACGGGTTTGATTCATCACGTGCGAAACGGTGGTTACCGACACTCCCGCTCGCCGTGCAACATCCACCATCAGAACCGCCATCGTGCAAGTCCCCTTGGCTGGATGAGCAACAGCTTGTCTACCCTTCGACCTGCTGCACTGTAGCACGCCTTTGCAAACGCTATCAACAGCCAATCCGCTTTCCCGGTTGACATGCGCCCGCGCATGTGGAATATTTTGCAGCGTCAGCCAAACGTTTGCGCGCCAGCGTTTTTGCGCCTTCCGCTATGCGGCGCCGGATTTGCCTGGCTGCCATGCGTGGACGCTCGGCCGTGTCACCGCGCTCTACCCGGCCCTTGCTGCGGCTCGCAGGGGATCTTGTCTCGTGAGGAGTGCTATGAGGGTCGTCGCTTTGTTTCTCGCCGCAGTGTGTGCAAGCGCGGCACTCCTGGCCGCGCAGCAGACACATGCCGGCGCACCGGCCGCAGACCCGCCGGCCAGCAAGATCCAGGCAGGCGCCCTGGTCTACCAGGCGCACTGCGCCCTCTGCCACTCGGTGCTGCCCGGAGCCACCCTGGTTGGCCCGAGCCTCTATGGCGAAATGAAGAGTCCCAACGCTGCCTCGGTGCGCACCATTATCCTGAACGGCAAAGGAAAGATGCGCGGCTTGAAAGGGCAGTTGACACCGCAGGAAATCAATCACCTCTTGGCTTACCTCAAGACATTGTCATAAGTTGATGGAGTGCCCGCCTGTGAAAAGCAAGGGGGGAGCGTGCCTTCAAACAAGGACGTATGTACATGCAAGGTCCGACACGTCGTGACTTTCTTTACACCGCAGGACTCACTGCCGGGTCTTTACTGACGGCGCGCAGTGCTCTCCCTATGCGCGCCACCAGGCCCGGTGACAAGCTCACGGTCGCCTGTATCGGGGTCGGCTCCCAGGGCCTGCGCGTACTCATCGATCTGCTCCGCATGCCTGAAGTGCAGGTCGTCGCGGTATGCGATGTCAATCGCCAGAGCAGCGACTATCTTGAATGGGGTCCGAACGAGTTACGCGGCAAGGTACGCTTGTTGCTCCAGGACCCAGGCTGGGGCTCCAGGCTCGCCGGCCCTACCGCCGGCCGCGACCTTGCGCAATCGATCACCAATACCTTCTACGCAAAACAAACCGGCAAGGCTGGCTATCTTGGATGCTCCGCCTACGAAGACTTTCGCGAACTGCTTGTGAAGGAGAAAGATCTCGATGCAGTGGTCGTCAGCACGCCTGACCACTGGCATGCGCTGATCTCGATTGCAGCCATGCGCGCCGGCAAGCACGTCTACAGCCAAAAGCCGATGGCCCATAGCGTCGAGGAAGCCCGGCAAATGGCGCAGGTTGCGCAACAGACGGGTCGAGCCACGCAGGTCTCTATCTTCAACTCGCAGACCGCTGAATCGCGTCGTGTCATCAAGATGCTCCAGGGCAACGAGATCGGTCCAATCAGCCGGGTCGATATCTGGACCACCCGCGCCTCAGCCTTCTGGAAGCAGGGGCTCGCTACGCCGACCGTCACTGAGCCCGTTCCGGCGGGATTGAACTGGGACATGTGGCTTGGTCCGGCGCCCTACCGGCCTTACAGTCGTGCGTATCTGCCCTTTGTCTGGCGCGCCTGGTATGACTATGGCTGCGGTGCGATCGGAGACATGGGGGAGTATGGATTCGACACCATCGTGCGGGCGCTCGAATTGGGACCGGCCGAGAGCGTGTACGCGAGCTCCACAGAGCTCTTTCCGGACTGCTATCCGGTTGCCTCGATACTGCACTACCGCTTCCCGGCGCGGGGCAGCAAGCCTGCCGTTGCATTGCACTGGTACGACGGCGGGATCAAGCCGGAGCGCCCGGCGGGCCTGGCCGGCGATGTGGAGATGGGAGTTGGCGGAGAAGGAATTCTCTACACCGGCGAAGGCGGCAAACTGCTGACCGGATACATGGCGCAGGCGCCGCGGCTGCTTTCGCCCGACGGCACTCTATCGGCTGCCATGCCTGCACTGACGCCCCCGGATCTACCCTTCCAGGCATTGAGGCCGGAGCTCGGGCCGAGCGCCACAACCGCCAGCGCCGAGCATTACCTGGAGTGGATCCAGGCTTGCCGCGGAGCAGCGCCGGCGAGCGCGAACTACACTTTTGAAGCGCCGATCGTCGAAAGTCTGATGCTCGGAAACGTCGCCATTCGCAGCCAGGAATCCCTCGTGTGGGACAGCGCCACTGCCCGGCTGCTTCGCGGCTCTGCACGCGCGTCGGCCTTCCTGGCGCCCCCATACCGGGCCCCCTGGTCGGCCCTCTGAACCGGCTCGCACACTGCTCGATGCCGGTCTCTTGCTCTTGCAACATGATCCTTTCGTACCAGGCTAGGAGTAGTTCGCATGCCGCTGCATCCGTTGGAACCACTATCTGCGATCGAAGTCGAGGAGGCCGTAGCCCTGCTCAAAACGCTGGACTCGTTCACCGCCCATACCCGCATCATCAGCATTATGCTGCACGAGCCGCCCAAGGACGACGTGTACGCGTGGCCACAGGGCAAGGCCCCGGCGCGGAAGGCGGAAGCGGTCCTATTCGAGAACAAGCAGAATCGCGGGAGCCACGCGCTGGTCGATCTCTCCGCCGGCCGGGCCGAAGTAGTGAAGCAGATGCCGGCCGGCGCGCAGCCGACCTTTTCTCTCGATGAAATGGCGGAGTGCGAGGCGGCGGTGATTGCAAGTCCGGAATTTCGCGCCGCGCTCGAGCGGCACTACGGCGTCTGCGATCCTTCCTTGGTCATGGTCGATATCTGGAGCTCGGGCAACTACGGAAGCGAGGAGGATGCGACGCGCCGGATCGCACGGCCGCTTTGCTTTTTACGCTCCGAGCCCGGCGACAACGGCTACGCGCGTCCGATTGAAGGCATTCGCCCGGTCGTGGACATCAATTCCATGCAAGTGATCCGCGTGGAGGAGTACGGCCAGTGGCCCCTGCCTCCGTTGCCGGCAGACTACGCCGCCGCCCGGGTCGCGGAGTTCCGCGACAGCATCAAGCCTTTGTTGATTACGCAGCCCGCAGGCCCCAGCTTCACTCTCAACGGGCACCACATCGCCTGGCAGAAATGGGAGTTTCTCATCGGCTTTAACGCGCGCGAAGGTTTGACGATCCAGGATGTGCGCTATGTCGACCAGGGCCGCACCCGGCCGATTCTCTACCGAGCCTCCCTTACCGAAATGGTTGTGCCCTACGGGGATCCGCGGCCGACCCAGGCCAGGAAGAATGCCTTTGACGTGGGTGAGTATGGAATGGGCATGTGCGCGAACAGCCTGCGGCTGGGCTGCGATTGTCTCGGCCACATCGAATATCTGGACGCCCACTTATGCGACAGCCGGGGCGGCCCGCTCCGCATCGAAAATGCGATCTGCGTTCACGAAGAGGACTACGGGATCCTGTGGAAACACACCGACCGGCGCCTGGCCGATGCGCCGGAGGTACGCCGTTCCCGGCGGCTCGTGGTCTCTTCAGTCTCAACGGTGGAGAACTACGAGTACGGTTTTTTCTGGTATTTCTACCAGGATGGCAACATCGGTTTTGAGATCAAGTTGACCGGCATCCTTTCGCTCGGCGCGGCCCGCGAGGGTGAAAAGCTCATCCACGGAGCGATGGTCGCGCCGCTGCTCTATGCGCCCAATCACCAGCACTTCTTCAACATGCGGCTCGACGTAGGCATCGATGGCCGGCACAACACGGTACAGCGGCTGGATGTGGTCGCCGATGCGCTTGATCAAAACAATCCTTTCATGAACGCGTTCCACGTCGAGGCAACGCCGCTCAGGACCGAATCCGAGGCCTGCGCACATCTTTCTCTGGAGACCGGAAGGGCCTGGAAGTTTGTCAATCCATCTGTTACAAATGCGCTTGGCGAGCCCGTCGGCTATAAGTTCCTGGCCGGTGACAACGCGATACCGTTTGCCTCAAAGCAGGCCTGGTGGCGCAAGCGCGCCGGCTTTGTGGATCACCATGTCTGGGTTACGCCCTTTCATCCCGATGAGCGCTATGCAGCAGGCGACTACCCCAATCAGAGCGCGGGCGGCGATGGATTGCCCCGGTGGATTGCGTCGGACCGTCCGATCGAAAATACAGACGTGGTTTTCTGGTACACCTTCGGGCACACACATATCCCGCGCCCGGAAGACGCTCCGGTCATGCCGACGGCGTACATCGGGTTCCTGCTGAAGCCAAACGGCTTCTTCGACAAGAACCCCGCCAATGATGTTCCCCCGTCAGCAGCGCAAAGCGGCGCGCCCGCCTGCAAGCGGTGCTAGGCGTGGCGCGCCCGCTCCCGCCGGGGCGGGCCGCCATGCGCGATGCCATTGCGCTCGGAGTCGATCCCGCTTCCGATCTGCAACGTTGGGGATCGGTCCGACAACCTCCTGCGCCTCTCCGCGCTGCCGGAGGCCGGGCAACGCGCGGTCTACGCTGTGCGGGCCCACAGCAGGGATAGGGCGCAGCGCTGTCTGCAGGGATGGTGTATCGACACGCTGCGGGGTTATACTCGGCGTCGTTTTCGATGCGGCGCGTGCGTCCCCGCCGAGTTGGCGCGGAGCCGTCTGAGCCCGGGTCCGAGTTACGGGGGAGAGGGTCGATGAAGGAGCTATCGCGGCGGGATGTGCTGAAAGCCGGTTTGCTTGCACCCGCAGCGGTGGCGGTCCAGGGACTGGGGCCGGTCGGGTCCGCGGCTTCTGTGCATGCGGAGGAGCATGAAGCTCTAGAGCCGGCGGAAAGACCGACCCCGGCCGGCGTGGGCCGCGATCGTTTGCTGCTCGACTTCGGATGGCGCTTCCACTTCGGCCATGCCCACGATCCCGCCAAGGATATGGGCTACGGCGGGGGAAGGTCGGGCAACTTTCAGAAGACGGGCAATTTCATCGCTGCCAGTTCACCGGCCTTTGATGACAGCGACTGGCGCGAGCTCGACCTGCCCCACGACTGGGCCATCGAGCTCCCCTTTACCAACGATCCTGCCTTGTCCAGCAAGGGCTTTTATCCCCTGGGGCGGAATTATCCGGAGACCAGCGTAGGCTGGTACCGCCGCGTTTTTGAAATCCCTGCCGCCGACCGGGGCCGGCGGTTCACGCTCGAATTCGATGGTGCGTACCGCGAGACGATGGTCGTCTTCAATGGTTTTTACATCGGCGTGCACAGCGGCGGCTACGATCCATTTCACTTCGATGTAACCGACTTCGTGTACCCCGGCCAGCGCAATGTCTTGCTGATCCGCGTCGACGCCTCCCTCAGTGACGGCTGGTTTTATGAAGGCGCCGGGATCTATCGGCATCTTTGGCTGGTAAAGACGAACCCTGTGCGGGTCAAGCAGTGGGGCAGCTTCGTCTCCGCGGAGGTCAGGAACGGCGAGGCGAGGCTTGCGATCCGCACCGAGGTAGAAAATCTGGGCAGAGAAGCGCGCAAGGTACGGGTGAGCGCAACCATTCTTGACCCCGCCGGAAAAGTCGTCGCCCAGGTGTCCTCGGCTCTGCTCCCGATCGCAGCCGCGGATGAGCAAACCTGCGCGCAGGCAGCCACGCTCAAAGGTCCGCTGCTCTGGTCGCTCGAGCAGCGCAATCTCTACCGGCTTGTCACCGAGGTCAGTACGGCGGGCCAGACGGTCGATCGCTCTGAAACCCCGTTCGGCATACGCACCCTCGAGTTCGATCCCGAGAAGGGGTTCTTTCTCAACGGCCAGTCCGTCAAGGTCAAGGGGACCTGCAATCACCAGGACCACGCCGGGCTGGGCACGGCGTTGCCGGACGCGGTGCATACCTATCGCATCCGCAGACTGCAGGAGATGGGCTGTAACGCGATACGCACCTCGCATAATCCTCCCACGACCGAGCTGCTGCATGCCTGCGACGAGCTCGGCATCCTGGTCTTTGATGAGACGCGCATGATGTCGTCCAATCCTGAGGGCCTGGCCCAGTTCGGCGACCTGGTGCGCCGCGACCGCAACCATCCGAGCGTCTTCATGTGGTCGATGGGCAATGAGGAAGGCCAGGCGAACACCGAGACCGGCCTGCACATTCTCACCGCGATGAAAGCCGTCGCCACCCTGCACGATGGCACCCGGCCGGTATCGATTGCTCCCATTCGCGCGATCGGCGTGGGCGGCCTGGTCGAGTGCGATGTGATGGGCTACAACTACATGGACCCCGAAGCGGAGGCCTACCACAAGGCTCATCCGGACAAACCCGTGATCGGCACCGAGACGGTCAGCGCGGTGGGCACGCGTGGCATCTATCGAACCGATTTTGAACAAGGCTATGTCGGCAGCTACGATCCGTACACGACCACGGGCCGCGCCTCGGCCGAGGGATGGTGGAGCTTTTGCAACTCCAGAGAGTGGCTCGCCGGCGGCTTCGTGTGGACCGGCTTTGACTATCGCGGCGAGCCCTCGCCGAACGGCTGGCCCAATATCAGCTCGCAGTACGGCATCCTCGACACCTGCGGCTTCCCGAAGGATTCCTTCTTCTACTACCAGTCCTGGTGGACCGAGCAGCCGGTCCTGCACCTGTTTCCGCACTGGAACTGGGAGGGGATGGAGGGGCAGGAGATTGCCGTCTGGGTCTATGCCAATCTGGAAAGCGTCGAACTGTTGCTCAACGGCAAGAGCCTGGGCGCGAAGGCTGTGAAGAAAGACTCTCACCTGTTCTGGGTGGTGGCTTATACCCCGGGCTCGCTCGAAGCGCGAGGCTCCAAGGGCGGCCGGGTGGTGCTGACGAAAAAGCGAGAAACCACCACTGCTGCCGCCAGGCTGGTGATGCGCGCAGACCGCCGGGAACTCTGCGCCGACGGCGAGGATGTGGCCATGCTTTCGGTCGAGGTGCAGGATGCGCAAGGCCGCGTCGTACCCGTCACGGACAATGTTGTGAAGTTCCGCGTGGGCGGCGCCGGCAAACTGATCGGTGTCGGCAATGGCGACCCTACCGATCACGCATCGGACCGAGGAGCCGTGCGCAAGGCGTTCTGCGGCTACTGCCTGGCGATCGTGCAATCCGGCAAGGTGGCGGGCAACCTCAGCGTGGAGGCGTCGTCTCCGGGGCTTACCTCGGCCGCTGTCACCATCGCGACAAAGCAGACCGCGCTCCGCCCCCAGGTGCCTGCCTGGAGGCGTGAGGTGCCTGCCGGCCCGGGGCTCACCGGGCTGTGGAGGCCGATCGTGGGATCGGGCGGGGCCACCGGGTTGCTCGCCTTGTTTGCCGGCGACGGCGCCATGGTCTTTACGCTTCACCAGGATGGCGGCGCGCTGACCGGGACGATGGAAGGCGGGGGCGGAGGGTTCTTCGGCGGAAGCGACGCGGCCATCCCGATTACGGACGGCAAGGTCGATGGCCGCAGCGTCTTCTTCAAGGCGGGGAACAATACCTACTCCGGCACCATCGAAGGAGACCAGATCGAGCTGCAGCGCACCGTCCAGCTTGGCTTTGACCTCTCGCAGCCACCAGCGCCCAAGGGTGCGCGGCCTGCTATCGGACCCCCGCCCGACGGCTCAGACCCTTCCAGAAATCCCAACCAGCGCTTTCCAAGCAGCACTCCCGTGGTTCTCCACCGGGTGGAGCAATAAGACCGCGCGGTAGCCCTGCCGGCAAGGAACCGTGGTGGGAGGCTCGTGAGGCGCGGAGGCGACCCTACGCCGTAGCTAACTGAACCGCTAGCCCGCGAGTCACCTTGGCCGGCGCCATCGTCACCAGCGTACAAGCCGAGCGATCCTTCAGCAGACGCGACACCAGCGCCGTATGCATCGCATGGCCGGCCCTCTCGGCTACCACCCGCCCCAGGATCTGGTGCCCTACCAGGGCCAGGTCGCCGATCAGGTCGAGGACCTTGTGGCGAACAAACTCATCTTCAAAGCGCAAGGGTCCGTTTTGCACACCGTGCCGCGTGACGATGATGGCGCTCTGATCAGAAACCCCGCGGATCAGCCCCATATCCCGCAGCTTCTGCTCGTCTTCCTTGAAGCCGAAGGTGCGCGCCGATGCGATCTCCTTGTCGTAGCTGCGACTGGCCAGGTCGACGGAAAATCCCTGCCGGCCGATTGGCCGGGCGAAGTCGATCTGGTAGGAGATACTGTATCCCGCGCCGGGGTAGACCCCGATAAACTTGTTTCCTTCCCGCACTTCGACCGGCTTGAGGATGCGCAGGTACTCTCGCCGGCGGCGCTGGACCTTCAGCCCGGCCCGCAAGAACTCTTCCACGTAGGGACGGGCCGAGCCGTCGAGGATCGGCAGCTCCAGATTGTCCAGCTCGATGATGACGTTGTCTACCCCCATGCCGATGCAGGCCGAGAGCAGGTGCTCGGTGGTCGAGATCAGCACGCCCTGCCGCATCAGGCTGGTCGCGTAACTCACCTTGGCGACATTGCGGCCCGTGGCCGGGATCTCGAAGTTGTCCAGGTCGGTCCGGCGAAACACGATGCCCGATCCCGCGGTCGCGGGGAGCATACGCATCGATACGGGAGCCCCGCTATGAAGCCCTATGCCGGAAAAGGCAAGAGGGGCAGCAATGGTCTGCTCGTAAAATCCAGCTTCCTGCAACGATCCCGCCTGGGGCTAGTTGGCTCTTCTGTGCTGCCAGGCAGACCTTAAGGCAGCGTTAACTCCAACTCCCAGACGACAGAGTAACGCCGCCATCCCGCTTCCGTGTGTTGCAGTTTTGCCACACTCAAAAGAGAAATCACCCATCAGGCGCGAACGTATCTCCTTGATTACGTGCTGGCAAGCCCGCTCGGGCGCGGTTCCTTCTCCTAGTGCAGGCACCCGGCGGAATGGAGCATGGAGGTGACCAGCGATACAGGCAAGCCCACCACGTTGAAGTAGCAGCCATGGACGCGCGGCACCCAGCGAGCAGCATAGCCTTGGATCGCGTAGGCTCCGGCTTTGCCAAAAGGCTCGCCGAGGGCGACGTAGTCGGCAATCTCCCGCGCGGAGAGGGCCAGCATGGTGACGTAGGTGAGCTCGGCCGCTGCCTCTGTACGATCCCGGGACTGGAGGCACACCCCGGTAATGACCCGGTGGGTCGCGCCCGCCAGAAGGGCCAGCATGCGGGCCGCGTCTTCGGCATCGGCCGGCTTGCCCAGGGTGGAGCCGTCGGGCGCGAGATCCACGGTGTCCGCGCCGAGCACCAGCAGGCTTTCCCTCTCGACCGGGGCCAGGCGCGCGCTGATGGTTGCGAAGACCGCCTCGGCCTTCTCTCGGGCCAGGCGGAGCGCATAGGCGACCGGGTCCTCGAAAGGGCGCTGCTCCTCGACCAGCGAGGCGGCCTGGATCGAGAACGAAAAACCAGCCTGCTTGAGCAGGTCGTGCCGGCGTGGCGAGGCAGAAGCAAGAACGAGCATTATGGCAACGAACTCCGTCCAGATTTTTTGCGAAAGGTTCACGCGTCATTCAGCGGGCTGCATTCTCGCCCCGGGCAGCGGGCTGCGCGCGCCGGCAGTGCACTCAGGCGCGCAGCCCGGTGCGCAGCCCACCCGCATCGGCCACCCCCCACGCCATGGCCGGCGTGTTGTGCGCAATGCCCACACGGCCATCCGGGCCCAGCAGGATGATGCCTCCATGGCCGCCGAGCCGGTCCTGCAGATGACGGATCGCCGCCCCGGCCGCTGCTTCCGGCGTCTCCCCGCCGGCTACCCGGTCCACCGCCCACTTGCCCAGGACCAGTTTCATGATCGGCTCTCCCCACCCCGTGAGCGAGGTGGCTGCGCTCGCGCTGTCGGCATAGCAGCCGCAGCCGATCAGAGAGGAGTCGCCTACCCGACCCGGCGTCTTGTTCAGCGTTCCGCCGGTTGAGGTGCCCGCGGCCAGGTTGCCCTGCGTGTCGAGCGCGATCGCTCCGACGGTGTCATGCGAAGCAAGACCCGGGCCGGCAAAGGTAAGGTCCGGGAGTCCGGCCTGCGCCTTGCGCTGCGCCTCGGCCAGGTGCATCCGCTCGCGCTCGACCACCAGTTCGCTGTTCTCGATCAGCGGCATGCCGAGCGAGGCGACAAAGGCCTCCGCCCCCTCGGCCACAAAGTAGACATGCGGGCTCTGCTCAAGCACCAGCCGGGCCGCGCGGATCGGATTGCGCAGCCGCTCCACGCAGGCCACCCCGCCGGCACGCAGCGTCGCTCCATCCATCAGCAGCGCATCCAGCTGCACCCGCCCATCGCGGGTGAGAAAGGCGCCGCGCCCGGCGTCAAAGGTCTCGTCGTCCTCGAGCACGGCAATGGCCGCTTCGACGGCATCGAGCGAGGAGGCGCCGCGCATCAGCAGAGCAGAACCGGCGACCAGCGCCGCGCGGACACCCCGCTCGTGCGCCGCGCGCAGCGCATCAGGAATCGCCCAGGCGCCGCCGTGCACCACCAGCATCGGTTGGCTTGGCATCGACTTCTGATTGTACCGGCAGGCCGGCATCGCACCTCAGGGCGCGGCGCAAAGACGCCATTGCTTACAATGTAGGAGGGACGTCCATGACCTACACCGAACAGTACGATGTAGCCGTCGTCGGGGCCGGCCACGCCGGTTGCGAGGCTGCCGTGGCCTCGGCGCGCATGGGCCTCCGCACCGCCCTGTTCACGCTCAACCTCGACCTGATGGCGCAGATGTCCTGCAATCCTGCCATCGGAGGCATCGCCAAGGGGCACCTGGTCCGCGAGATCGACGCCCTCGGCGGCATCATGGGCGAGGTAGCCGACTCCGTCGGGATCCAGTTTCGTCTGCTCAATACCTCGCGCGGACCGGCCGTCTGGAGCCCCCGCGCCCAGTGCGACAAGGCCCTCTACCGCGTGGCCATGCGGCGGCTGCTCGAGAACGAGCCCAACCTGCACATCAGGCAGGCCGAGGTAGTCGACCTCCTCTTTGCTGACTTTGCCGATGCTGCCGAGGCGACCGGGAAGGATCGCCACCGCGACCAGGGACAAAGCGATGGCCGCGCCCATCCGCAGGGCCGCGAACGGGACGGTGCCCTGCCGGACGCAAACCAAGGGCCTGCGGATGGTCCTGCCCCGGCGCGGCAGGGCCTTCTGACCCAGGCGCCGGTGGTTTGCGGCCTAAAGCTCCGCGACGGCCGCATCATCGGCGCCCTCTCGACCATCGTGACCACCGGCACGTTCCTCAACGGCCTGATCCACTGCGGCGAGGAGCAATACCCGGCGGGCCGCTCCGGCGAACCCGCGTCGGTGTTGCTGGGCGAAGCTTTGAAGCGTCTCGGCCTGCGCTCCTGCCGCCTCAAGACCGGGACCCCTCCGCGCCTGGATGGCCGCACCATCGACTGGTCCCGGTTTGAAGAGCAACCCGGCGATCCGGACCCGACCCTGTTCAGCGCCCGCACGACCGCGCCACCGCTGCGGCAGATCTCCTGCCACATCGCCCACACCACGCCCGAGACCATGCGGCTGATCCGCGACAATGTGCATCGCTCCCCCATGTACTCCGGGGCGATCGAGGCGATCGGCCCTCGCTACTGCCCGTCGATCGAAGACAAGGTGGTCCGCTTTCCCGATAAGGAGAGCCACCAGTTTTTCCTCGAACCGGAGGGCCTGGACACCCACGAGGTCTACGTCAACGGCATGTCCACCTCGCTGCCGATGGAGGTCCAGGCCGCTATCGTCCGTTCGATTCCCGGCCTCGAGCAGGCCGAGATGCTCCGGCCCGGCTACGCCATCGAGTACGACGCCATCGATCCAACCGAGCTGGACCGTTCGCTCGGCGTAAAGAAGTTCCGGGGTCTTTACCTCGCCGGGCAGATCAACGGAACGTCGGGCTACGAGGAGGCAGCCTGCCAGGGACTGATGGCCGGCATCAACGCCGCGCTGGCCGCGCGGCACGCCAAGCGGCGAAGCGAGCCGGCAACGGCGTCCCCGGGAGGGCTCGTCCCGGCCGCGCCCGAACTAGGCGCGCTGCAGGTCGCAGGAGCCCCGCAGGCGCAAATACCTGCTGCCCGGCCCTCTGCCGCGGCACTGTCGCGAGACGCGCAGGCAGCCGGCTCCAGCCTGCTCGATGCCGGAGGCGGGGCGGCGGTCTCCCCGGCAGAGCCTCTCCTCACAGGCGCCGGCGAAGCATCTGCGGTCGACCCGGCTCTGCGCGCCGCCGAGGTGCAGCATCCCGCCCCCACCTTCACTCTCGACCGCACCGAGGCCTACACCGCTATCCTGATCGACGACCTGATCTCCAAGGGCACCAACGAGCCGTATCGCATGTTCACCTCGCGCGCCGAGTTCCGCCTCCACCTGCGCATCGACAACGCCGACCGGCGCCTTACGCCGCACGGCCGGAGACTCGGCCTGATCTCGGACCAGGCCTGGTCTGCCTACGAAGCCAAGCAGGCTCGCGCCGCGGCTCTCGAAATGCACCTCAACACCCGCCGCCCGGACCCAGCGGCCTGGCCGCGTTCCGCGGCATGCTGCCCGCCCGCGGG
>CAZZYH010000002.1:0-78147 GCA_964658225.1 Vulcanimicrobiota bacterium | reverse complement strand
AAGCCGCGCGGAGCGGCCGCCGATAGCAACGAGGTCGCCTTGTCGCGCGAGCTGGCCGAGGTCATGGCGCGCTACCCAGACACGCAGCTCGAGACCCGCTATGTGCGCGAGCTCGAGTTGGTGGTCGACCGCGAGCGCGCCCGCTACTCGACCTGGTACGAGCTGTTTCCCCGCTCGACCTCGCCGACTCCCGGCGTCCACGGCACCTTTCGCGATGTAGAGGCGCAACTGGACTACGTTGAGGACCTGGGCTTTGATGTGCTCTACCTGCCGCCCATCCATCCTATCGGCAGATCCTTCCGCAAGGGCAAGAACAACGCGGTCACCGCGGAGCCGGGCGACGTGGGCAGTCCATGGGCCATCGGCGCGGCTGAAGGTGGCCACACCGCGATTCTGCCGGAGCTCGGCACGCTTGAGGATTTTCAGCATCTGCGCGAGAATGCGGCGGCCCGGGGCATGGAACTTGCACTCGATATCGCCTTCCAGTGCGCGCCCGATCATCCCTGGGTGGAAGAGCATCCGCAATGGTTCAAGAAGCGCGCCGATGGTTCGATCCAGTACGCGGAAAATCCTCCCAAAAAATATCAGGATATCTATCCCATCGATTTCGAGTCGAAAGACTGGGAAGCGATGTGGGACGCGCTTTGCGATATCTTTCTCTACTGGGCCGGGCAGGGCGTGCGCATCTTTCGCGTCGACAATCCGCACACCAAAGCGTTCGGCTTCTGGGAGTGGGCCATCGCCTCGGTCAAGCAACAGTATCCGGATGCGCTGTTTCTGGCCGAAGCATTTACCCGGCCGCGCGTGATGGAGCAGCTCGCCAAGTTAGGATTTTCGCAATCCTATAGTTACTACTGCTGGCGCACGACCAAGGCCGAGATAGAAAGCTATGCCAAGGAGCTTACCGAGAAGACTGCCGCCGGAGCCGCGCAGGTCGAGTATTTTCGCGCGAACTTTTGGCCGAACACGCCAGACATTCTGCCCTTCAACCTGCAGACCGGAGGGCGCCCGGCTTTCGCGCTGCGCCTGGTGCTCGCGGCGACGCTCAATGGCAACTACGGAATCTATGGCGCGGCCTTCGAGTTATTGGACGACACGCCCTTCGGCCCCGGGCGCGAGGAGTATCTGAACTCGGAGAAGTACGAGTTGAAGCACTGGGATCGAGGATCCCCGGCCAGCATTGCGCCGCTCATCCGCACGGTCAACCGGGCCAGGCGCGAGAATCCCGCGCTGCAGGCCATGGATGCGTCCCTCCACTTCCACTCGATCGATAACCCGCAGCTGGTCTGCTACAGCAAGCGTTCGCCCGACGGCGCCAACGTCGTGCTCACCATCGTCAACCTCGACCCGGCGCAGCGACAGACGGGCTTCACGTATCTGTGGATGGAGAAGCTCGGCCTGACCGATGCTTCGACTTATCACGTGGAAGACTTGTTGCGTGGCACGACCTATCAGTGGCAGGGACCGCGCAACTATGTTTCCCTCGACCCCGACATAGCCCCTGCACACATATTTCGCGTAACAGAGCTGTAGGGCAACCCCAGCAGGAGGCAGGCTTGAAGCGGCAAGGCAGTGCGTCGGACCCACTCTGGTACAAAGACGCGATCATCTACGAGCTTCACGTTCGCGCGTTCGCTGACAGCAACAACGATGGCATCGGCGACTTCCCCGGGCTGATCTCGAAGCTCGACTACTTGCAGGATCTCGGTGTGACCTGCCTCTGGCTGCTTCCCTTTTTTCCGTCCCCTCTGCGGGACGATGGCTACGATATCTCGGACTATCTCACCGTAAATCCGAGCTACGGTACGGTTGACGACTTTAAGACCTTTCTCAACGCCGCGCACGATCGCAACATGCAAGTGATGGTTGAGCTGGTGATCAACCACACGTCGGACCAGCATCCCTGGTTTCAGGCCGCGCGCACCGCGCCCGCAGGCTCGCCTGAGCGCGACATATACGTGTGGTCTGAAACAGACAAGCGATACCAGGACGCGCGCATCATCTTTACCGACACGGAAAAATCGAACTGGACCTGGGACCCGGTCGCGAAGGCCTATTATTGGCACCGCTTCTTCTCCCACCAGCCTGATCTGAACTTTGATAACCCGCGCGTCATCGAGGAAGTGATCAACATTATGCGCCATTGGCTCGACATGGGTGTCGACGGGCTGCGCATGGATGCCATCCCTTACCTGATTGAGCGCGACGGCACCAATTGCGAAAATCTGCCCGAGACGCACCTTGCCATCAAGGCCATCCGCAAGGCGATCGACGACGACTATGAAGGCCGCCTGATTCTGGCCGAGGCCAACCAGTGGCCGGCCGACGTGCGGCCTTACTTCGGCGATGGCGACGAGTGCCACATGGCTTTCCACTTCCCCCTGATGCCGCGCATCTACATGGCGCTTCGGCAGGAAGATCGTATGCCGATCACCGAAATCATGGCGCAGACTCCGGACATTCCCGAGAACTGCCAGTGGGGTATCTTTCTCCGCAACCATGACGAACTGACTCTGGAGATGGTCAGTGATGAGGAGCGAGACTACATGTATCTCGCCTACTCGGCCGATCCCCGGATGCGCATCAACATCGGCATTCGCCGCCGGCTGGCCCCCCTGGTCGATAACAACCGCCGCCGGATCGAGTTACTCAATGGCCTCCTTTTTTCTTTTCCGGGCACGCCGATCCTCTACTACGGCGACGAGATCGGCATGGGCGATAACATCTATCTCGGCGACCGCAATGGCGTACGCACGCCGATGCAGTGGTCGGGCGATCGCAATGCCGGCTTCTCGCGCGCCTCGCCCGCAAAGCTCTTTTCGCCGGTCATCATGGACCCGGTCTGGGGTTACGAGGCGATCAACGTAGAAGCCCAGCAAAGCGACCCCTCCTCGCTCTTGAGCTGGATGCGCAATATGATCTCGTTGCGCAAGCTCTTCTCTGTCTTCGGCCGCGGCACACTCACGTTTCTTCATCCTGAGAACCGCAAGGTCCTGGCCTATGTGCGGCAGTTAGGGGACCAGCGAGTCCTCTGCGTGGCCAACTTATCCCGCTACGCGCAGCCGGTTACGCTCGACTTATCCGAGTTCGATGGCATGGTGCCGATCGAGATGGTGGGCTACGTCGAGTTTCCTACCATCACCCGCCAGCCTTACCCGATCACGCTTGGACCTTACGGCTTCTTCTGGCTCGAGTTACAACCCTCGCCCGAGGCGGCCTTGCTCCAGCCCCAGGAGCAGGGCGCAAGTTCGGTCCTCTCCGTCAGCAGTGCATTGGACTGGCAGAGTATCTTTTCCAGTGCCGGCCTGGTCATCCAGGATCGCCTGCTGCCGGAATTTTTGCCCCGCCAGCGCTGGTTCGGGGCCAAGAGCCGGCATATCGCCGGCACCGAGATCCTGGACTGGGGCGTTCTCTCGGAGCAGTCCAGCGTCGCGCTTACTTTTGTCCGGGTAAACTACCAGCAGGGCGAACCGGAAACCTACCTGCTGCCGCTCAAAATCCTGCTCAACGAAGAGGCAGAAACGCTGCGCGACAGCACGCCCGGCGCGATCGTAGGCGCGGTCCTTTCGCCGGCCGGGACAGGCGTTCTCGCCGACGCGATCTACAGCGATGAGGCCTGCGCCGCGCTGCTCACCCTCATCGCCCGCGGAAGCGAAGTGCCCATGCAGCAAGGCGTGCTCCGCGGCACCCCGAGCAGCATCTTCGACGAGCTGCGCGGGGCCGCCGCGAGCCTGCCGCCGCGGCGCAGCTCTGCGGAGCAGAGCAACTCCTCGATCTTCTTCGGCGACCGGCTGATCATGAAGCTCTTTCGTCGGCAGCAGTTCGGGGCTAACCCGGATGTCGAGATCGGCCGCTTTCTGACCGAGCAAACGGCGTTTCGCAATATCGCGCCCTTCGGCGGCTCGATCGACTACTTGCCTGCCTCCGCGGCGGCGGCCGTCAGCCCCGAGCCGGCCACCCTCGCGATGCTGCAGGCCCTGGTGCAGAACGAGGGAGACGGCTGGCAGTGGACCCTGGACGAGCTGGTCCGCTACTACGAAGCCTGCGGCGCCTCGCAGTTCCCGGCCACGCAGCTGCCTCGCCCCGGTGCGGCCATCGATCCGCACTCACCCGCCATGCAGCACGCCAAGGACTTTGCCGGGGTCTATCTCAGCGCGGCCTGCACGCTCGGCCGGCGCACCGCGGAGATGCACCTGGCCCTCGCAACGCCTGCCAAGGACGATGCCTTCACGGCCGAGCCGATGGAGGCCGCTTACCTCGGCGCGCTGGAGAGCGAGCTGCTGGCCCATGCCACCCAGGCGTTTGCAACGCTGCGCACCTCGCTTGCCGGGCTCTCCGATGACGCCGTCGAGCTGGCGGGGCTGGTGCTGAGCCGCCGCCGCGGCATCCTGGCCAAATTCGCCGCGCTCCGGACCGTGGGCGCCGGGACGCTGCGTACTCGCGTGCACGGCGACTACCATCTCGGCCAGGTGCTGCGCGCCAAGGGCGATTTCGTCATCCTCGACTTCGAAGGCGAACCCGCACGTTCGCTCGCAGAGCGCCGTGCCAAGCAGTCGCCCATCAAGGACGTGGCCGGCATGGTGCGCTCCTTCTCCTACGCTGCCTTTGCCGCGCTGACTCGCCATACCGCTCGTCGGCCGCAGGATGTGGAACATCTGGAGCCGTGGGCCCGCCTGTGGGAGGCCGCGGTGGTGGACGAGTATCTTTACTCTTACAGGCAAACAGTTGCGCAGTCGGCGATTGTGCCCCGGGATGAAGCCGCGTTCCGCCAGCTGCTGGACGTCTACCTGCTCGACAAGGCGCTCTACGAGCTGGTCTACGAGCTCAACAATCGTCCGAGCTGGGTCCGCATCCCGCTTGCGGGCATCCTGGCACTGCCACAGTAAGGACAAAAGGACGAGATGGCCATACACGAAGAGCTGGTACAGAATGCGGCACCTTCGGTCCATGTAGGCCCGAGCGATGTATTTGTCGGCATCGCGGGCCTCACCGACGTGGACGCACTGCGCGCGCAGGCAGCCACGCTCGGCGATCGCCTCGGGGCCAGCGTCACGTTCGCCTACCCCGGCTTTGACAACGCCCCGTCGCCCGCAGAGCTCGCCGCGCCCCCCGGGCTCGATCCGCAAGGGGCGGCCCAGCCCGGCCGGGTGAGGTTTCTCTCCTACGCCCTGCCGGCAAACGAAGCCTCGGCTACGCCGTGGGCGCTCGCAGCAGGGTCCCAGAGGGCGCTGCTCGCACTCGCGGCAGAAACGCAGGCCAGGGTCTGCGTGCTCGTCAATCCTGACCTGCAGGTGCTGACCGGCGGGGCGCTCGTCCCGCTGGCCATGCCTGTGCTCGACAAGAGCGCCGAGCTCGTGCTGCCTGTCTACACCTCCGGTCGCTATGACAGCCTGCTCAACTACAGCATCCTCGCGCCGCTTACCCGCGCCCTCTACGGCAAGCGCGTCTGTTATCCGCTGGCCAGCGACTATGCGGTCTCCGGCCGGCTGGTCGCGCGGCTGCTGCAAAGCGCGCATACCGCGGCGCACATCAATGCCGGCTCGATCCTCTGGCCGGCTACGGTCGCCGCGACCATTGATGCACCCGTAGCCGAGGTCACCACGAGCGCACGCCACGCTGCGCGCACCGAGGGCCTGGAGCTGAGCGCGGTCATTGCGCAGCTGGTCGGCTCTGTGTTTGCCGATATGGAGCACAACGCGCCGCTCTGGCAGCGGGTCCGCGGCTCCCAGCCCAGTCTGCGCAGCGGTCCGGCCGCGATCGCGGACGAGGCCCTGCATGCCACCCAGCCGGAGCCCAAGCCGATGGTGGACTCCTTTCTGCTCGGCTACCGCAGCCTCCAGGAGGTCTGGGGCCTGGTGCTCCCCCCGGTCACGCTGCTCGAGCTCAAGCGGCTCACGCTGGTCGCACCGGAGCGTTTCCGCCTGCCCGACGAACTCTGGGTGCGCATCATCTACGATTTTGCCTTGGCCTTCCGCCTGCGCACCATCAGCCGAACCCACCTGCTGGGCGCGCTCACTCCGCTCTATCTCGGCTGGGTCGCCTCCTACGTCAACCAGTGGGGCAGCGCGCCGGGCCCGATGACGCCCACAGAGCGGCACGAACAGCTGGCGAAAGCCTTTGAAGATGGCAAGCCCTACCTGGTGCGCCGCTGGCGCTGGCCCGACCGCTTCAACCCCTGAGACCCCACGGGGCATGCCAAGGCGTCGTGCCGGTTGTCCGGATCGTGCGGATCGTCCGGATCGACGGCAGGAACCAGGTATCTACCGCAGGGCCAGGCAAGCTGAACGAGGAGTTCGAGAAGGAGTTTGAGTATGTGGCAACAGGTTGCGCAGTCGCTTCAGGATTCCATGGGCCGGGTCATCACCAAGATCGCCACTCTGCTGCCCGGCATCGTCGCCTTTGTGCTCGTGCTGGTGCTCTTCTTAGCCATCGCCGCGGGGCTGGCCTGGGTGACGCGCCGCCTGCTTGCAGCGCTGCGTTTTGACGCGCGCTTTGAGCAGAACCAAAGCCTGGCCGAGTGGTCCCCGGCGCAGTCCCCGTCCTCGCTGGTGAGCCGGGTCGTCTTCTGGTTTTTCGTGCTGATGGGCGTGCTGGTCGGCATTTCGGCCTTTGAGGCGGGCTCGTCGGAGGCGGGTATCTCGGCCTATGTCTTCTCCTACGTGCCACGGGTGGTGGGCGCGATCGTGCTCTTGTTTGCGGGCACGCTGATTGCGCGGCTGCTCTCGCGCAGCGTGCTCATCTCGGGCGTCAATATGAACCTGCAGTACGCGCGGCTGCTGGGCACGGGCGTCAAGTGGCTGGTGATGGTGCTGACGGTGGCCATGGCGCTCGATCACCTGTCGATCGGGGGCGCGATCGTCGACCTGGCGTTCGGCATTTTGTTTGGCGGGATCGTGCTGGCGCTGGCGCTGGCTGTGGGGATGGGCTCGCGAGACCTGGTAAGTCGCTCGCTCGAGCGCGAGGTGGTGCGCACCCCGGAACCTCTGATAACGCAGGAAGAGCAGTTGCATCACTTCTAAAGCGTGAGCTGGGACTCAGGCGCGGGCCGAGATGCCGGCGCGCGCTGAGCTTCGAGCGCGCACCGACATGTCTGCTTCCGCGCGGACCTGGTGAGCGCGGCATGACAACGCCTTTCCGGCTGCGAGCATCGCAAGCCTGCAATGAGCCCCTCTCGCCCCGCCAACAAAAGCTACCCAACGCCTGCCAAACAGAAGCGGGCTCAGGCGGGCGCGGCCGGTGCCGTCGACGAGCAGCTTGCCCGCTACCGGGCGATGCGCGATTTTTCGACGACAGCCGAGCCCGCCGGCGGGTCGCCCGGCAAAAGCCCCCACCCCTCCGCGCTTCCCTTCGTCATCCAGAAGCACGCAGCCACCCGACTGCACTATGACGTTCGGCTGGGCTGGCGCGGCGTGCTGAAGAGCTGGGCGTGCGCCAAGGGGCCCAGCTACGTCACCCGCGACCGCCGCCTGGCGGTCGAAGTCGAAGACCATCCGATGGAGTACGGCGGCTTTGAAGGCACCATCCCCAAGGGCCAGTATGGCGGCGGAACGGTGCTGCTCTGGGACCAGGGCACCTGGGAGCCGCACGGCGATGTGGACGAAGGCCTGCGCGCCGGCAGCCTCAAGTTCTCGCTCCATGGCGAAAAGCTGCACGGCAAGTGGACGCTGGTGCGCATGGGCGGCCGCGCCGCGCACGAGGCCAAGCCGAATTGGCTGCTCATCAAGGAGCATGACGAGTTCGAGCAGCCTGCCGACGCGCCGGCGATTACCGAGGCCGCACCGAACAGCGTCGTCACCCAGCGCTCGCTCGAGCAGATCGCCGCCGCCGAGGACCACACCTGGAACTCGCGCCCGGCCGACAAGAAGCCTCCTGCGAACCGCTCGCGGCTGGCGCGCAAGGCTGCACCACCCGCTGCTCTGCAAAGCCCCGCGATCGCCAACGCGCCGCACGAGAAGTTCCCCGGCTTTGTGAAGCCCCAGCTCGCCACTGCCGTGCACCGTGCGCCGACGGGCGGCGACTGGCTTCACGAGCTCAAGCTCGATGGCTACCGCGTGCAGATGCATGTAGAGCGGCTGCCCTCGGGGCCCAAGGTCACCCTCTACACCCGCAATGGGCTGGACTGGACGCACCGCATGCCCGCGATCGCAGACGCCGGCGGGGCGCTTGGGGTGGGCGCAGCGATCCTCGATGGCGAGGTCGTGGTGCTCGACCAGACCGGTGGCACCAGCTTCAGCGCGCTGCAGGCTGCCTTTGACGAAGGCGCGCCCCATCCGCTGACCTACTTCGCCTTTGACCTGCTGCACCTCGATGGGCACAACCTGCGCGGGCTGCCACTGCGCGAACGCAAGGCCCTGCTGGAGGGCCTTTTGCGTGAACTGGACCGCAAGGCGATACGCTATGGCGAGCACGTGGAAGGGGCGGGCAGCGGCCCGGAGATTTTCGCGCAGGCCTGCTCGCTCGGCGCCGAGGGCATCCTTGCCAAGCAGGCTGCGTCCCGCTATACCGGCGGCCGCAGCGAGCACTGGCTGAAGCTGAAGTGCGTGCGCCGCCAGGAGTTTGTCATCGGCGGATTCACGTTGCCGCGCGATCGTGGACCAGGGGTCGGCTCGCTGCTGCTCGGCTACTACGACCGGGGCAAGCTGGTTCATTGCGGGCGCACCGGCACCGGGTTTTCGCAGGCTACCCAGCGGATGCTGCGTCCGAGGCTGGAAGCGCTGCGCACGCCGCAGTCCGCCTACGGCAACAAGCTCACCGCGCTCGCTCGCAAGGACGCGGTCTGGGTGCGCCCGGAGCTGGTCTGCGAAGTAGAATTCGCGACCTGGACCGGCGACGGGCTGGTCCGGCACGCGTCCTTCCAGGGCCTGCGCGAAGACAAGGCCGCAGCGGAAGTGAGCAAGGAAGACAGCGCTCCGGCGATGAAAAGGCAGCGCAGGAACAGCACAGCCGGCCCCGGCGAAAAGAGCCCGGAGTCGGCACCCGGCGGCGCGGCGCACGAGCCGATGCCCGGCGCCGTTCCCGTCACCGTCCCCGAGACAGTGCCCGTCACCGCAGGCAAACCGAACGCGGGGCAGGCAGAACACTCATCTGCGCGCTCCGTTTCCGGAGCAGGTAAAAGGCGACTCGCGCGGCCCCACCAGGCACCGGCCGCCCCCGCGATCGAGAGGCAGGGCGCGCCCGGCGGGAGAACCGCTGCGGGCAAGAGCGCGCCGGCCCTGCTTCCAGGAGCGCGGCTCACGCACCCAGACAAAGTGCTCGACTCCCAAAGCGGGGTGACCAAGCAGCAGCTGGCGCTCTACTACGAGGCTGTCGCAGGCGCCATGCTGCCCCACGTCGCGGGCCGACCGGCGAGCATTGTGCGCTGCCCGGAGGGCTCAACCCGACCCTGCTTCTTCCAGAAACATGCGGGCGCGGGCCTGCCCAAAGCCCTGAGCAGCGTGCCGGTGCCGGACAAAAAAACCGGAGTCGCCGAGGCGTACCTCTCGATCCACTCCCCGGCGGGCCTTGTCTCCCTGGCGCAGCTGGGGGTGCTCGAAATCCATCCCTGGGGCTCGCGCAACGACGCACTCGAGACGCCCGACCGGCTCATCTTCGACCTCGATCCTGACGAGGCTCTGCCCTGGCCGAAGCTGGTTGCGAGCGCCCACACGATCCGCGAGCTGCTGCGGGAGCTAAAACTGGAAAGCTTCGTCAAGACCACCGGCGGCAAGGGTCTGCACCTGGTCGTGCCGATCGCCCCTACCATCGCCTGGCCGCAGATCAAGCTCTTCTGCAAAGGCGTAGCAGCGGCCATCGAAAGCACCGACCCGGCACTCTACCTGATCAAGATGACCAAGGCCGCACGCAAGGGCCGCATCTTTGTCGATTACCTGCGCAACGAACGCGGCGCCACCGCCGTCGCTCCCTACTCGCCCCGTGCCCGCGCCGGTATGCGGGTTGCCGTACCGCTGGACTGGAGCGAGCTCGACCAGGGCATGCCCACCTACGCCGTGGCCAACTTCGAGACCTGGCGAGGTCGCCTCGAGCACGATCCCTGGGCCGCGATGGCCGGCCATCGGCAAGCCATCCGGCCCGAAGTCCTGGCCGCGGTGCTCGAGACAGCGTCCAGGACGTAGTCCCCCCTTTGCGCGGGACGGCGGTAGCTGCCGCGCGGGCCGACGCGCTGCTCAGGTGCATGCGCCGCCAGGCGACCGCCGGTCCCTGTCTACCGCCCTGGTTCCCGGATCATCGTCCGGGCCGGTCGCCGTTCCTTACGGACGGGTCAGATCACGGCGACTCCGGTCGGACGGACGAGCGGGAGAGATGAATCCCGCGGAGAGGACCTACGCCTTTGCTCTCTGCCCGTTAGAATAGAGCGAGCATGGCTGAAGCGCAGGCGGCTCCGCAGGACGATGATGTTGTCGGCAAGGCCTACGACGGCCGGCTGATGCGGCGCTTGCTGACCTATCTGTATCCGTATAAGTGGACCGCGTTTCTGTCGCTTGCGGCCATCCTGATCAAGGCCGCGGCGGATGTCTTCGGGCCGTACCTGGTCAAGGTCGCAGTCGACCTATATATGACCGCGCCGGGCGGAAAACATACCCGGCCATCGCCGCTCGCGCACTACCTCAGCCCCAACGCCGCGCACGGGATCACGCAAATTGCCGGCATCTATCTCGGCGCGCTTACGCTCTCCTACGGGCTTGAGTTTATGCAGACCTACATCATGCAGTGGACCGGGCAGAAGATCATGTTCGATATGCGGGCGCAGATCTTTGCCCACCTGCAGCGGATGCATGTTGCCTTCTTCGATCGCAATCCGGTCGGCCGGCTGGTCACGCGGCTGACGAGCGATATCGATGCGCTGAACGAGATGTTTACCTCCGGCATCTTTGCCATCTTTGAAGATGTGTTCGTGCTCGTCGGCATCGTGGCGGTGATGCTTTCGATGAACTGGTGGCTGGCCCTGCTCACCTTTTCTGTGCTGCCCGTCATCCTGTTGATCACGCGCATCTTCCGCAAGTATGTGCGCGACTCCTACCGCCGCATTCGCTCGGCCATCGCCAGGATCAACAGCTATACCCAGGAGCACGTAAGCGGGATGAGCCTGGTGCAGCTCTTCAACCGGCAGCAACGTGCCTACGACGACTTTGCCGCGATCAATGAAACCCACAAGGTCGCTTTCAAGGATTCGATCCTGGCCTACGCGCTCTACTATCCGGCAATCGAGATCCTGAGCTCGATCGCCATCGCGCTGGTGATCTGGATCGGCGGGCGCGGGGTGATGCGCAACGCTGTTTCGATCGGCGTGCTGGTCGCGTTCATGCAGTATGCGCAGCGATTCTTTCGTCCCATCCAGGACCTGTCGGAGAAGTACAACATTCTCCAGGCCGCCATGGCAGCGAGCGAGCGCGTCTTCAAGCTGATCGACACGCAGCCCGAGATCGTCTCGCCCACGCAGCCCCGGGCCGCGCAGCCGGCCGTTGCGCGCGGCCGCGTCGAGTTCCGCGATGTCTGGTTCACCTACCAACGACTCAGCCCGGAGCAGGCTCGCTCGGTCGCAAACGCGGAGCCGCTCGCCCTGGGCGCGATGCACGAGATCGAATGGATCCTGCGCGGGGTTTCCTTCTCGATTGAGACCGGCCAGACAGCAGCGATCGTCGGCCACACCGGCGCCGGCAAGACCACGATCATCAGCCTGATGATGCGCTTTTACGACGTGCAGCGCGGGTCGATCCTGATCGACGGAATCGATGTGCGCGAGCACGATCTGAAATCGTTGCGCCGGCACTTCGGCGTCGTTCTGCAGGACCCGTTTCTGTTCAGCGGCACGATCGGCGAAAACATTCGCCTGGGCTCGCCAATCAGCCAGGAGCGCATCGCGCGCGCTGCAGACGAAGTGAACCTGCGCGACTTTATCGAGTCGCGCCCAATGGGCTTTGATGAGGTGTTGAAAGAGCGTGGCGCGGGCCTTTCCACCGGCCAGAAGCAGCTCATTAATTTTGCCCGCGCGCTCGCTCACGATCCGCGCATCCTGATCCTCGACGAGGCTACTTCCTCGGTGGATACCGACACCGAGCTGCGTGTGCGTTCGGCCCTCGAGCGGATGGTCGCCGGGCGCACCTCGGTCATCATTGCGCACCGGCTGTCTACGGTCCAGCGCGCGGACGTGATTCTGGTGATGCATAAGGGCCAGTTGCGCGAGCGGGGTCCGCACCAGCAGCTGCTTGCACAGCGCGGATTGTATTGGAAGCTCTACCAGCTGCAATACCGCGACCAGGAGACGCAGGCGCCGCAGGAGGCTTTTGCGCCGCGTCTGGCGGATCGTTCGCTGGCGCTCGGCTCGGATTAGGCATGGAGCCTCGCGTTCTTGCCTGCTGCTCGAGGACTACCTAACCGCATGCGCATCTTCCTCTCCGCCGGCGAAGCGAGTGGCGAGCAGTACGCCGTGCAGCTGATCGAAGCCATCCGCCGCCGCGAGCCGGGCGCGCGCTTCTTCGGCCTCGGGGGGCAGCGCATGGAGGGGATCGGCTTCCGGCGCATCGTGCGCGCAGAAGACGTCGCAGTGATGGGCATCACCGAGATCCTGCGCCACATTCCCCGCATCTACCGCGAGTACCGCCGGCTCAAGCAATCGCTCGCTCGCGAGCGCCCGGATGTCGCCGTGCTGATCGACTTCCCCGACGTCAACCTGGGCCTCGCGCGCGCCTCAAAGCGCCTCGGCATCCCGGTCATCTTCTTCGTAAGCCCGCAGGTCTGGGCGTGGAAGAAGTATCGCCTGGGCCGGATCCGCCGCAACGTTGGCCGGATGCTGGTCATCTTTCCCTTCGAGCAGACCTGGTACCGGGCGCGCGGCGTCGACGCAACCTTTGTCGGCCATCCTTTGACCGAGCTGCCGCCCCCATCGATCTCGCGCGAGGCCTTCGCGGCTCAGTACGGCCTCCACCCCGCCGCGCAGTGGGTCGGGCTGTTGCCCGGCAGCCGTCCCCGGGAGATCAGCCTGAACCTGCCCGGCATGCTGGAAGCTGCGGCGCGTCTGCAGCAGGCGCAGCCGGTCCCTTACGAATTCCTGATCCCTCTCGCCCCGACTTTATCCGCCGGACAGACCGAGGAGGTCAGGCAGCTGGCTGCAGCCGGGAGCAAAGCTGGGGTCCGCGTCACCCTGGTTCACGACGCCCGCGCCACCCTGCACCACGCCCGCGCCAGCGTCGTTGCCAGCGGCACCGCGACCGTCGAGGCCGCCCTGATCGGCAACCCGTTCCTGGTCGTCTACCGGGTCTCCCCGCTTACGTACGCGATCGCCAGCCGCGTGGTCACCGTACCCCATGTGGCTATGGTCAACCTGGTAGCCGGCAAGCGCGCCGTTCCCGAGCTCATCCAGCACGATTTCACTGCGGCGAAGGTCGCCTCCACCCTGAGCACGCTGCTGAACGACGAGGCCGCGCGTCAAACGATGCGAGGGGAACTGCACCGGGTCGCCCGGCTGCTGGCCAGCTCCGGGAGCGGGGCGATCGAGTCGGTCGCAGCTGCAACCCTTCAGGCAGCCGGTACGTCCACACCATGACAACCGCCATCGTTTGCGCGTTGGTAACCTGCCGGACGGTATGCGGGAAACTCGATACTATGAGAGCTTTACACAGCGAGCCGGGAGACCTCTTCCGGGCCGGGCAGGCACCGGCAACAAGCTGGCCGGGCGCGTTCGGCTCGCAGGCGCAGTCGGCAAGCAAGGGAGTTTCGTGATCGTTCCGTACGCAGGCTTTGCCGCTCTCAGGCGCACGCGCCCCATCGCGCGCGTGGTGGGTCTTCTGCTCGCGGCAGCACCGCTGCTTGGCGGCCCGGGGGCGCTGGCCGCAGACCGGCCGCTGATCGATGTGACCGGCTACGTGATCGACGCGCAGCTCAGCCCGTCCAACCACACCCTGTCGGCGACCACGCGCGTGACCTTCACCGCGCTGCAGCCGGCAGACGCGGCCATCTTCGAGCTGCATGGCGCGCTGCTGGTCTCCAAAGTGGTGGACGACCGCGGGCAGGCGCTCAACGGGGAGCGCGGGGCCAACGCCACGGTGCGCGTGACCCCGCCGCAGCCGCTGGTTCAAGGGCAAAGCTATACCTGGACATTTACTTACGCCGGGGCCATCACGACCGCCGACGGCGGTCCCGTTGAGGGACTCAAGCTTGCCTCGGTCGCCGATCCGGTCAGCTACCTGCTCTACGCCGGGCGCTGGTTCCCGGTCTCGGCGGGCGGCTACCAGACCGACCGCTTTACGGCGGAGATCCACATGCACGTGCCCGCCGGCTACACGGTCATCGGCAGCGGCAGCACCAATCCTTCTTCCGGCGCAGTGACGACGGTGACCGCGGCGCAGGCCCGGGCGGATGAAAAGAAAGACGCCCCGGCCGGCGCCTCGCCCGCCGATGAACCGATCCTGCTCAAGCGCCCCGGCGACGACGATCACGAGCCGGAAGCGCCGGCGAAAACACCGGCCACGCCGGCGGCAAAGGCTGCGGCCCCCGCAACCAAGGCAGCCACCCCCGCCCGCACCCGGCCGCAGACCGCGGCCCAGGCGCGTGCGGCTGCAGCCAAGGCCGCGGCCGACAAGAACCCCAAACCCGCTGCATCGGCTGCCAGCGCCTACACCGGCGCCGAGTACGACTTCAAGTGGGACAAGCCGGGCTTTCCAGGCACCATCCTGGCTGGCAAGTTCGAGCGTCCCGTCTCGGTGGCCGGGTCGCCCAACATCAAGGTGTATGCGCTCGCCGGCGCAAACCCCGACACGCGCAAGCAGGCCATCGCCGCCTATGCCGAGACCGCAAACCAGGAGTTTGCCTTCTTCACGAGCACCTTCGGCCTGCCCGAGTCGACCCGTCTGAACGTCGTCGAGCTGCCCGATGACACCGTGCCCTCGTACTGGGCACCCGAGATCGCCGCAGTTGCGGCCGGGCGCATCGGGAACAAGAGCGACTTTCGCCTGCTCGCAAACACCATCGCCCACCAGTGGTGGGGCTCCGAGATCAGCCCCGCGACCGCCAACGACACCTGGATCACGAACGGGATGGCTCGCTACGGCGAGCTGATGTATCTCGAAGATGCGCAGGGTGCGAGCGCACTCCAGCAGGCCGTACAGGATGTCTCGGCCGGCGCGCTGGCCTACGACACCATTCCGCTTTCGAGCGCGGGCCGCATGCCTGCTTTCTCGCCCGAGTTTCAGTCGATGACGCTCGAGAAGGGCGCCATGGTCTACCACATGCTCCGCTGGGAGGTAGGCGACGATAGCTTCCGCAGCATCCTGCGGGGCGCGCTCTCCCAGTACACCGACAAGCCCATCCGCACCGCCGATTTCGAGAAGGTTGCCGAGGCCCAGTCGCAACAGCAGCTGCTGCCCTTCTTCTCAGAGTGGCTCGACGGAACCGGCGCGCCGGTCTTCACCGACAAGTACTCCGTCTACCGGCTCGGCAACAACAAGGGCTTTCGCACCATCGGCCAGATCCAGCAGGATCTCGACCTGTTCAACATGCCGGCCGAGCTGCGCGTCGAGACCGATGGCAAGACCGAGACCCGCCGGATTGACGTCGTCGGCTCGGACTCCCAATATGTCGTCGATACCTTCGGACGGCCGCGACACATCCAGGTAGACCCCAACAACTGGCTGCTCAAGAACACGCCGGATATGCAGGTGCGCGTCTCGATCCTGCGCGGACAGCAGATGGTGGCGCAGGGCGATCTCTCAGCCGCGCTCGCCGAGTACCAGAAGGCGCTGGCTGCAAACTCGAGCAGCTCGCTGGCCAACTACCGCATCGGCGAGGTGCTCTTTACCCAGCGCAACTACCAGGCCTCCGCCAACGCTTACCGGGACGCCCTGCGCGGCGACAGCGATCCCCGCTGGACCGAGGTCTGGAGCCACATCCAGCTCGGCAAGATCTTCGACCTGACCGGCCAGCGGGATCGCGCCGTCAATGAATATCGCCAAGCCGTGCAGACCAACGACAACACGCAAGGCGCCCTGAACGAAGCCCGGGCCTACCTCAAAGGTCCCTACAAACGCCCCGAAGACACAGACTAGAGCCCGGTTCTAAGGGAGCGCCGCGTGGTCGATCGAGACCGTGACCTCGGCGCCCAGGGTCTCCCAGAAGAGAACGACCGCACGCAGTGCGGTCGGGGCGACGCCGGGCCTGTGGATGACCTGCACCGGGTAGGGAGCGGCCTGGTGGAGATCGCCCTCCGGGAGCGGCAGGTCCGGCAAGTGGAGCGCGAAGCAGCGATCTGCCCGGTAGGTGCATGAGGCCAGATCGGCGATACTGAGCACGCGCGTGGGTGTGGCAAAGATGGTGGCCGGAGGAGCCATGCGATCGAGCAGGCTGAAGATCTCCAGCTTGGATTCAAGCTCGTCCGGCACAAAGTCGACGACCAGATCGGCCTGTCGCACCGCTTCCTCAACGTTGGCCGCGTAGCGAATCTGCGTGCCGATCTGGTCGGCGGCGGCGCGTCTCTTCGAGGGCATCAGGTCTTCCAGGATGACCGAGTAACCGGCGGACGCGGCGCGTTGCGCGAGCCACCTGCCCCTGGCGTCAGCGCCTACCACAGCAAGGCCAGTCACCGAACCGGTGCCGGGTAGGCTCACTTACTTGGCAAGCGCCGCAAGCACCTGGGTCACGCTGGGCTCGGACTTGTTGAGGTGATCGCTGACGCGGGTACGCTCGTCGGCGGTCAGGGTGGGGGCAAGCGCAAGGATGCGGCGCAGCGTCGTGGATACATCATCAACATAGTTCATCAGGCGGATGGCTTCGCCGGAAAGTGGCATAGATTTCCCTCGCTTCTGTCTTGGTGCTGCATTGCGCGCAGCCGGCTGCTGGGCCGCGCCGCCTCTGATCCAGTATAGCCGTGGAACGTTTTCCCTGGCGCTTGGCTAGCGAGTGCAAGCAGATGCATCCAACAGTCAACGGCTTCCCACGCACGCTCCGTCCTCTCCAGAACAACGCCGCGAAGAAAGAATCATGACTGACTGCATTCAAAACACGCTCCATACCGACGCGCGCCCTCCTCGCTCGACCTACCGGCTGCAGATGCATGAGGATTTTCAGTTCAAGCACGCCCAGGCGATCGTGCCCTACCTGCGCACGCTCGGCATCGGCGACGCCTATGCCTCGCCCATCTTCGAGGCCCGGCCGCACTCCAAGCACGGCTATGACGTGACCCGGCACGACCGGCTCAACCCGGAGCTGGGCGGCAAGGAGGCCTTCGAGCCTTTCGCAGCCGCACTGAAACAGGCGGCCATGGGCCTGCTGCTGGACATCGTGCCCAACCACATGGGTGTGGGCAACGATTCGGTGTGGTGGCAGGATGTGCTCGAGAACGGCCGCGCCTCGCGCTACTCCGGCTACTTTGACATCGACTGGACCCCGCTCAAACAGGATATGCAGCACAAGCTGCTGTTGCCGATCCTGGGCAAGCAGTATGGCGAAGAGCTGGAGGACGGAAACATCCAGGTAAAGTTTGCAGAAGGAAAGGCGCGTATCGCTTACTACGATCACCTGATGCCGATCGCGCCACGCACCATCCCGTTTATCTTCCCCGTGGAGCGGGATGCGGAGTTCGGTGTACCGGCGACCCTGCGGGCACTGCTTGGCCAGTTCGAACAGCTGCCTCCGCATGAGACCACCGAGCCCTCGCTCGTCGCGCTGCGTCGGGAGATGTTGACCGATCTGAAACCGCAACTGGCGGATGCGCTGCGCTCGGCTGCGCTGGCTTCGGTGCTGGCCAAAGCGGCGGCTGCAATCAACGGCACGAAAGGCGATGCGCACAGCTTTGACGCGCTGCACGAGCTGCTCGAGATCCAGCCCTACCGGCTCGCTTCCTGGAAGACCTCCTCGGAACAGATCAACTACCGGCGCTTCTTCGACGTGAACGACCTGGTCGGGCTGCGCATGGAGAATCCCGCCGTCTTCGCGGAAACACACTGCCTGATCCGCGAGCTGCTCGGCCGCGGTCAGATCACCGGCCTGCGCATCGACCACTGCGATGGCATGTTCAACCCGCGGGAATACCTGGTGCGCCTGCAGGAGCTTTTTGTGGCCGCGCGGTGTTTCGGGCCAGCCGCAAAAGAGGCTACAGGCACCGGCATCGAGCAGCAGGTCATCGATGCCGTGCAAACGCATGACTGGGCCCATGCCCGGCTGCCGCTCTACTGCGTGGTGGAAAAGATCCTTGAGCCGGGAGAAGTACTGCCGACCGACTGGCCGGTGCAGGGCACCTCCGGGTACGACTTCGTCCACTTCGCAAACCAGCTCTTCATCCAGCCGAAGAATCAGAAGCGCTTCAACAGCTTCTACACCGAGGTACTGGGCGAACGGGTGCGGCCGGAGCGCATTCTTTATGACTCCAAGCGCATGATCCTCGACAGTTCGCTTTCAAGCGAGCTCCATGTGCTCACCAACCTGCTCTCGCAGATCGCCGGAGTGGATCGGCGCGCCCGCGACTTTACCGACAAAATTCTCGAAGCTGTCCTACGCGAGACGATCGCCTGTTTCCCTGTTTACCGAACCTACATCGATGAGCGGGGACACTACTCTGACCATGATCGCAAAGTGATCCATGACGCGGTGGTCAAGGCCAAGCACCAGGCGCCGGTGCTCGATGCTTCGGCATTCGATTTTCTGGAGCGCGTGCTGCTGCTCGGGGGGCGCGCAGGGCGCGATCCATCGCGCGATCATGACGAAGCCTATGGCGAGGCGCAGCTCTATTTTGCTTTGAAGTTCCAGCAGTTGACCGGCCCGGTGATGGCCAAGAGCGTCGAAGACACCTCCTTCTACGTGTACAACCGATTCATTTCCTCAAACGAAGTAGGCTCATCGATGGAGGCCTTCGGAATCAAGCCCGAAGTCCTGCACGAGGCCAATCAAAAGCGGCAGAAGCACACCCCGCACACCATGCTGACCACCTCCACCCACGACACCAAGCGCAGCGAAGATGTGCGCTGCCGGCTCAATGTTTTGTCCGAAATGCCGGACGAGTGGGCTTCCCGTGTGCGCACCTGGCAGCAGCTGAATGCGAAGTACAAGAGCCCGGTTGGCGGACAGCTCGCGCCGGATGCGAACGAGGAGTACCTGATCTACCAGACCATTGTTGGCGTATGGCCCTGGGAGATGACAAGCCCGGACCAACGGGCGGAGTTGGTCAAGCGTCTGCAAGAGTACATGACCAAGGCGCTGAGCGAAGCAAAGGTCAACGTGAGCTGGGTTACGCCGAATCCTGAGTACACCCAGGCGGTGACCGAGTTTCTGGCCAAGATCCTCACCCCGGACGAGAGTGGCTCGGAGACCCCGTTTGTAGCGGACCTGCTGGCCTTCCTTGAGCCGGTGCGTCGCTTTGGCGCGGTCAACTCGCTTGCGCTGATGGTGCTGAAGGCGACGGTACCGGGCGTGCCTGATTTCTACCAGGGCACCGAGATGTGGGACCTGAGCCTGGTGGACCCGGACAATCGACGGCCGGTCGATTACCGGCGGCGCAGCCAGGCGCTCTCGGCGATGCTCGCGCGCGCAAACCCCGCCGCGGTGGCAGCCGAAACGCTTGCCTCGCTCGAAGATGGCCGTGTGAAATTGTGGGCGATGCAGCGCGTGCTGGCCTTGCGCAATGAACGGCTCGACGTCTTCGAACAGGGCGAGTATCGAGCGCTCAGCGCCTCGCCCTCTGAGCAGGAGGAGCATGTATTTGCTTATCTGCGCGGCGAAGAGGTGCTTGTCGTGCTGCCGCGGTTTGCCTACACCCTGGCCTGCGCACGCGGCTCATCCGGGCTTGCGCTCGGGGATACATGGAGCGATCTGGCGGTGATCCTGCCCGAAGGGGCGGCCAGCCGATGGACGAATATATTTACGGGCGAGCGCGTCGATGTAGGCGACGGAAAGCTCTTGCTGAGCCAGGCTTTCGCCTGCTTTCCGGTCGCGGTACTGGTGCGGGCGAGCGCGTAGCGGGGCAGAGCAGCGCAGGGAAGCCAGGGAGAACCCCGGAAGATATGCGCTTCCGCCTTCGCCAGGCTTCCGTCTTCGCCACGCTCCGCCCGGTGCTTCTTAGACCCCCGGCTTGGCCTCGGTCTCGGCATGGGTGGGCAGTGGCTCTACCGGTACTCCGTCACGATCGGTCACGGCTGCAAGCGAGGCAAGCTTCTCCGCCAGATCGAGCGTTAGCAGCTCCGCCGCGCAGCGCCAGGTCCAGTTCCCCTGCGCTGCCGAAGGCACATTCATCCGCGCCTCTGATCCGAGTTCGAGCACATCCTGCACCGGGATCAGGCAGAGATCGGCAACCGAGGTCGAGGCGGCCCGAATCATCGCCCAGACGATGCCATCTTCGCCCGGCTTGAGATACGTCAAGGCCGCTTCCCTCTCGGCGAGCGAGGCTCCGCTCTGCCACCAGCCGAGCGTCGTATCGTTGTCGTGGGTGCCGGTGTACACGACGGTATTTGTCTCGTAGCGATGGGGCAGGTAATTGTGCGCGCCACGGTTACCAAATCCGAACTGCAGGATACGCATGCCGGGAAAGGAGAACTCCCGCCGCAGCGCATCGACTTCAGCAGTGATCACACCGAGATCTTCTGCGATAAAAGGCAGCGTGCCTAGTTCCTTCTGGAGCCGGGCGAATAACTCACGACCGGGCGCCTTGATCCAAGTGCCGTTCTGCGCGGTCGCATCCTCGCCGGGGATCGACCAGAACGCTTCGAAGCCGCGAAAGTGATCAAGCCGCACCAGGTCATAGACTTCGCAGGCGCGGCGCACCCGCTCCACCCACCAGTCGAACTGCTGCGCCTCGAGCTTCTCCCATCGGTAGAGCGGGTTGCCCCAGCGCTGCCCGGTTGCCGAAAAGTAATCAGGCGGTACACCGGAGACGTGGACCGGCGAGTTGTCGGCGCGCAGATCGAAGATGTCCGGATGGGTCCAGACATCGGCCGAGTCAAAACTCACGAAGATGGCGATATCGCCCATCATCCGGATGGAGCGCGCCGCGCAGTAAGAGCGCAGATGCTGCCACTGCTCATCGAAGGCAAACTGGATCGCCTTGACCTCGGCAAGCTCGTCATGACTCTCGACACCGAGGAGCCGCATGGCCTCCGGCTTGCGGTTGGCGTACTCGGCCGGCCACTCGGTCCACAGTCCATAGCCAAAGCGGCGCCGCAGCACTACATAGGCCGCGTAGTCATCCAGCCACGCCTGCTGTCTGACGCAATAAGCCTCAAAACGCGCCCATTGCTGCGCGCTGTGGTGCGCTAGGAATTGCCGCGCCGCCTCCTCGAGCAGCGGCTGCTTGGTACGAGTTACCTCGTTGAAGTCGACCCGGCTTGTATGTTGGGGCAGCTCTGCCAGGCGCGTATGGCTGATCCAGCCCCACTCCGCCAGCACGTCCAAGCTCACCAGCAGCGGATTGCCGGCAAAGGCGGAGAGGGCGCCGTAGGGCGAGTCGCCGTAACCGGTCGGGTTCAGCGGCAGCACTTGCCAGACGCGTTGCCCGGCGGCAGCCAGGAAATTCGCGAACGCGTACGCGGCCGGGCCGAGGTCGCCGATCCCTCCGGGGCTGGGCAGCGAGGTAATGTGGAGCAGCAGACCGGAAGCACGTTCCAATGGCATGGTTGGGGGTATCCTGCTCGAGCTTGAGGAGAAAAGAAAAAGCCCATCGCCTTCGAAAGAGAAGCAAAGCGATGGGCCGTAGTTGCCTGGGCGCAGGCAGAGGAGCCGGACAGCTACTGGCCCGGTGTAGCGGGCGCCCCCGGAGCGCCCGGCGGCTGCGCTGCCTTGTTCATCACGATCCGTCCCTGCTTTTCATAGGTATTCGTCAAGCTGGTGACGAAGACCGAGAACACCTCTTCACGACGCTGGTTGAGCATCGCCTCACGCGCGCTCTCAAGGTTCTTCGCGATGTCCTCCGACGATGGCTGCTGCTTGTCGACCAGCTTGGCGACCACGCCGGTGCGCCCGCTGTTGATCGGCCCGCTGACCTGGCCTGGGTTCAAGGCAAATAACTGCGGCGCGGCGGTGGCGAGCGCCCCGAGGTCCGGCACCTGGGCCTCGCGACCCACCAGGTCGCTCGACTTGACCGTAGCGCCAACGGCCTTGGCCGCGGCTGCAAGATCGCCTGACTTGGCCTTGGCCGCGAGTTCAGCGACCTTGGCGGCCAGCAGCTGCGGGGTCTGCTGCTCGCGATAATCGGCGAGGATGTGATCCTTGTAGCCGGCGAAATCCGGCGCATGCGCCGCCTTGACATCGAGCACGGTGAAGACGGCGAACCCGTCCCCGGTCGGGGCCACCTGCGGTGCGGCATTGCGCTTGGCCGCAAAAGCCTGCTGTAGCAGCTTCGCGCTATCTGCAAGCGCGGGGATCGTCCCGTCCTGCTGCAGATAGTCCGTGGTTGCTCCCTGCAGGTGATGCGCCGCCGCGACCTGGGAGAGGCTGGTCTTCTGCGCCTCGGCGGCAAGCTGCTGGGCAAACGCCTGCTGCTGCGCGGCCTCCTTGGCCTGGGTGAGCTTGGCGATGATCTGCGTCTTGACCTCGTCAAAGGGACGGGTATGCGCGACCTGCTTTTCCTCCACCTGCAGAATGTGGTAGCCGAACTTGGTGTGGATCAATCCGGAGGTCTGGCCGACCGGCAGCGAGAATGCAGCCGCGTCGAACTCCGGCACGGTCTGGCCCCGCTTCAAGGGTCCGAGCTCGCCGCCCTGCCCTTTTGAACCCGGGTCGTCGGAGTTTTCCCTGGCCAGTTTTGCGAAGTCCCCGCCCTTGTGCAGCTGGTCGAGAATGCCCTGCGCCTTGGCCTTGGCCGCTGCGTCGGCCTGCGGGCCGCCCGCTGCGTCCACCTTGATCAAGATATGCCGCACCCGCGCCGAATCATCGACGTGGTACTCCTGCGGATGCTGCGCGTACTCCTGCTGGGCCTCGGCATCGCTCACCGCGGGCGTGCCGCCGGGGACCGCCGTCGCGCCAAAGGTGATGTACTCGATCTTGCGGGTCTCCGGAATCGACTGCGCGTACTTGCTCGCGTTCTGCTTAAAGTAGGTCTGCAGCTCGGCATCGCTCGGATTGATCTGCTTGCGCAGCTCATCCGCGCTCACCACCGCGTAGTCGAACTTGATCTTGGTCGCCTGCGCGATGTAGATCGCGCGGACATCCTCGTCGGACACGCTCACCCCGCCCGTCACCAGGTCGCGGAGGCGATTTTCCTGGAGTTCCTTCTTGATCTCGCTTTCAAACTTCTCGCGCGTGATGCCGAAGTTCGACTGCACGAGATTTGTGTACTGCTGGTCGCCGATGTACTGGCCCTTTGGAAACAGCGCGGCCCCAAGCTGGCCGGTGTGCAGGAACTTGCGCACCGCATCGTCGGTCACCGTGAGGCCGAGCCGGTTGGCCTCGTTCAGCTCGACCTGCTGCTGGATCATGCCCTGGCCGACGCGCTGCATCATGTAGGGCAGGATGAAGTCCGGATAGTTGTTCCGCTGCATCATGCGCTGGGCCATCATCTGCACGTCAGCGGTCAGGATCTCGTTGCTGGAGCCGAAGATGCGGGTAAACACGTTGCCCCCGCGGATGGTCGCATAGGTGCCGGTCGAGGCATTCGTGTCCGAGAAGATGCCGGGCACAAGCGTGATCACCATCGTGATGCAGGCAATGGAGATGATGACGATGAAGACCGCCTTGACGATGCGGTTGTCTTTCTGCTGCAGGGTACGGATCATGGATGTAGGGTCGACCTTCTTGGCTGTGGCGCGCACGCACACGGGCCTCAAACACGCTCCCGGTGTGCGGCGAAAGCAACCCTGCCAGTATAACTGGTCAGGCCCGGCGCAAGGTGATTTCGGTGATCTCGGACGGGCAGTTGAAGCGGAACGGCAGGCCGACCGCGCCGATGCCGCGGTTGACGTAGAGCTGCGTGCGCCCCTTGGCGAAGTGCCCTTCCACGTACCGCTTGCCGAGCGGGGGCAGAAAATAAGGCGGCAAAAAGGGCAGCCGCACTTGGCCGCCGTGGGTATGGCCGGACAGCATCAGGTCCACGCCGTACTGCGCGACCGCGGCCAGTACGTCCGGCTCATGGCACATCAGCAGCACCGGCTCCTTGTCCCCGCGGGCATGCGGGGGCACGGCCCGTTCGATATCGATCGCCGGGCTGAGCGCATCGGCGACGCCCGCCAGCCACACGCGCTTGCCGTCGCGCTCTAGCGGCAGGTACTCGTTGGTGAGGATCGGAATGCCGACCGCCCGGAGGGCCTCGATGACGGCCGGGCCACCCACCACCCAATCATGGTTGCCCAGCACCCCATACCGCAGGGGACAGGAAAGTTTCCCCAGGATCGCAGCGCAGAGCGGGGCATACTCGATCGACTTCGAGCGCTCGAGCGGCGCCATGCTGACGAAGTCGCCGGTCAGCAGGACTACGTCGGGCCGGAGCGCGTTGACCCGCTCGACGACCCTGCGCAGGTAAAACGGCTCTGTGTAGGAGGCATAGTGAAAGTCAGAGATCTGGGCGATCCGGAAGCCGGCAAAGCTGTCGGGCAGCTGCTCGATCGAGATCGTGCGGCGTTCGGTGACCAATTCGTGGCGTGCAATCTCACCGGCATAGAGGCCGACGCCCACGGCAGCCGCGCCGGCCATTCCGAGGAAGCCACGCCGGGTCAGACAGGAGGCGGGAAGCCCGGCCGCACCGGTCTCCTTCTCGGGGGAAGGGCTCAGCCGGGCTTCCGCGTGCTCCGTCCGGCTCTCGGGGGCAAGAACTTCCATATCTGCCATCATACCGGCAGACTCTGCAAGGGGGTCGGCGGCGAGGTGTCGAGAGTCACCGCGCACGCAAAAAACGCCGCCCCGGCGGTGACCGGGGCAGCGCGCTGAGTGCCTGCTCGGGACTCTTAGCAGCCCGAGTGCCTGCTCGGGACTAGTAGCGGCCGTAATAGTAGTACGGCACGGGGTAGGGGTAAGGCCGCGCGTAGTAGGGGTAAGGCGCGACCACGTACATGGGCCGGGTACGCAGCACGGGCTGCTGCGGCACGCTGGCCGCCAGGCGCTCGGCCTCGCTGTAGTTGACCGGCTGCACCGTGAGCGGGGCCGTCAGGTGGAACTGCAGCAGCACCTCTGCCGGCAGATCCAGGCGCGGCCCATGCGTTGCGCTTGAGATGAGCGCGCCCCCGGTGCCCCCGGCCACGGCTCCCACACCAGCGCCCACGCCGCCCCCGGCGATCGCGCCGATCACCGCGCCAAAAGCTGCGCCGCCCACCGTATTTGCCGCCGTGTAGCCACTCTTGCTGGGACCCTGGCTGGACCATACGTCCGACTCGAGCGGGTAGGTCTGCGCGCCCAGCGTCACCGTGGTCAGCTTGAGCTCGAGCTTGGGGCTACCCCCAAAAGGACCGGCGTTCTTCGCTGCCACTACCGTACCGGTGAGCACCGCGCCGCGCGGGATGGCGACCACACCGTTGGCGTAGAGATCGCTCGCCGCCGTGAACTGAACATACTGTCCATCCTTGAGGACGGCCGTGCTCAGCGGCTGGCTGGTGCGCACATTCAGCAGCAAGCCAGGGCTGAGGGTCACCGGTCCGCTCGCATTCTGGCGCTCCGGCGTCACCCCCGGCACCAAGGGACGCGGCGCATACTGCCCCGGCTGGGGCGGGTATTGCTGCGGAGGATACGGGTACGCTCCTGGCGCACTCTGTCCGTAGGCCGGCGGCGGAGCAGGATACTGTCCGCCGGGCTGGCCGCTCTCCTGGGGATACCCGCCGTTCTGCTGCGAGTACTGACCCTGCTGGGGCGCTGTATCCGCGGGGGGCGGCGGCGGCATATTCGGGTCCGCATTTTGGGGCGCCGTCGCCTCGGCGCTCTGGTTGGCCGGCTGGTCGGCGCTTGGGCCGGCCGCGCCCGGGGCAGCCGCGCTCGGGGCAGCCGCCGCATTCTGACTGCCTACCGCGATCGAATCATCGATCGACTTGACGCCGCTCACCTGGGCCACCGTCTGCTCCGCGGCGGTACGCTGTACATCGTCGGCGACCGAGCCGCTCAGGGTGACTACGCCCTGCGAGACCGTCGCCGAGACCTGCTGGCCTTTCAGCTGCGCATCGGCTGCAAGCGCCGCGCTTACTGCAGCCTGCACCTGCGCGTCGTTGTTCCCGGTGCTCTGCGCCAGGGCAGAGCCGGTGGTAAGGGTAAGTCCGGTCACGAGCAGACCTGCCTGTAGAGTGCCAGCGAGCGCACGGCTTGCCCGTGCCAGTGTCCGATCTTGAACCATGGTGTGTCGACTCCTCAAAAGCCTTTCGTGCTGGTAGAGAGAACCCGGATCGCGCCGAGAGGTTGCGTGGCAAGTGCGCGGAAAAAAGAAGAAGCGGCCACAGTGGACCGCTTCCGGAAAAGCGTTTCGTTGCTCTGTACGCGGAGCGGACATCTCTCTCTGCGCGCACCGCGCCGGGGCACACGGGTGGCCCGCCAGAGATCCCCTCTCGCGCGTTTCGGAAGATGGGTTCTCCCTCGTTCGCCGCGCCTAGCGCTCCGCCTTGTAGCGGGCAATCAACGCCGTGGTCGAGCTGTCATGCACATTGTGCTTGGACCCGTCGAGATCGCCCGTAATTGCAGTCGCCAGCTTCTTGCCCAGCTCCACCCCCCACTGGTCGAAGGAATTGACCTGCCAGATGACGCCCTGGGTAAAGACCATGTGCTCATAGAGCGCGACCAGCCGGCCGAGGGACTCGGGCGTCAGCTTGTCGACCAGGATGGTGTTGGTCGGGCGATTGCCGTCGAAGACCTTGTGCGGCACGAGGGCAGCCTGCGCTCCTTCGGCCTCCACCTCAGCCTTCGTCTTGCCGAAAGCCAGCGCTTCGGCCTGCGCAAAGACGTTCGCCATGAGGTAGTCGTGGTGCGGTCCGAGAGGGTTGAGCGTCTTCGAGAAGGCGATGATGTCGCAGGGGATCAGCCTGGTTCCCTGGTGGATGAGCTGGTAGAACGAGTGCTGCCCGTTGGTGCCAGGCTCGCCCCAGAAGATCTGGCCGGTCTCGTAGTCCACCGTCTCCCCCGATACGGTCACGTGTTTGCCGTTCGACTCCATGGTGAGCTGCTGCAGGTACGCCGGGAAGCGCTTGAGGTACTGATCGTAGGGCAGCACGGCGACTGTCTGCGCGTTGAAGAAGTCGGTGTACCAGACGCCCAGCACCCCCAGCAGCACAGGCAGGTTGTTCGCAAACGGCGTCGTGCGAAAGTGCTCGTCCATCTCGTGAAAGCCGGTGAGCAGCTTGCGGAAGTTCTCGGCTCCGATGGCGATCATCGTCGAGAGCCCGATCGCCGAATCCATCGAGTAGCGCCCGCCGACCCAGTCCCAGAAGCCGAACATGTTCGCAGTATCGATGCCGAACTTCGATACGCCCTCGGCGTTGGTCGAGAGGGCAACGAAGTGCTTGGCGATCGCCTCGGAGTGTTTCAGCTTCGCCAGCGCCCAGCTCCGCCCGGTATGCGCGTTGGTCATCGTTTCGAGCGTCGTAAAGGTCTTCGAGGCTACGATAAAGAGAGTTTGCTCGGGGTCGAGGTCGATCGTGGCTTCGTGAAAGTCGGTGCCGTCAATGTTCGAGACAAAGCGCAAAGTCAGGTCGCGCTGCGAGTAGTGCCGGAGGGCCTCGTAGGCCATCACCGGGCCCAGGTCCGAGCCGCCGATTCCGATATTCACAATGTTCTTGATCGGCTTGCCGGTGTAACCGAGCCACGCGCCGGAGCGGATCTTCTCCGCGAAGGCAGCCATGCGGTCGAGCACTTCATGCACCTCGGGCACGACATTCTTGCCGTCGCCATCGAGAATCGTCGCGCCCCGGGGCGCACGCAGCGCCACGTGCAGCACCGACCGGCCTTCGGTGGTGTTGATCTTCTGGCCGGTAAACATGGCCTCGATCTGTTCTTTGAGCCCCGACTGCTCGGCGAGCTCGAGCAGCAGCTTGAGCGTCTCGGCGGTGATGCGGTGCTTGGAGTAGTCGAGGTAGATGCCGAGGGTCTCGGCAGTAAACCTGGTGCCACGCTCGGGGTCGGACTCGAAGAGTGCACGCAGGTGGATCGGCTCGACAGCCTTGTAGTTGGCCTCGAGCGCCTTCCAGGCCGGCAGCTGGGTCAGGGGAGTCCTATGGGTTGCAGGGGCGGCAGAAGTAGAAGTGCTCATCGGTTCACAACCTTTCACGTTCTCGTACATTTGAGTATCAGCCAAGGCCCGGCTCTTTGAGCAGCAGAATCCGTGTGCCCTGCCCCGGCATCGGCAGCTTCGAGCGACGGTTCGCGCTGCTAAGCTTGCCCGCGGCCAGGTCTCTGCGCAGATCACCGGCCGAAGCACCGAGAGTCCGAGATGTATGATTCCGTAACTCTGCAAAGGGACTCCCCATGAAAACGATCCAGGGGCCAGGAATCTTCCTGGCGCAGTTTCTCGGCGTAAGCGCCCCGTTTGACACCCTGGACGGGCTAGCAGGGTGGGCCGCCGGACTGGGCTACACGGCTGTGCAGCTGCCCACCCATGATGCGCGTATCTTTGACCTGGGTCGGGCCGCCGAGAGCCGGGAGTACTGCGGCAGCATCGAGGCGCTGCTGGCCGGCCACGGGCTGGTGGTCTCGGAGTTATCGACCCACCTGCAAGGCCAACTGGTCGCCGTGCATCCGGCCTACGACGCGCTTTTCGACGGGTTTGCGCCCCCGCAGGTGCGCGGTAGGGAAAAGGCGCGGCGTAGCTGGGCGGTCGAGCAGATGCGCCTGGCTGCTGTCGCCAGCCGGAACCTCGGCTTACAAGCGCATGCGACCTTCTCCGGCGCACTCGCCTGGCCCTACGTGTATCCCTGGCCGCAGCGCCCTGCTCATCTGGTCGAGGAAGCCTTTGCCGAGCTTGGCAGCCGCTGGACGCCGATCCTCCAGGCCTTCGACGAGGCAGGCGTCGATCTCTGCTTTGAACTGCATCCGGGCGAAGACCTTCATGACGGGATCAGCTTTGAGCGCTTTCTAGCCCAGGTGGGCCATCATCCCCGGGCACGGATCCTCTTTGATCCCAGCCACATGGTTGTCCAGCAGCTGGACTACCTGGCCTTCCTCGATCAGTACCACCCGCTCATCCGCGCCTTCCACGTCAAGGACGCCGAGTACCGGCGCAATGGACGCTCGGGCGTTTATGGCGGCTACCAGGACTGGATCGACCGGCCCGGCCGCTTCCGCTCGCCCGGTGACGGAGAGGTTGACTTCAAAGCCATCTTCAGCAAGCTCGCGCAGTATGACTACCCCGGCTGGGCGGTGCTTGAATGGGAAGACTGCCTCAAGAATAGCCAAGACGGTGCGCGCGAAGGAGCGGTCTTTATCAAGCAACATCTCATCCACGTGACCGATCGCGCTTTTGATGACTTTGCCGGCGGCGCGGGAGATCCGGCGCGCAACCGCCGCATTCTCGGTCTGTAGCCGGGGCCTTTGCTGCTTTTCACGCTTTCGCCATCGGGCCGCTCGGGCTTAGGCTAGCGAAGATGCTCAACACTGCCTCCCACCCAGAATTCCCTCTCCGCGTCGGCCTCTTCTCGATCGGGCTGGCTGCCTACTGGCCGCAGTTCGAGGGCCTGCGCGAACGGCTCGACAGCCTGAGCCGCACCATCGCCGAGCGGCTCGCGCGACCGGGCCTCGCCTTGTCGCACCTCGGCATGGTCGACTCGCCCGAGGCGGCCCTGCAGGCCGCGCATCGCCTCGGCCGCGAAGACATCGACCTGCTGGTCATCCACGTCGCCACCTACGCGCTGTCTTCGACCGTGCTCCCGATCCTGCGGCGGATCAAGGTGCCGGTGCTGGTGCTCAACCTGGCGCCCGGAGCGGCGATTGACTACGCCCGCTTCAACGCGCTCGGCGACCGCACCCGGATGACCGGCGAGTGGCTGGAGTTCTGCCAGGCCTGCTCGATGCCCGAGCTCGGCAACGTCTTTGCCCGCGCCGGCATCGCCTTCCACCAGGTCAACGGCATGGTCCACGATGACCCGGAGGCTTGGCGCGAGATCGACGAGTGGATCGAAGCCGCCGGCCTCGCCCATGGGATGGCCCACAAGCGCCTCGGCCTGATGGGCCACCCCTACGGCGGCATGCTCGATATCTATACCGACCTGACCCTGCAGAGCGTCGTCTTTGGCACGCACCTCGAGATGGTCGAGGTCGAGGAGCTTGTCTCCCTGCGCCGCGAGCTGGCGGAGGCAGCGGTGGTGGAGCGTGTCGCATGGTTCCGCCAGGCGTTTGATGTCGACCGAGACTGCCCTGCAGACGAACTTGCACGCGCGGCGCGCACCTCGCTCGCTCTGGACGCGCTGGTCGAGCGGCGGCGGCTGGGCTCATTCGCCTACTTCCATAAAGGCGTGGGTGTGGCGGAGAGCGAAGATGTGCTGAGCTCGATCATCCTCGGTGCGACGCTGCTGACGGCGAGAGCGGTTCCCGTCGCGGGCGAATTCGAGGTCAAGAACGTGCAGGCGATGAAGATACTCGACCTGCTCGGCGCCGGGGGTTCCTTTACCGAGTACTATGCGACCGATTTCGCCGATGATGTCGTGCTGATGGGACACGACGGGCCAGGCCACTCCGCCATCGCCGATGGGCGGGCGCGGGTGCGGTCCCTGGCTGTGTACCACGGCAAGGTGGGGCGGGGGCTTTCGATCGAAATGTCAGTCCGCCACGGCGCCGTCACCTTGCTCGCGGTCACCGAGAATGGCCGCGGGGGCTTGAAGCTGGTCGTGGCCGAAGGCATCTCCGAGCCGGGGCCAATCCTCGAGATCGGCAACACCAACAGCCGCTACCGTTTTCCGGTCGGGGCGCGCGGGTTTCTCACGCGCTGGAACGCCGAGGGTGCTGCGCACCACCTCGCCGTGGGCGTCGGTCACCATACCGGGACGCTGCGCAAGCTGGCGGCTTTGCTGCAGTTGGACATCGCCGTAGTCTGCTGATCGGGCCGGTCAGGGCTTGCTGTTCGCCTGAAATCGATAGGTGCCTGAGGCCAGCACAAATGTGCCCGGGGCCGCCGTCGCTTGCACCCCCGGGGCACCGCCGATGGCACGCCCGGACTCGGTGAGGTGCCTTTGAAACTCTGCCGGGAACACCAGGGTTGCGGCCGTATTGGGCGGAATGGTGACCTCGAGCGTGAACACGTCTCCGGCGTGGTCCCACTTGCTGGCGACCGTTCCGGAGGGCGTCTCGATCGAGGCGTCGACCGAGGCTGTGGCGGTCTGGGGAACGTAGGGCGCGATGCGGAGCCTCTCCGGGGCAGGGCGGCTCTGGTCGATCAGGATGCCTGCCAGTCCGCGGTAGAACCACTCCTCGCCGGTGCCCAGCATAAAGTGGTTCTGCGAAGAGGCCCGGTTGGTATCCCAGGCCTCGGTGAGTGTGGTTGCGCCCTGGGCCAGCTGGTAGCCGTAGCTGGGGCTCGAGGTGAGCGAGAACATCTTGAACAAAACGTCTGACCGATGGTTCGCCGTAAGCGCGCGCACCAGGTAGTGGAAACCGACTTCGCCGGAGGTGACGTGATAGCCGTGTGCTTCGATGTCGGCGACCAGATTGGCGAGCACGGCAGCCTGGTGGCCCTCAGGCACCATGGCCATCGCGAGCGGCATGGCGTTGGCCGTCTGGCTGGCCCGGTCGTACTGGTTTGTATCCGGGTGGAAGAACCTGGCATTGAAGGCCTGGCGCACGTCGGCTGCTTCGCGCGTGTAGTGCGCGGCGTCCTGCTCAAGGCCGACCAGGCCCGCGATCTGCGCCATCGCGAGAAGGTCCTGATAATACGTAACAGTGGCTGTGACTCCTAAGGACGTGTTCTTGGAGAGCCCGGGTTCGCCGGGGCCGATGTCATACCAGTCTCCCAGTCCGTAAGCGAGGATGTGGTCGGGATTCTGCGCCCGGCGGCGTCCGAGGTACTCGAGGTAGCGCTGCATCGAACCATAGTGCGCGCGCAGAGGGGTCGGGTCGCCATAAGCCTCGAAGGCCGCCCACGGGCCGAGGATGACCGCACTGCCCCACTCCGGGGTATCGCGAAAGACGCCCGGCTCGCCAGACTGGTCATTGAACTCCACAAACTCGGGCGCGAGCGTGGGAACGAGACCGCTATACCGGCCGGCGCCGGCCGGTAGCTGCTCGTCCTGCATATCGTCCTGCACCTTGCGGTAGAGCAGCGACACATCGTAATTGGACAGGATCGAGGTCGCAGCCAGCTGCGTTTCTTCCAGCCAGCCGAGCTTCTCGCGCGTCGGGCAGTCGGTGAAGATGCTGACCATATTTGAGAGGATGGCGCGATCGATCAGCAGATGGATGCGCGAGAAAAGGTCGGTGGTGGACCCGGCGGGGATCGATGCCGAGAAGTGCCCGATGACCGGCGCCGCAGCGTGAAGAAAGTGCCCCTGCACGTTTTGGATCGCGGCGGCCGGACTGGAGACCTCCGCCTGCACGTAGCGAAAGCCCCAGTAGCTGAAGCGCGGATGCCAGGTCTCGGGCTGACCGGTGCCGCGCAGCGTGAAGGTAAACAGGTTGGGCGCATCGGGGAAGACATGGTCGCTGCTCTGCGTCACCCGGCCCTGCGCATCGACGAGCTCGCCGGCGATCAGCTTGATCGTGGTGCCTGCCGGGCCGCTCGCCGTGATCTCCGGCCAGCCGGCAAAGTTCTGGCCTAGATCGTAGACCGATACCCCGGCCTGTGGGTGTGTGACCTGGACCGGAGAAAAGGTCTCGAAGGATCGGACCCCAGGAGCCTGTTCGGCAACCAGCCGGCCGCCCGGCCCATCGACCAGGCTCGCGCCGGTCCAACCCTTCTCGTCAAAGCCGGGCAAGTCCCAGCCCGACGGTTCGAGCCGGGCGTCAAAGTCCTCGCCGCCATACACGCTGGAGAAGGTAATCGGACCGGGATGCGTCTTCCACGATGGATCGGTCGAGATGGTCTGGGTCGATCCATCCGCATAGGTGACGAGCAGCTGCAGGGTAAGTTTGGGCTGGCGGCCGGCGGTGGTGAACTTGGTGTAGCGGCCGGGCGTGTCGAGCGCATTGTACATGCTGTTGCCCAGCATCACGCCGAGGGCATTGGGAGCATCCGCGCGCAGCAGTGCAAGCACGTCATAGGTGTTGTAGAAGACCCGCTTGCGATAGTCGGTCCAGCCGGGCGTCAGCACATCGCCGGTCACGTTGCGGCCGTTGAGATGTGCCTCATACTGGCCCAGGCCTGCGACCATCAGCAGCGCGCGCACGGGCCGGCCGGTGAGTACGAAGGCGTGGCGGAACAGGGGCAGCGGTCGAGGATCGACTGCTGCCGGAGACGGCGCGGAGGCCGCGATCCAGGGCGCCGTCCAGCTCGCCGGAGCCATTGCGAAGGTCATGGGACGGGACCAAGCGGACCATCCGGAGGGCTTCTGCGCCCCGGCCGTCAGCGCGCTTTGCCCGGTGCGCACCTGCCAGAAGATGGGGGTGGCGGCGGGCAGCGGCTTGCCTGCGTACAGAGCGTACAGCTCGCCCGAGGAGGTGGGGCCGCTGTCCCACAGGTCAGGGTGCTCGAGGCGGGCAGGGGAGCTGGCGACGCGAATCTGAAACGAGGTCTGGTGGACGGCGCGGGCCGTCCTGTCCCCTGGGTCAAGGACCCATGCGAATCGGGGCGTGGGCGAGGCGATGCCGAGCGGCGAGTCCGCGCGCCCATCCACGCTCAGCCGTTGGGGCGCAGCGAGCGCACGCGCGAGAGGGCAGGAAAGCAGGGCGAGCAGCAGAAAGAGCAGCCGACCGGTACGCAGCGAAGTCCCTGAGAGCATGGGACTAGAGTAGCGAACCGAGGCGGAATGCGGGGAGATTTCGTCTGCGCAGAGGTGCGGGCCGGTTGCTTGTTTTTTAGCTAACTAATTGTTTAGTCTTGCGTCTCTTGTAGAAGCGCGTTCCTGATCCCGTTTGAGAGAACTGCATGCCCCCCAAACGCTCCATCACGCTTACCGAGGCCGAACTCCGGCTGATGAAGGTTCTCTGGAGCCGCGGCGAGTCTTCGGTAGCAGACATGGTCGCAGCCGTTGCGGACGCCTCGCCGCTGGCCTATACCTCGGTGCTGACCACGATCCGGGTCCTCGAGAAAAAGGGCTACGTGCAGCACCGGGAGCTCGGGCGCGCGTTCGTCTACAGTCCGCGCGTCGCCGAGCATGAAGCAGGCAGGTCCGAGGTACGGCACCTGTTGCAGCGCTTCTTCGGCAACTCGCGCGAGCAGTTGCTCCTCTCGCTTCTGGGCGACGGCGAGATGAGCCCGGAGGAGCTGAAGCGGCTCAAGGAAGCGATCGCCAGCGCACCGGACGATGCGCCCTCTCACGCACCGGACCCAGCACGGGAGCGGGCGGCCGGCGCAGCAGGTACCCTGCCGGAGAAGGGATAAGCGATGGTCGCGGAGCCTCTGCTCGACGCCTGCATGCACTGGTCAGCGGTGGCTGCCGGCTCTCTGGTGACGGCCACCTGGCAGGGATGCGCCCTGGTGATGGCGGTGGCGCTCGGTCTGGGCCTGCTCTCCAGGCAGCGCCTGCTGCCGGCGCCGGGCGCGACCGGGCGATCGCTCATCTGGTCGGCCGTCTTCCTGCTCGTGGTGCTGCTGCACGTCGCGCCCTTCGCATCCTGGCCGCATCGCGCCACCGGGGCCGGCGCAGCAAGCATACTGCACGTCCCTCCGGCCTGGGGAATGGTGGTTGCGGCAGTCTGGGCGATGCTTTCGGTCTACGGTGCGGCGCGGCTTGCCAGGAGCGCCCTGCGCCTGCGTCGGGTCGCCCGGCGAGCCACCCTCGTGCCCTTTCCCCCGGCCTGCCCGCACAAGCTTGGCGTCACGCGGCGGCGGGCCGCACTCTGCACCTCGCTCGACATCGACCGGCCCAGCGTCCTCGGTTTCCGCTCGCCACGCATCCTGCTGCCGGCCGGCCTTCTGGCCGAGCTTTCCCCGGACGAGCTCGAACAGATCGTACTGCACGAGCTCGAGCACCTGCGCCGGGCCGACGACTGGACCAACCTGGTGCAGAAGCTGGTGCTGGTCCTGTTTCCGCTGAATCCGGTCCTGCTGTGGATCGAGCATCGCCTGTGCTCCGAGCGGGAGCTGGCCTGCGATGACGGCGTGCTCCGGCGCACCCGGGCCCGCAAAGCCTATGCCCGCTGCCTGGCGCGGCTGGGCGAGTACTCGATGGTGCAGCGGGGCGTCTCGCTCGCACTCGGAGCCTGGGAGAAGCAGTCCGAGCTGTCGCGGCGAGTCTATCGCATCCTGAGCCAGCCGGAAACGCAGCCACGCCGCGTGGCAGCGAAGGCGGTGACCTGCTTTTTCATGCTGCTCCTTCTGGCCGGCGCGGGTCCGCTGCTCAACAGCCGCCCGATCGTCAGCTTTGCGGCAGGAACGCGGATCCTCGCTGCGCAGGCCGGTTCCGGGTCGGCCCTGCCGCGACCTGACCCGGCGATCCGGCCGGCTCATCTGCGCAACGTCAGCCTCCGCATGCCCGAGGCTGGCGCCATGCCGGGCCAAGTTGCTCCCGCGGTCCGGCGGGTACATCGGCCTGCCCCACCGCACGCCCCGCTGCGCGTCGCCCGGAACCGGCAGGGCGAGGGCTTCGGGGGCCGAGCTCCCGCTGCAAAACAGTGGCTGGCGCTGGCCAACTGGCAGCCTGCCGGCCGGCGCGCCAGCCTGCCTGAGCCGGACGATCTCCTGCCCGCATTTGCCGCCGTCCGCACTGAGAACGGTTGGCTGATCATCGAACTTTAACCGCAACGTACCGTGAAACCAACGCCTGGGAGGAAATACGTATGTCTCTTTCAACTAGTCAATTAGTAGCCGTAGTGCGCAGGTCTGCCCTACCGACCGGTCTCTTCACTTCGCTGGCGCTGGCCGCCGTGCTGGTGAGCAATCACCAGCAGGTGCGGGCGGCCTCCTCGGCCGCGCCGCTTGACGATCACAGCATCGCCGCGCTCACCTCGCTCGATCAGGCGATGGAGTCTCTGACGGCGCGCGTTGAACCCTCGGTGGTCAACGTCGCGGTCACCTCTCGCGGGTCGGCCGAACGGGCCATGTCGGGGGCCGACGATGAAGGCCAGATGCGGAGCCTGCCGCCCGGCCTGCGCCAGTTCTTCGGCGACCCGCAGGGCGGGATGCAGAGCCGGCAGCCGCAGCTCGAACATGGCGTCGGGAGCGGCGTAATCATCTCGCCGGACGGCTACATACTGACCGCCAACCACGTGGTCGATGGTGCCGTGAACGTCAAGGTGACGCTGCACGACCGCCGCATTCTCAGCGCCAAGGTGGTCGGCGCGGACAAGCTTACCGACATTGCCGTGCTCAAGGTAGACGCGAACAACCTTTCCGCCATCGAGTGGGGTGACTCGAGCAAGCTGCAGCCGGGCCAGACCGTGCTGGCCTTCGGCAGCCCGTTCGGCTACTTCCAGTTCTCGGTGACGCGCGGCATTGTCAGCGCGCTCAACCGTCCCAATCCGTTTGCCGATGATCCGCGGAAGCCGGGCGGTTTTATCCAGAGCGATGCGGCGATCAATCCTGGCAACTCGGGCGGGCCCCTGGTCAACGCGCACGGCGAGCTGGTCGGGATCAACACGATCATCGCCAGCAGCAGCGGCTCGTTTGCCGGGGCCGGCTTTGCAGTGCCTGCGCAGATTGCGCGCGCAACAGCAGAGCAGCTGATCAAGCACGGCAAGGTAGACCATGGGTATCTCGGCATCGCGATGAACGACGTAACGCCGGAGAACGCGCATTTCTTCGACCTGCCGGACGCATCCGGCGCGATCGTAGCGCAGGTTACGCCGGACTCGCCCGCCGCGCACGCCGGGCTGAAGCAGGGCGACGTCATTGCGCAGTTGAACGGCGAGAAGATCGTGAACGGCGGCGCGCTCCAGATCGATATCAGCGAGATGGCCCCCGGAACCAGGATCACCCTCGGGGTGCTGCGCGAGGGCAAGCTGGTCAAGGTCGATGCGACGGTGGGCCAGTTCCACGGCGGCACGCAGGTTGCAGAGAACGAGGGTGAGCCCGGGGGCGCGAGGTCCGGAAAGCTGGGCCTCGCGGTGAGCGACCTGACGGCGGAGGCGCGGCAGCAGCTCGAGGTACCTGCAGGGGTGCATGGAGTTGCAGTCGAGAGTGTGCGTCCAGCCAGCCCGGCAGACGATGCGGGGCTGCAGCCGGGCGACATCATCCTCGAGGTAGACCGGCATCCGCTCAGCTCTGCCAGCCAGTTTGTGAGCCAGGTGCACGGCAGCGCGGCAGGCCAGGACATCCTGCTGCTGGTCTGGTCCAAGGGCAACGCAACCTACCGGACCGTGCACCCTGAAGCGGGTACGCAAAACGGCTGAGCGGCCGGGCAGCAGGGCCGCGGCGCTTGTTGCCCGCGGCCCTGCTCATGGTTTTGTTTCCACCCAACCGCCATCGATCCGATAGCTCCGGCTGGGAACGGCCGCGCTATTCTAAGCAGCGCAGACTTCGATTAGGTCACCTGCCCTCGGGGACCCGGCAGCTCGATCAGAGTCTAGGGTCATCGAGTCCCGGCGCCGACCGCCCTGAGAACTACTTCCCCTTGTAGTTCACGAACAAGTCGGGAAACTGTTCTTTGAGCGCTTCGATCTTGGGCCGGTCACAGACCAGGATGTAAGGATTGGCGGGATTATGGAGAGCGTAATCCTGGTGATAGGACTCCGCGTCATAGAAGCCCTGGAGCGGCACCACCTGGGTCACAATGGCTGCTCGAAAAACCTTGGCAGCATGCAACTGGGCGATGTAGGCGGTACTTAGTTTTCGCTGCTCCTCGTTGGTGTAAAAAATCACAGAACGATACGACGAGCCCACATCGGGTCCCTGCCGATTGCGTTGCGTCGGGTCATGCGCGACAGAGAAGAAGATACGCAGAAGCTGCCCGTAGGTGAGCATAGACGGGTCATAGACCACCTTCACCGACTCGGCGTGCCCGGTGTTCTCTTGCGTGACCTGCCCGTAGGTGGCGGTCGAGGCCGAGCCCCCGGCATAGCCCGCAGTGGTGGCCACTACACCCTTGACGCGCTCGAAGACAGACTGGGTGCCCCAGAAGCATCCACCCGCGAAGACGGCCGTCTGCCTGGCCGCTCCGTGCGCCAGAGAAGCATCCTCGATGGGGGCCGGTAGCCGGGGCGCACCGGCGGCGCGTGCGAGGCCCAACGGCAGAAACATTGCAAAGGTGAACAGTACCAGACTGCGCCGCCAAACATTGCGAAGCATCGCGTTCTCCAGCAGACACCTTGGTTCGGAACCAAGCTGCAGCACCATTAGTTTAGACCCGTCTGCAGAGTGTCAGGAGTCGGACGGGCTGCACTTTGTTTTCCCTGTGCTATGGTGATCGTCATCCTGCCTGGCGGCGGCCGCCCAGTGCGCCGAGCCAATGCCACGCCGCGCAGAATGCCGCCGTACGATCGGCCCGCAAGGAGCGCCATGAAGATTGGCAAACACATTTTACTTCTGAGCGCGCTCTTCGGAGCGAGCGGCGCGGCGACGGTTCTGGCCCAGGCAAACGCCTACAGCCCGAGCCTTTTCTCGCAGATGCGCTGGCGGGAGATCGGCCCCATGCGCGCCGGGAGAACGCGGGCGCTGGCCGGGGTTCCCAGCCAGCCTTCCACCTTTTACTTTGGCGCAGTCAATGGCGGCGTGTGGAAGACCACCGACTCCGGGGCAACGTGGCAGAGCCTCTGGGATGCGCAGCCAAGCGGCTCGATTGGGGCAATCGCGGTTGCGAATTCCGACCCGAGTACGATTTACGTAGCCAGCGGCGAGGGGCTGGCGCGGCCCGACTTGTCGATCGGTGATGGTATCTACAAGTCCACCGATGCAGGCGCGACGTGGGTGCATCTGGGGCTGCGTGACGGACAATCGATCGGTCAGCTGGCGATTGATCCGCACGATGCGAATCGGGTATTGGTAGCCGTCACCGGCCACCCCTATGGCCCCAATGAAGAGCGCGGGATCTATCGCACAACCGACGGCGGCAAGACCTTCAAGAAGGTGCTCTACATCAATGACAAGACGGGCGGATCGGAGGTGCAGATCGATCCGCAGCAGCCGAACATCGTCTATGCCGGCATGTGGCAGCGGCAAGAGGGTCCCTGGGAGAACGGCTCCTGGTCGGGCACCGATGGAGGCCTGTTCCGCTCAGCCGATGGGGGCAACACCTGGACCAAGATCACCGGACACGGGCTGCCTGATGACATTGTGCAGGTCAATCTGACCATCTCGCCGGCCGATGCGCGGCGGGTCTACGCGGCGGTCGCATCGGCGCACGCAACCGTGGGTATCTATCGATCGGAGGATAGAGGCCTGCACTGGGTCCACGCGCCGGACAATGACGCGCGGCCCGAGGAGCGCATCGGCGGCGGCGACTTGCCGGTGCTCAAAGCGGACCCGCAAGATGCGAACACGCTCTATGTAGCAAGCATTGTTACTTGGAAGTCGACCGACGCCGGCAGGACGTGGACGGGACTGCGCGGCTCCCCCGGCGGAGACGACTACCAGAACGTCTTTATCAATCCCGTGAACACGAAGATCATTGCGCTCGCAAGCGACCAGGGCGTGATCATTTCCGAGAACGGCGGCCAGAGCTGGAGCCAGTGGTACAACCAGCCGACCGCGCAGATGTACCACGTGACTACAGACAATGCCTTCCCCTACCGGGTTTGCGGCGGCCAGCAGGATAGTGGCAGCGCGTGCGTGGCCAGCCGCAGCGATGATGGCCGCATCACCTTTCACGACTGGCACCCGGCCGGCATCGAAGAGTACGGCTATGCCGCGCCCGATCCGCTTGATCCCGACATGGTGTACGGCGGCAAGGTGACACGCTATGACCGGCGCACAGGCCAGATCCGAGACATCGAGCCGAAGCCCTTGCATAACTACCGCACGCTACGCACGGAACCACTTATGTTTTCGCCGGTCGATCCGCACAGCCTTTACTTTGCGACCAACTCTCTGTGGCTCACAAAAGACTATGGCGACCACTGGAAAGAGATCAGTCCAGACCTGAGCCGCGAAAGCTTTGACTTACCGCCGACACTCGCCGCCTACAAGGACAGCCCTACCGCGAAGATAACGCGCCGCGGCGTGATCTACTCTCTCGGCTTATCGCCACTCGACATCAATCGACTCTGGGCCGGCACCGATGATGGACTTATCTGGACCACAGAGGACGGCGGCGGGCACTGGAAGAATGTCACCCCTCCCGAGCTCAAGCCATTCTGGAAAGTCTTTAACATGGACGCCGGTCACTTTGACGCACAGACAGCCTATGCGGCAGTCAACACGCTGCGCCTGGACGATATGCGGCCGCATTTATTCCGCACCCACGACGGCGGCGCGACCTGGAAAGAGATCGACCGCGGGATTGCGGATGGCGCCGTCACCAGCGCGATACGCGAGGATCCCAAGCGACGGGGCCTGCTCTACGCAGGCACCGAGACCCAGGTGTATGTTTCTTTCAACGACGGGGAGGATTGGCAGTCCCTGCGGCTGAACATGGCTGCCAGCTCGGTACGCGATCTAGAAGTCAAGGGGGATGACTTGGTCGCAGGCACGCATGGTCGCGGCTTCCTGATCCTCGATAACGTTACGCCCCTGCGCCAGGCGGCGGCCTCGATGGCAGAGGAACAGGCACACCTGTTTGCGCCGCAGACGGCGATCCGGATCCGTGGCGACATGAACCCGCCGACGCCGTGGCCGCCGGAGATGGCAACCGGCGAGAATCCTCCGGACGGCGCGATGATTGATTATTACCTGGGGCCGAAGTTTACGGGCGTTGTGACGCTCGAAATACTGGACAGCAAGGGCGAGGTCGTGAGCCGGTTTCGTAGTACGGATCCGGTGCCTCCGCTTGATCCGCGCTACCCTGACCCTACTCTCTGGGCGCGCCCTCCGGTCACACTCTCTGCTACGCCGGGGCACCATCGCTTCCTCTGGGAGATGCGGTATCCACCGGTGCCCGGTATGTCGACTGGACCCGATGCGGACCAGGCCGTGCCGCATCAAACTCCGGCGGTTCCCACTTCGCCCTGGGTGCTTCCGGGTAAGTACACGGTACGCTTGGTTGCGGGAGACACAACCCTATCGGAACCGTTGACGGTGGTCATGGATCCGCGGGTGAAAACCTCTGCTTCTGCGCTCGAGCAACAGTTTCAAACCTCGAAGGCCATCTATACAGATATGCTTCGCGCGACCGCGGCGCTGCATGAGATTTCCGTTGTGCGCGAGCAACTCGCGGCCAAGTCGAAGCAGGCGCCGGTTGCGGCTGCCGCCGACTCGATCGAGGCAAAGCTGAACACGATCGCGGGCAAGGAGAGCGACGCCTTGCCACGCTTCGGGCCCCCGGGACCGCCTACGCTCGGGCTGCTACGGATGCAGTTGGTGCGCGTGGAGCACGAGATACAAGATGCGGATGAGGCGCCTACCGCCTCGCAGGCAGAGGCCTACAAAACAGCTTCCAGGCCGCTCGGCGACCTTCTCGCGCAGTGGGATAAAGTCAAGCAGAATGAGCTCAAGGCGCTCAACGCAAACCTGCTGCGCGAGCATCTTGCGATGCTCATCCTCGATACGAGCAGCCTCGATCATGGGGTTGACGATCAGATCGAGTTAGGTGACGAAGAGTAAGGGAGTGCTGCCCTTGGTTGGGATAGGCCGGCCGGCGTACCGTCGGCCCTCTTGCCAGTACCTTTTCTTCATTTTTTGCATGCGGGAGACTCAGGCTTATCATGCGAGCAAGGCTTGCGCTGTTTGGAATGCTGTTGCTCCTCGCTACCCTGGCCAGGGCGCAGAGCACGGGCGGCGCGCTGCGCGGGGTTGTCGAGGATTCAACCGGCGCGCGGGTTGCCGGAGCGCGGATCACGGTGTCGCTCGAAGGTGCTGCGCAGCTCCGCCACGCCCTGTCCGATGCTCGCGGTGAGTTTCGGATGGAAGCGATGATGCCGGGTGCGTGGCGCGTCCGGGTTGAAGCAGATGGCTTTGCGGCCGCGATCTCGAATGTGCATGTTGCGGTTAGCACCGGGCACGACCTTCTGGTGAGAATGCAGCCGGCGCGAGTCAGTGAGGCGGCCGGTGTACGCGCGCAAGGCTCTTCGATCTCAACGCAGCCGATGGATCTGTCCAGCAACGTGCACCAGAGCGTGGTGACGCGCAGAGATCTTGAAAGTCTACCTTTGCCGGCGCGCAGCTTTGCCAATATTGCTTATCTTGCTCCGGGCACAGAGCCGGTCGAACCTTCGGACCCGACCAAGGCGCGGATCACCGCCGTATCCACCGGTGGCAGCTCTGGCCTCAATAATGAGCTGACAGTGGATGGTGGCGATAACTCGGATGATTACATAGGCGGCTTTCTGCAGAACTTCTCACCGGACTCCATCCAGGAATTCGCCATCCGCACCGGCCAGGAGGATGCGGATACGGGGGGCACGACCGCCGGCTCCATCGTCCTTACGACCAGGTCCGGCACCAATGACTGGCATGGAGCGGCCGGATTCTATGAGCGTGCCGCGGCGCTCAACGCCCGCTACCCGATAGAAAATCCCGCGCCGAACCCCAAGCAGCCCTTTTCGCGGCAGAACTATGTCGGCACGCTGTCGGGTCCCTTAGTCCATGACAGATTATGGTTCTTCGCCGCTCTCGAGCACGTGCATGAAGATGCGAGCATTGCCTACAGCCCGGCGAGCATCGCGCAGTTCGACGCGCTTGCGGCGCTGGCTGCTCAAGGGCTGATTCCCGGAGTAAGTTCGATTCAGGTGCCTGACAATGTCCCGATTCCCTTTCGCGACTCCTTTGCCTCGGTGCGTCTTGATGGGACCGGGACGCCCAGGTTGCAGTGGTTTGTTCGCGCCGCAACCGATACCTACACCACGCATAACAGTCTGGTCGAGCAGGGCACTCTGCCCTCGACCGGATTGTTAGCACACAACAACTATCTAAGTCTCGTGCTGGGGAATCAATTTAGCTTTTCGCCCGACTGGCTAGGCAAACTTGTTTTGAGTGCAAGCGGACTGCATCTGACCCAGACGCGCAACACACATCTCGGCTTTGCGCTGGCTTTTCCGTTCAGCGCGACGGCGCTGACTGTCTCGGGCTTCGAAACTTTTGGCGACAATCAGTTTGCCACCCCGATCACCCTGTTCCCCTCCCAGCGCGACCAGCAGAAGTACCAGCTCCGCTACGACCTTAGCAACGAGCGCGGCCGACACGCGCTGAAGGCCGGCGTCAATCTCATCCATGAGCCGGTTCTTGGCGGCGCGTTCCCGGGCAACATCGAGACGCTTTACCAGCTGCCTCAAAACCCTTCCTACTATGTCGGCGAGCCGGCCCAGTTCCCGGTCGATCTCGCCGCGGGCGCCACGACTTCGAACCTCGGCGGCAGCTTTTCGCAGAATGTTCAACGCCTGGCCTTCTATGCGCAGGACTCCTGGCATGTACGTGGCAAACTTGTTTTGAACTATGGCCTGCGCTATGCGACAACCTACGGGCTGTTCACCGGTTCAGGCCGCACCCAGACCGAGAACCCCGGCTACCTCACGCTCGCGGCCCTCGGCATCCCCTTGGTCACAGGCGCACCGCACGACGACCGCAAACAGATCGCACCGCGGCTGGGCTTTGCCTACTCGCTCGGTGCAAAACAAGAGACGGTGGTACGCGGAGGCTTCGGCCTCTACTTCAACGACCTGGCGCAGAACGGGTGGGCGGCCGCGCTGCAGGCTCTGAACCAGCCCGCACAGGGCTGCGCAGATCCGATCGCAGAGGGCCCCGGCCCGGAGAATGCCGGCTGCATACCGGGTGGCGCCACGGGAGGCATGGCAAACCTCATTGATTCACACTATAGGACGCCGTACGCGATCCATATTTCGACAGGTGTGGAACATGCGTTCACCGATCACTGGTCTGCCAGCGCGGACTACCTCCACGAACAAGGCAACCATGGCTACCGTGGGTACACTTATCGCGGCGGCGTGAACCTATTCACGCCGCAGCTGGCAGCCGGGGATCCAGACCAGGCAACCTATGTTCCGGACGTACATGTCTTTCATGCGGATAATCGCTCCGGTTACAACGCGCTGCTGCTCCACGTACAAGGGCAGGCTGGGCCGCGGCTCACATTGCTCGCAAACTATACGTGGGCCAAGGCACAGACCTGGGGTTGCGTGCTGGGCGAGCTGTTCGATTATGTCAATGGCGTCTGCAATCCCCTGCAGGCCTTCGGTCCGGGCGATTATGGACCTTCAGGCGAAGACGTTCGGCATCGTGTTGTCCTGGAGGCGATCTGGCGAACGCCGGCGGGCCTGGAAGTAAGCGCCCTCTCGCAGGCAGAGAGCGCGCGCCCCTTCACGATTACCACGGCCGACGATAGTGCGCGCATTGCGGTCAACGGGGTCGCCACCTCGCTCGACGAGTTTCACGGGACTGCCTATGTGCAGACCGACCTGCGCGTGAGCCGGCCCATCCACCTGGGGGACCGGTGGACCGTAATACCCTTCCTCGAATGCTTCAACCTTTTCAACCGGAACAACCCGGGCGCCAATTACGTGACCAATGTAGCCTCGCTGCCGGTTCCAGCGTCCGAGGCGCAGTCAGGCAATGTGACCAGGCTGTGCACGCGTGCCGATTGCAGCGTTACCCAGCCTCTGAGCAGCCTCAAGCAGCTGGGCGTGCCGGCCGGCGGGCTGGGCGACTTCTTCGGTCCGGGGACCACCGTGGGTCTGCCCTTCGCGGCCCAGGTGGGAACGCGCGTTACCTTCTAAGTTCCCTTCGCGCCAAACGGTTCGCAAGCGGGCCGCGCTCATGCCCGTGGTACTCGCTGGCCGCAAAAAACCTCTTTCCCCCCGGGCCGCAATGGTCGATAAACAGGATAGGGGAAGTCATTCATGTTGACGCGGAAGACAACAGAAGGCGCACTGGCCGGCGATGTCAAGATGACCACACACGAAAAGGCGCTCCGGGTCAATCTCGATCCGATGCGCTACGGTACGTTTGCCGAGATCGGGGCCGGGCAAGAGGTAGCGCGGTGGTTCTTCAGGGTGGGAGCCGCGGCGGCCACCATTTCGAAATCGATCTCGGCCTACGACATGGCGGTGAGCGATGCCATTTACGGCCGCTGCAAACGGTACGTATCGCGGGAGCGGCTGCAGAGCATGCTCGATCACGAGCACAGGCTCAATCTTGAGCGACTCCGGCCCTCTCGAGGCAACACCACGGCCTTCTTTACCTTTGCGGATACGGTCTCGGCGCGTAACTTCCACGGTACCAACGAATGCCACGGATGGATGGGGGTCAAGTACCAGACCCATCCCCGGGATGAAGACTCGCAGATTGTCATCCACGTGCGGATGCTGGATCACGAGAACAGCCTGCAGCAGGAAGCGCTCGGCATTGTCGGGGTCAACCTGCTGTACGCCGCGTGCTTTCTTCACCAGAGCCCGGAAAAGATGCTCGAGTCCCTGCTCGACAACCTGAACACCAACCGCATCGAGATCGACATGGCCGTGTTCTCCGGCATCGAGTTTCGCCACGTGGACAACCGCGTGATGAGCCTCAAGCTGGTGCAGCTGGGCCTGAGCGGGGCAGCCATGTTCGGGCCCTCGGGCGACGTGCTGCAGCCATCCGAGATCCTGCGCAAGCGTCCCGTTCTGGTGGAGCGGGGCAGCTTTCGCCCGGTGACCCGGGTCAACATCGACATGCTCAACAGTGCGCACGCGCGCTTCGCGGCGGAGTTGGAAGGAAAGCCGGACCAGATCGTCGAACTGATGGAAATCACGATGCGCAACCTGCTGGTCACGGGCGCTATCGATCTGAACGATTTTCTGGCCAGGGCTGACCTGCTTGCGGCCGCGGGCAAGACGGTGTTGATCTCCGACTACTACGATTACTACCGGCTTGCGGCCTGGCTCGCGCGCTACACCACTGAGCCGATCGCGCTCACGATGGGCATTCCCAGTCTCGAAGATCTCTTTAAGGTAGAACACTATGTTGATCTTGAAGGCGGCATCCTCGAGGCCTTCGGCAAGTTGTTTACCCGGGACCTGCGCATCTACGTCTACCCCTGGCGGAACCCGGCTGACCATAGCCTGCGGATGGTCGAAAGCGCCGATATTGCGCCGCATGTCCGCAGCTTGTACCGCCACATTGTGGAAGGGGGCAGGATCAAGCAGCTCAATGACTTTGACGAGAGCGCGCTGCATATCTTTTCTCGCGATGTACTGAAACGCATCAAGGACGAGGATTCCACGTGGGTCGGGATGGTGCCCCCGGAGATTGCAGAACTGATCAAGAGGAACCAGTTCTTTGGGTATCGCGCGGCACCGGCACAACCCATGCTGAAGGCTGCGCCCTGAGATCAGCACCGGCGGTGTTGGGCCAGTGCTGATGGATCCGGGAGCAGGCCGCGTTCGCGCTCCGTCGTGGCGGCGGGCCTCTCCGGGGGAAACTCGGGCAGAGAATCGGGACGAGCCAGGTCCCAGTCCCCGGAGCGCAGGTCGTCCAACGCCTGTCGTGTCGAGGGGGTGCAGGAGTATGGTACCTAGACGCCCCTGTGCAGTCTCAGCCCCCGAGGTGCTTCTCCTTTGATCCGAGTCCTTCGCGCGCTCCCTGTTGCTCTGTGCACACTGATGGTCTGCTTCAGCCTGCCCTCTCTGGCCGCCCCGGAGGGCGATCGGTGGCCGGCTGAGAAGGCCAACGCCTGGTACGCGCAGCAGCCCTGGCTGGTCGGCGCAAATTTTATCCCTTCGAACGCGATCAACGAGCTCGAGATGTTCCAGGCGGCGACCTTTGATCCGGCGATCAACGAGCGCGAATTAGGCCTCGCCGAGTCGATCGGCATGAACACGGCGCGCGTCTTTCTGCAGGACCAGCTCTGGGAGCAGGATCCGGAGGGCTTCAGGCAGCGGCTCGATCGCTTCCTCGCGATCGCGGCCCGGCACCATGTGCGCCCCCTGCTCGTGCTCTTCGACTCCTGCTGGGAGACCAATCCGCGCCTGGGCCCGCAGCACCCTCCGATCCCCGGCGTGCACAACTCGGGTTGGGTACAGAGCCCGGGAAAGGAGCGGCTGCTCGACCGGGCCGACGAGCCGAAGCTCAAGGCCTATGTGCTCGGCGTCGTCGGCGCCTTTGCCAACGACGAGCGCATTCTGGCCTGGGACGTTTGGAATGAGCCGGATAATCGGGGCGGCGATACAGTCGCGGACGAGGCCGCCAAGATCCGGCGGACCGATGAGCTGCTGCCGAAGGCCTTTGCCTGGGCGCGCTCAGCCCATGCCAGCCAACCTTTGACCAGCGGTGTGTGGCAGGGAAACTGGAGCGATCCGGCGAAAGAGAGTGAGACGACCAAGATCCAGCTCGCTGAGTCCGACGTGATCTCGTTTCATAACTATGGCTGGCCCGAGGAGTTCGAGGCCCGGATTCAGCAACTGCAGCCGCTCGGACGCCCGATCCTCTGCACAGAGTACATGGCGCGGGGCGCGGGTTCGACCTTCGACGGTTCGCTGCCGGTGGCGAAGAAGTACCACGTCGGGGCGATCAACTGGGGGCTGGTAGCGGGCAAGACGCAGACCTGGCTGCCATGGGATTCGTGGGACCGCCCGTATGTGCGCCTCGAACCGACGGTGTGGTTCCACGAGGTCTTTCGCCAGGATGGAACCCCTTACAGGCAGCATGAGGTGGACCTGATCCGGGAGCTGACCGCGCGCGGAAGCCAACCGCCCGCCCAGAAAGCGGCCGACTAGAACCGTGCCCCCGATGCACAGCGAAAGAGCGAGATCCTAAACAACATGGCTTGCCTCGCGAGCGCGGCGCACCTCCTCAGGGTAGCAGAGCTTTCGCGAGCATCTTTGCAGGCGATACAATCGCCCATGCCGGTATGACCAGAAGACGAAAACCTACTACGGTGCTCGGGCTGCTGCTGCTCTTGGCCGGCCCCATGCTCGGGGCGGGCCGGCTGGCCGCGCAGACAGCGCCCCTGATTCCAGGCAGGTTTACCGACACCACAGGGCGATCGGGCGTCACCTTTACCGGCGTCGCCTCACATACCTCGCACAAGTACCTGATGGAGACGATGGGCTCGGGCGTGGCCACCCTGGACTACGACAACGACGGGCTGCTCGATCTCTTCTTCGTCAACGGCGCCCCGCTCGCCGACCCCACGCCCAAAGGCGCTACGCCGCAGAAGGCTTCGGCGAAAGACTGGAACCGGCTTTACCGCCAGCAGAAAGACGGCACCTTCGCTGACGTGACAGAGACGGCCGGCCTGGCGGGCATCGGGTACGGCATGGGCGTAGCTGTCGGCGACTACGACAACGACGGCTTTGAAGACCTATACGTTACCGCGTACGGGGGCAACCGGCTCTACCATAACAACGGCAACGGAACGTTTACAGACGTTACGGAGAGATCGGGCACCGCCGGCGACACCAGGCCAGGCCAATCCTGGTCGACCTCGGCTGCGTGGGTGGATCTGGACAACGATGGACGGCTCGACCTGGTCGTCCTGCGCTACGTGCAGTGGGACTTTGACGACGTGTACTGCGGCGAGAACCGGCCCGGCTACCGCGCCTACTGCCACCCGGACATCTTTCCCGCGATCGCCCCGCTGGTCTTCCACAACGACGGCAGCGGCCACTTTACCGAAGCGGCGCAGAAGCTTGGCCTGGCCACAGCGGGAAAGGGACTCGGCATTGCCCTGGCCGACTTTGACCGCGACGGCTCGATCGATATCGCGGTAGCCAACGACTCGATGCCGGAGTTTCTCTTCCGCAACAAAGGCAACGGCACCTTTGAAGAGATCGGTCTCTCTGCCGAGATCGCTGTTGACAGCGATGGGCGCACCTATGCGGGCATGGGCATCGACTTTCAGGACTTCGATAACGATGGCCTGCCCGACCTGGTCATCACGAACCTGGCCAACCAGAAGTACGCGCTCTATCGCAACAACGGCGACGGCTCCTTTACCTACGACAGCTACATGGCCGGGATCGCGCGGATGACGCTGCTGCATTCCGGCTGGGGCATTCGCTTTCTCGACTATGACAATGACGGGCTGAAAGACTTGCTGATTACGCAGGGCCACGATCTCGATACAGTCGAGTTGAACTACCCGCAATTGCACTACAAGGAGCCGATGCTGCTGGCGCGCAACATGGGCAAGGGCGTGTTTGTCGATGTGTCCAAAGACTCGGGCGCGGTCTTTGCGCAGCCCTGGGTCGGTCGGGGAATGGCCGTCGGAGACCTTGATAACGATGGCCGGCTGGATGCCGTGGTCTCCACCAATGGGGGCCAGGCGCACATTCTGCACAATGAGACGCCCACCATGAATCACTGGCTAACCATCGCGCTCACCGGCCACACTTCCAACCGGGATGCGATCGGCGCCGAGATCAAGCTCACCACCGCGCACGGGGAGCAGTTTGTCACAGTCTCGACAGCCGGGTCCTACCTCTCATCGAACGACAAGCGGGCGCACTTCGGCCTCGGCGCGGATGCTACCGTAAAGTCGATCGAGATCCGGTGGCCAAGCGGCATTCGCCAGAAGCTTGAAAATGTTGCCGCCGATCAGTTGCTGAAGGTCGACGAACCTGCCCGCATGACAAACCTTAAATAAACCTCAACCGTGGTGCCGGAGGCAGGCGCAGCCTCCATCCACTATGATGTGTGGGACCTATGTTCATCCGCGTAACCACGGCTGCACGCTGTTTCAAGCCGAAATCTTCTCCCTGGTTTTCGACGCTCTTTCTGCTGTTCGCCTTACCCCTCGCCGCGCAGATTCCGCAGCCAAACCAGGCGCCGCCAGGAATGGGGAGCCCGCAGCAAGACAACTCCGGTTCCAATACCGGGGGCGCACACGCAGCAGTGCTTGACGAGCAGCACCGGCCCATTACTGCCGGCGGCTTCGTCAAAGCCGGTCCCGTGGTCTTTGAGGATATCTCGCGGCAATCCGGTTTGGCCTCCTGGCGCCACACGATGGGCACCCCGGCAAAGTCATTCATCCTGGAAACGGTTGGTTCCGGTGTCGCGCTGCTCGACTATGACAACGATGGCTGGCTCGACATCTATCTTGTGAATGGCTCGACCAACGAAGCACTTACCGGCAAGGCAGCCGCGCCCCAAGCAGCGCTATTCCACAACAACCACGATGGCACCTTTACCGACGTTGCCGCCAAGGCCGGTGTCACCAACGACCGGTGGGGCTTTGGCGCGGCCATCGGTGACTACGACAACGATGGGCTCCCCGACATCTTTGTCGCGAACTACGGCAACAACCGGCTCTACCACAATAATGGCAACGGGACCTTCACGGATGTCGCCGAAAGAGCCAACCTCACCCTCGGTAACTGGTCGACCGGGCCTAGCTGGGGCGACTACGATGGCGACGGCCGGCTTGATCTTTTCGTCCCCGGCTATGTCCATTTTGACGCGGCGCTGCTCGCCCAGGCGGCGCATCCAGAGACGATCGCCTTTTGCCAGTTTCGCGGTGTACCCGTCATGTGCGGCCCGCGCGGGCTCAAGGGTGAACCCGATCACCTCTTTCATAACAATGGCGATGGCACCTTTGCTGATGTAAGCAAGAAGGCCGGCGTTCCGGACGAGCTTGGCTACTACGGCCTGGCTTCCTTGTTTATCGATGTCAATGATGACGGCAAGCTCGACTTACTCGTCGCAGATGACTCGACACCAAACTATCTCTATCTGAACAAGGGCGATGGCACTTTTGAAGATGCCTCTTTCACCAGCGGCTATGCGCTGAACGAGAGCGGCCGCGAGACCGCCTCAATGGGCATCGGTGTTGGGGACTACACCCATACGGGTCGCGTGGATATTTATAACACGACCTTCTCAGACGATTACAACCCGCTCTACCGCAACGATGGCGAGGCCAACTTTACCGATGTAAGTTACCAGGCGGGCATTGCTGAACCAACAATCCCTTTCCTGGGCTGGGGAAATTCCTTTTTTGACTACGATAACGATGGCTGGCTCGACCTCTTTGTCGTCAACGGCCATGTGTACCCCAAGGTTGACGAGCAGAACTGGGGCACTTCATGGGCCGAGCGTCCGCTGCTCTTTCACAATAATGCGGGTAAGCTACAGCTGGTGCCGCCGGTCGAAAACACCGGGCTGGCCGACGTGATCGTTGCCCGCGGCATGGCCTATGGCGACCTGTTCAACGATGGCAAGATCGATGCGGTGATCAACACCATGGACGGCACGCCCACACTGCTGCGCAACGTAACCAAGACGAACAATCACTGGATCGGTTTCAAGCTCGTGGGCGGGCCCAAGTCGCCGCGGGACGCAGTCGGTGCGACCATGTACGTGACCGCGAACGGATTTCGTCAGCGCCAGGATGTACTTGCCGGTGGCTCTTTCTCTTCAAGCCCGGACCAGCGCCCGCACTTTGGCCTGGGCCCTGCGACGAAGATCGACAAGATTGAAGTACGCTGGCCGAGCGGGTTGAAAGAAGTTGTTCCCCCACCTGCCGGAGTCGACACTTTCTACACCTTGACCGAAGGCAAAGGTCTGCAGGCCTATCAGGCGAAGTAACTTCTCGACTAACTTTGGCGCAGGTACACGAAGCGCACACAAAAGAGGGTCGCGAGCAGGTAGAGCATCCAGTGCTGCCTGCGTCCGTTGCCTGTGACTAACTCGATGGCAACATAACTGATAATGCCGAAGGATAAGCCCGTCGCAATGGAGTAAGTAAGCGGCACCGTGAGGATGGTCAGAAAAGAAGGAATCGCGATGCGCGGGTCATTCCACGCAATGCCGGCCACGCTTGAAACCATCAAGGCCCCTACCAGGATCAGGGCCGGAGCAGTCGCGAACGTGGGGATCGCGCCGACCAGAGGGGCCACGCCAAGCGCCGCCAGGAAGAGCAGGCCCGTGGTGATCGCGGTCACCCCGGTGCGGCCTCCGGCAGCAACTCCTGAAGCGCTCTCGACATAGCTGGTCACGGTCGAGGTTCCGGCCAACGAACCGAAAACGGTGGCAACCGCGTCCGCGAAGAAGATCTGCTTCAAGCGAGGAATCGTGTGATCGGCGGAAATCAGCCCGGCGCGCTCGCTCACTGCAACAAGCGTGCCGATGTTATCGAACAAGTCCACGAAGAGAAAGACGAAGATGATCTCGAACGCCTTCATGTGGAGAGCGCCACGCAGGTCCAGGTGAAATGCCGTGGCGCGGATGGCTAGCGGGGAGACCAGAGCCGGATGCCATGGAACCTGGCGGCAGAGCACACCGAGCAGGGTTGTGCCTAACACCCCGAAAAGCATCGAGGCCTGCACGCGGAAGGTCTGCAGAACAGCCGTAAACAAAATCCCGAAGACCGCCAGCAGCGTTGCCGGCGCATGCAGATCTCCCAGCCCCACCATGGTTGCAGAAACGGGTACGACGATGCCGGAGTTGCGCAAGCCGATGAGCGCGATAAACAAGCCGATGCCGCCGGCCACCGCGGCATGCAGTTGATGGGGAATCGCTTCAACAAGCTTCTGGCGAATGCCACCGAGGGTGAGCAGCAGAAACAACATGCCCGAGAGAAAGACCGCACCGAGCGCCGTCTGCCATGGCACGCCCATCCCCTTGACGACCGTGTAAGTGAAGTACGCGTTAAGCCCCATGCCGGGCGCGAGTGCAAGCGGGTACTTGGCGACGGCGCCCATCAGGATAGAGCCGAGGCCAGCGGCCAGGCAGGTTGCGATGGTGACCGCGGCCAGAGGCATGCCTGTCTCGGACAGAATCGCCGGATTGACAAAAATAATGTAGGCCATGGTGATGAAGGTCGTAAGACCGGCAAGCACCTCGGTGCGCCAGCGTGCGTTCTGCTCGGCGAATCGGAAGTATATTTCCAGGCGGCTGCGCATTGTTGATCCTCTTGCTGGCCAAGGAAGAGAGGCGTTCTAAGCAAGCTGTATTCAGGCTCGCATCATCACCTAGCCATCAGGGCTTTGGCGCCGCGAGGTGCTGATCAAACCAGGCGAGCATCCGCGTCAAGCTATCGATCTGATGCTCACGCTCTTGAAAGATATGCGGCTCACGCGGATAAGTGACCAGCTGAGCTTCTCGACCTAGAAAATGGAGGGCATGATAAAACTCCTGGCTCTGCGACAAGGGTACGCGTAGGTCGGCCTGTCCGTGCAACACGAGCACCGGGGTGTGGCAGGCAGAAAGATAGCGAACAGGCGAGTGTAAGTCATACTTTTCGCGGTTGGCCTGCAACTCGCCCATGTAACTTTGCAAATAACCAGGGGAGATATCAGTGGTCGTTGCCATGCTGTACAGGTCGGTAACCGCTGCACCTGCCATGGCCGCCTTAAACCGGTCGGTATGTGTCACGGCCCAGGCGGTCATAAAGCCGCCATAACTCCAGCCTGCGATCACCAGGCGGTCAGCATCTGCAATGCCTTGCGAGACCACCCAATCAACACCGGCCATAACATCCGCAAAGTCTTGCCCGCCCGCATCCTGGTAGTCGCCTTCGGTCCAGGCAATCTCCTGCCCGGCGGATCCGCGGTAGTTCGGCTGCAGAACCACATACCCTTGCGAGGCAAGCATCGTCGCGTAGTTGTACCAAGTGGCATCGAAGCCCGCGGTAAAAGCCTCCTCAGGGCCGCCATGCAGGTGGATCAACGTCTTATAGCGCTGGCCGGGATGGTAGTCCGGAGGCAGAGAGAGGACGCCATAGACTGTATGGCCGTCTTTCGGACTTTTCCATTCCACTTCTCGCACAGTGCCGAGGCTCCAGGCGCTCACCTGGGGGTTTGTCGTGGTAAGTACCGTCGTCTTGCTTGGCTCCCATACAGCCACTTCAGGCGGGGTCGAAGCACTCTCGCCTAAAAAAACAATGGAACGACCATCACGACTTACGTCGAAATCAGTCGCAACGCTCGGCAATCCTGATAGCGGCGTCACCGCAAATGAGCGGACCTCCACAGCAACAGCCTCTGTGTGGGCAGCAACAGAATTGTTCACGATCAGTCGATCTCCTTCTGCCCAGCGCACCTCGGATACGGTTCCCTTTAACTTGTCTTCCAGCTGCATGTCCTTGCCGGAGCCGAGCGTACGGACCAGGTGAATATCGGTGATCGCCCGCGGTGTGAAGCGCGAGTAGGCGAGAAATTTACCATCGCCCGAGAACACGGGCTCCAGGTAGCCTGCATGCTCTTCCACCGTCTGCCGAAGCGAGCCGGTCGTACTGTCGAAAATCTGTACCTTTGAGACGCGCCAGAAATCATCCAGCCGTGGAGTGGGCGAGACACGCGCGACGATGGTTTCGTCATCCGCGGACCAATCGAGAGTGTCGATATTTGCGTCCTGCGACGTAAGCAGTTGGGCCTGGTGCGCGGCCAGGTCATAGACCCAGAGCCGATCAAAATGGTAGTCGTGGTCGATCACCGACTCATCGTTTTTCTCGGCAATACGCGCACGCTCTTTCGCCGTCGAGGTATCTGTGCGAAGGAACGCGATACGTTTTCCGCTATGGGACCACTTGAATGAGCGAATGCCGCCCGGCAGGTTGGTCAACGGTTCGGCCTCGCCACCGTTCAGGGCGATCCACCAAAGTTGCATGCCCTGCGGCTCGTCCGGCGCCGCATCCTTCGGCTTGCTCTCTTTATCGACAGCAGCCGAAGATTCGGGCGGCAAGTCGGGCCGATTGGTACCCGGAGTGAATGAAAATTGATACGGCGAGCCACTCTCGCCACTCAACGGGTTCGGCCGATCGGAGAGAAAAGCCAGATGCTTGCCGTCCGGCGACCAGGCGGGCGAAGTGTCCGCGCCCGCGCCGTAGGCAAAGGGCCGCGCCGAACCCGGCCGGCTCGTCTCCACCAGCCAGATGTGTTCGTTGCGCGGTTTTCCCGCAGCAGTCGGGGTGGCCACGGAGTAGGCGACGAAGCGATGATCGGGAGATAGTTTCGGCGCCGCAATGCGCTTGAGATTTGCCAGATCCGCGGGCTGCACCATGTGTCTCTGGGCCGAGCACACCACAGCGCTCAGTGTCATCACGAGCACGGCAGCGCCCCTGAACCATGCTGCAGGACCCCTCAGGATGCGCACCGGGCAGACCCGGCCGGGAAGAAAAAGAAAACAGCTCATCAGTTCTCGATTCACAATCGCTTTTTACACTATGAATGGGCAGAATTAAAGATGCGTGGGGGGCCTCTGCCACAAGGGCGGCTGATAACCTTCCCGATCCCATCCAGGGCCGCACTCTCGGCGCCAAGCCTCGCATGAAGACGATGCAGTTACGGCTGCTGACTCCATGCCCCTGATGCAACGTTACCAGCGGAGAGACCTAGCCGTCTGCCAGCATCCTACGACTTATCCGCGCAATAAATCTGGCTTATTGGTTGCGAGCTTGACAAGCAGCTCTCCAAATAAAGTGTTCGCCCACGCGAACCAGCTTCGTGTAAAGCGCGAAGCATTGTCCTTGAAGTAGCTCTCATGGATGAATCCTGTGCCCGCCGCACTTGCCTTCAGCATGGCGAGCGAGCGTCGAATCTCGCCCTCCGCATCCGAGGTAAGTGCATAGATGATCTGTGACATGGGCCAGATCATATCCGCACCTTCATGAGGACCACCGATGCCCTCGCCGGCTGTGCCCGCGAAGAACCAGGGATTGCGCTGGCTCCAGACAAACTGGCGCGTCCGCGCGTAGAGCGCTGCGTCGGGTGAGCTGGCGATGTAAGGCAGTGCCAGCAGGCTCGGAACATTGGCATCATCCATCAACAACTGGCTGCCGAACCCATCCACCTCGTACGCCCAGAGGGTGCCTTGCGGCGTGCTGGCCACACCGTACTGCCGCAACGCCTGCTCTACCTCGACTGCAAGCGAGAGCGCATCGTCGGCCAACCGATGGTCGTCAAGGATGGCGTATGCCATCTCGGCAAGTTGCCGCAGCGAAGTGACGGCAAATAGATTTGCAGGCACCAGAAAGGGAAAAACGCAGGCATCATCCGAGGGGCGAAAACCTGACGCGACCAAGCCGACCGGCTCGACCGGGTTGCCATACCCTTGGCCCGCGAGTGTATCTGTCTGGCCGGCAGAGATGCGCTGAAAATGGTAAGGGCCCGCGCCATGCTTACGTTGCTGCACGCGCATGGTGGCTACACAGAGCCTCATCGCCTCCTGCCACAGGGCATCAAAAGGATGCGTGTCGCCGGTCTGCTTCCAGTATCCATGCGCCAGACGGATCGGGTAGCACAGAGAGTCGAGCTCGTACTTGCGCTCGCCCACGCCGCGCTTGATCTCCGTATCGTCCTTAAGGCTCCACTCGAGGGGCGGCGCATTCAGGTCGGCCATGAAAGCATTTGCGTAGGGATCGATGAGCAGGCAGCGCGCCTGCCGCCGAATCACTCCTTCGAGCAATTCGCGAAGCCGAGCATCGTGGGCTGCAAGAGGCAGATACGGCCAGACCTGTGCAGAGGAGTCGCGCAGCCACATCGCGGGTATATCGCCGGTGATGACGACGGTGTCGGGCTTGCCTTCAAAGCGGCCTGGCTCGACAGTTGTGTCGAGCGTGTTCGGATAGCAGTTCGCAAACAGGACCGCCAGCGCGGGGTCTGCGATCCTGTCCTGGATCTGCCGAATGAACGCCTCAATGCCGGGGCTCGAAAATTTGCGATCAGCCGGCGCGGGGCGCCTCGAAACAAGCTCTTCCTCGCGCGAAGACGCACCGTGTTGGGCGAGCGCGCCTCGCATGCCGTAGCCAATTGCTGCGGTTGCTGTCAACTGCAGCATGGTTCGACGAGTGTGCATGCCTACTCTCCTTCTGAGCCTGCGCGCGGGTGCCTCATGACCAGGCAGCAAAAACGCGTGCGCTCTCTACTCAACTTACACTGAGGCTGCAGGGAGATTCATCGAGGAGCCATAAGACCGAAGCATGCCCGCGTGTCCGAAGCGCCACCCTGTGCAGAGAGAGCGCTGGGAGTGGCGGGTCTTGCACAAAGGTCGACCAGAGTGCTTCGCTACGCCAAGGAGCACCGTACCGCAGCCCCCAGACGTAGGGCAATCTCGCGGGGAAATAGACCATAGCTCGCGCATTTTACCGCCCGGGAAGTTATACTTCGACTCACGCCTGCATTGAACCCGAGATCTCTTGACAGGTTTGCGCAGAACGCCCAGGAGCCTACAGCATTGGAAAAAACTCTGCCGCAGATCCCATCACCCAGCAGCTCAGAGGTACGCCCCAGCCGGCTGCTCTCACTCGACCTGCTGCGCGGACTCACGATCGGCTTCATGATCCTGGTCAACAACAATGCGGATGAGAATGCTGCCTTCTGGCCACTCAAGCACGCGTACTGGAACGGCTTAACGCCCACCGATCTTGTATTCCCTACCTTTCTGTTCATTGTCGGCATCTCGACCGTGCTCTCGCTCAGCTCGCGTATCAAACAGGGCATAAGCAAGCAGCAGCTCTTCACTTCTATTGCGCGCCGAGCGGTGATCCTCTATCTGCTCGGCATGCTGGTCAACGGCTTCCCCTATTTCCATCTGAGCACCCTGCGCTATTATGGCGTGCTGCCGCGCATCGCCATCTGCTACCTGATTGTGGGCACGCTCTACCTGATCAGTCCTGGATGGCGTAGCAAGGCAGTGCTTGCAGCCGTTGCGCTGGTTGGCTACTGGATGCTGATGCGTTTTGTCCCTGTGCCTGGATATGGAGTGCCCACCCACGACATTCCGCTGCTTGATCGCGATGGCAATCTTGCCTCATGGATCGATCGGCAGCTCTTTTCTGCGGGGCACCTCTACGAAGGAACACGCGATCCGGAAGGCCTGCTCAGCACGCTGCCTGCGCTCGGGACTGCGCTGCTCGGCATGCTCGCCGGCCTGTGGCTGCGCTCGGTGCGCAGGGTCGGCCAGAAGGCAGCCGGGCTCGCTGTCGCCGGGGTAAGCGCGGTGCTGCTCGGCAGCGTGTGGAACCTTACCTTTCCCGTCAACAAGAAGCTTTGGACCAGCTCCTACGTACTCGTCGCAGCCGGTATCAGCATGTTGCTGCTCGCGCTTTTCATCTGGCTTGTCGATGTGCCGGCAGAGTCGGAGGACAAGCGGGAGCGGTCGAAACGATCGAGAACCTTTACGCCGCTGCTCGTCTTCGGAACCAATGCCATTGCCGCCTATGTGCTCTCGGAGCTCCTGTTGAGCGCCATCGGTCTGGTGACGCCACACTCCTGGCGCAACGTTTCGCTGGTCGTCTACCGCTTTTACCTCGGCATCGTGCCAAGTGCGAGCGTGGCTTCACTGCTCTACTCACTCTCATACGTCGGGGTCTGCTGGCTGGTGATCTATGTGCTCTACCGCCGGAAGATCTTTATCAAGATCTAGGCCGCCTTGTAACCACTGCTGTAGCATTTGGCACGCTCTTCTCAAGGGCGAGCACAGCAAAACCTGTAGCAGCGTCGCTCATAAAGCGGCCAACATCGGACGTGGTATCCCGTTGCTCGTTGAGCGACCAGGCATTCCACAAGCCTTCTCGCGGGCTCTGATTTTCCGCGAGCCATTTGAGCCCGCGCGTAACCTGCGGGAGCTCACGCCGGCCGTTTGCTTCGAGCGCAACAAGAACTATGCCAGTCGCGTACCCGTCACTTCTGGTCTCGAGCGCCGTCTTGTCCTGGCGCTTCCAGTTGCCTAGCCCGGTCAGACTCCAGCCGCCATCGCTTTGCTGCTTGGCCAGGACCGCGTCGACCAGCGCTAAGCGCTCCTGCTGCGTAAGGAACCCGGGCAGCTTGGCCGAGCCCCACAAAAGGATTACCTGGTTCAGAACCGGTTGGGCCTTGTACTCTCGCCTTAAATAAGTGCGCAGTAAGGCAACATCCGGTTGTATCTTCGGGTCACTCGCGTACTGATCAGGAGCGATGCCGACGGCGAGCGCCGCGAGGGCCGCACCCTGATATTCTGACTCATTGGATTCCCAGGGCGCGTTATGGAAGTTTAACCAGATCCAGGCGCCCGCCTTATCGCCCGTCTTGCGCTGCAGGGCCCAGGCGTTGCGGAATGCGGAGCGCGTAAGCTCGCTCAGGTGACCGCGGCGTTCGTCATAGCTGGCAAGGATCAGCGCGTTCAGCACGGCCTCCGTGCTTCTGGACTCGATTGACTTCGTGGGACCGTCCTGCCCATCCTTGTAGAAGGGTTCTACCTCGTGCCACAGCGCGACCCGCCGGGCAATATCGTTGACCATGATGCGTTCCGGGGCGGCAAAGGCTTCAACGCTACCTCGTTCTCGCAGCGCCGGACGCGCAAGTGCATAAGGAACCGCCGTGTGACAGGAGATACAGACGGTGCCATGATCGCGCTGCGCAACCGGCCAACTCTCCCACCAGGTCGCGCGCGCATCTAGATAGCGCGCAGCAGCGGCCTGGTTCCAAACGGGAGCGGGAGCATTCCAGACTTTGGCCGCAGACGCAGATAAAGCGGCGAGAAGCGAGGCCGCGAGGCTACGGGAGATCAAAGCGCCGCATCGCATCAGGGCCTCCCTGCAGAGTTTCCGGGCCTAACATAAGCCGGCAAGCAGATTGCATCGCCAGCGTAGGCCTATAACATACCATAGGTGGAAGCATCGTTATCGACGCCTCGCTACCTCGATCCTCATTCTCCCGGTCCGTCCGCTGATCGCGCGCGTGTCGTGGAGCAAGCTCGGGATCGGGTGCACCCTCCGGGTTCTTTTCCTCTACAACGGGGACCAGCCGCAGCTTTGCGCTCCCGGCTTCAGGGCGGTCGGAAAACGACTCCTGTTTTGCATGCACGCTCAATGATGCGGACTGATCGCTGCTGGCAGGCAATGCCTGGCTGCTCGTGTTTCGGGGCCACTCTGACTGCGGCTAAGAAACCGCCTCCCGACTGGCCGCACGGTAAGTTGCAGTCCGCAGCCTACACCGTAGATCCGAAATGGCTTTGGGCAGCTCTGGCGAGTTCAACCCTATTTCGTAGATAATCTGGGGAACGTGAGCGCCCGACCACACATGTATGCCCCGCAGCCACGTAAGGCGCCGAACAAGTGTCCGGTTCTCGGGCTCGCGCCTAGCGCACAAACTCTACAGCTGGGAGCGTTGCTGCATCTCGGCTCGGTCGGTCGAGCCATCGATGCCCAGGATGCCCTCACCCAGAGGGCCGCTGCTTTGCTCCAGGCCGGTCCATCGCATCAGGCAGAGGGGGAGACTGCGGGCTATGCGCGGTCTTACCTTGGCGATCTCCTGCAGCGCACGCACGATACTACGCCGGCAGAGCCGCTGCTGAGCAGAGCCATTCAGCGCAAAGGTCAGCTGCGACTCGCGTTTTTGGATCCGGGCGGCATCCATACCGATCAAAACAAAACCCGCAGGTTCGCCCGATCGCAGGATCTAGACAGCAGGAATACCTTCATCCAGAAGGTCTCTGGCGAGAATGCGCTTGCCCCTCAATAAGACCAGATCGCGCCGGGAGTTTCTCTGGATGACCGCCGCCTCGACCGTGGCGATGGCCCAGGGCGTCTCCTCGCGCAATCTAAAACCACAGCCGCGAGGCAAGCCTAGTGGGCTGCCCTTTCTGTCGAAATTCACGGACGTTGGCGCCCAAGCCGGGCTCACGGCCATCGTCGTCTATGGGGAACTCAGACAGAAAAATTACATCGTTGAGACGGTAGGTTGTGGCATCGCCTTCCTCGACTACGACAATGATGGCTGGCTCGATATTTTTGTCCTGTGTGGCACGCGTATCGACTCTCCTCCTCCGGATGCAACCAACCGGCTGTACAAGAATAATCGTGACGGTACCTTCACAGACGTTACCGAGAAGGCCGGGCTCCGGCGCACAGGATGGGCCAGCGGCATCACCGTTGGCGACTACAATAACGATGGGTTTGAGGACATCTTTCTCACCTACTACGGACAGAATGTTCTTTATCGTAACAACGGGGATGGCACTTTTAGCGATGTGACCAAGGCTGCCGGGCTGCTCTACGAAGGTGCAACGCGCTGGGGGTCGGGTTGTACGTTTATTGATTACGATCGCGACGGCCACCTGGACCTGTTTGTGGGGAACTATGTCGACCTGCACCTGGATAAGCTGCCTAGGCCCGGCGCCAATCCGTATTGCAACTTTAAAAGCGTCGCCGTCAACTGCGGCCCACGCGGCTTACCGATGCCGCCTAATTATCTTTACCGCAATCAAGGCGACGGAACCTTTCGCGATGTATCTCTGCAGACCGGCATCCGCAAGGCCTCGCGCACGTACTCGATGAGCGCCGTCGCAGCCACCTTCAGCAAGAGTGGCCGGGCCGACCTCTACGTAGCCTCCGACTCTACCCCGAGCCTTTTCTTTCGGAGTAAGCCAGACGGCACTTTTTCCGAAGAGGGGGCCGAGCGCGGCGTGGCCTTCAGCGCCGATGGGGTCGAACAGGCGGGTATGGGCCTGGCGGTCGGAGACTACAATCTGGACGGCAACTTGGATCTGTTTAAGACCCACTTCTCCGACGATACCAACGTGCTTTACCGCAACGATGGAGATGCGACCTTCACCGACGTCACCCTGGCTTCCGGCTTTGGCGTAGAAACGCGCTTTACCTGCTGGGGTACGGGCTTTGCAGATTTTGACAACAATGGCTGGCCCGACCTGGCCGTTGTTACCGGTTCGGTTTACCCCGAAGTAGAAGCAGCATTTCCAGAGTATCCGCTCAAAACTCCACGCTTTATCTTTCGCAACCTCGGCGATGGCAAATTTGAAGAACTGCTCGAGGAGGCGGGCCCGGGGATCCCTGCACCGCATTGCAGCCGCGGATGTGCCTTCGGCGACTTTGACAATGATGGCGATGTCGACATGGTGGTCATTAACCTGAATGAGCCCCCTTCGCTCCTTAGGAATGATGTAACCAGCGGGTTGAACTGGCTCAAAGTCATGCTGGTAGGGACCCGTTCAAATCGCAGTGCCATTGGCTCCACAGTTCTCGTCAAGTACGGCGGAAAGGTGCAGGCGCAGGCAGTTATGGGACAATCCAGCTTTTACTCTGTAAGCGATCGCCGCCTGCACTTCGGGCTTGGAATCAATCGGCACGCGGATCTCGAGATCCATTGGACCAACGGTCTGGTTGAACGCTATCCCTCGGTCCCAGCCAACCAGCTGATCACCGCGACAGAAGGCCACGGTCTCTCACAGTCACCCCTACCCACCATGCGACACAAATAAAGAAGGCGCCGCAGCTGTGGAGCGCGGCGCCCGCTTTCGCCTGATCGTTCCGAGGTTAGAAGGACAATTTTGCCCCAAGCTGCAAGGTACGAGGATCGTAGGCGTTGGTGACCTGTCCAAAGTTGGAGTCGTGCGAGTTCAGGTCGAGCCCGTTAAACTCGGTATGGTTGAAGGTGTTGAAAGACTCAAAGCGAAGCTGAAGGCTCGGCCCCTCGGCCTTGAAGGCGATGTTCTTGAACAGGGAAAGGTTGGTATTGAACAGCCCCGGCCCGACCACTGCGTCTTTTCCGGCATTGCCGAAGCCCTGGTTATTGTTGGTCGGATCTGCCCAGGGCGCAACGGGATCGGCGAAAGAACCGGTGCTGAACCAGGCCAACCGCGTCTTCGGGTAGCGGACCTTCGCCGACAGGTTGGGCCGGTTGGTGGTGCCGCCGCCCAGACCGAGGACATCAGGACCGGAGTAAGTGACCGCCTGCGGCGTTCCACTCTCTGCCACGGTGATTCCGGATATCGACCAGCCCCCTAGGGTGGTGCGTTCGAGCGCATGTGGGCTGTGCGAGAAGAAGGGCAGATTGTAAATGTAGTTAGCGTTGAAATCATGACGCCGGTCGAACGAGCCTGAGCCGCGATCATAGGCTGCATTAAACGGATTCGAGACCGCTGTCAGGTCGGTGCTGACTTCATCGATCTCGTGCGAGTAAGTATAGGCCAGCTCCACAGTAAGTCCGTGTTTTGCTTCCATGCGCAGGCCGACCTGTAATGAGTTATAGCTAAAGTTGGTTGTGTTTTCTTCCTGGTTGATGTCGCTAAAGCCAAGATATTGACGATAGCGGTTCGCGTTCAAACTGCCGTTGGCCACGCCTTCGCGATCGTAGTAAGGATTGGTCGGTGCAGCCGGGTCGGTTGCGGTAAGCGGCAGTGTATTGATATGCCGGTCGTCGCTCTGGTGCCATCCGGTTGAACCGGCGTACTGCATCACGCCGACAATCGAAGCGGCGATCTGGTGCTGCACACCAAAGCTGAACATGGCCGTGCCTGGATTCGGATAGGTGTATTTGAGGCTGGTCAGCGTCGAAGGAAAAGTCTGCGTGGTCGTAGTTCCGGTAAGTGCGCTGGTGTTGGGATTGGAGAAATAAACATTATTTGCCGAAGGCTGGTAGGCAAAGGGTGGGTTCAGGGCTGCGTTGTACACGTCGTTGCCTTGGACGCGCTCAAAGAACATCCCAAAGCCACCGCGGACTACTGTTTTTCCGTCCCCAGTCACGTCGTAGGCAAAGCCTACTCTCGGCTGCAGCGTGCCATAGTCATTCTTGACCACGCCCCGGGGAAAGCCGTTCACATTTGCCTCCTGGATGCCGTTGAGATAGAACAGCCCACCGTTGGATGAAGTCAGCACGGAGGGACTGAGCGTACCGTCTGCATTCACCGCGCCCGCCGCTACTGAGGCATTAAAGGCAGACGGGTTAAAGTTGGCAAACTGGTTGAAGCGCTCGTACGCGTGCGGCATTCCATCGTAGCGCAGGCCCAGGTTCAGGGTCAGGCGCGGAATGATGTGCCAGTTGTCATTGCCGTAGAAGCCATAGTTATTGTTCACCCAGTGCTTGCCGGCCAGGTAATTCAGTTGTGTGAAGCTGGCAGCGTCGCCAAGGATAAAGTTGATATAGGAGTCCTGCGAAAAGGTGCTGGGACTGAAGACCGCAGTGCCCTGCGTGTTGGCCTGGAGCTGCTGGTTCTTAGGGTCGTGCAGGTAGCTGAAGCCGAATTTTAGCTGGTGCCGGCCCCGGGTCCAGGAGAGGTCATCGCGAACTTCGTAGCCTTCATAGGAGTTCTTCCAGGGGAAGTAACTCGAGCTCCAGTTCGTGCTGTAGGGCGCGCCCAGATCAATCTCCGGCAGGCGCGCGCCTACGTTATTCGCGACAGGGAAAAAGCTCGTGGCTGACCAACCGGCCGGCTGCGTGAAGGAGTCGCCCGCGCTGGCAACAGGGCTCAAATGAATGGTATTGCCGCTGTAGAGAAAGGCTGTCTCATTCAGCAGGTTCGGGGAGAGAGTCTGCGTGAGTTTGATGGTCGAGGACCAGGAAGGATTGGCCATCGCGGTGCCGACGGTAGGATAGCTGCTGTCACCCCACAGCGGCGGCACAATGTTCTGGGTGACCTGGTCATGCAGGTAGTGGCCCATCAACTGGAGCTTGCTGTTGATCTTGTGATCGATGCGCACCACATCTTCATGCACGTCGGTCGGCTGAGGCACCGAAGACAGATACTGGCTGGTGCCAAAGTTGGGTTTGGGAAAGGTGCCCGCGTTGAGCTCGAGAATCGCATTCGGGTCGAAAAGATTGGCCGGGATCTGGACGAGCAAAGGATTGCCAGTCGGACTCGGGAAGGGGTGCCCGGCGACGAGGCCATCGGTCGCGTAGAGCGCCAGTTTTGCCGGATCGCTCGTCTGAGGAACAATCGGTATCGACGCGATCGGGGCGCCGGCGGCGTTGACCGGAACCGAATAGTTCAGGTTCTGTCCGGCGACGGCGAAGTTGCTGAGCGCGATCGTGTTCGCTGTGGTCGGCGACGTTCCCTCGATCAGCCGGCGCCACTCTTCGTTGACGAAGAAGAAGGTCCTGTCCTTGGCCTTGTTATAGAGGCCCGGGATCCAGAGTGGACCGCCGATATTGCCGCCTGGTTCGTTGAGGCGAAACTCGGGGCGCGTCTGTCCAGCCAGGTTCGAGAAGTAATTGTTCGCGTCGTAATCCTCGTTGCGATTAAACTCCCATAGCTCCCCGTGAAAGTCGTGCGCGCCGGACTTGAGAACCATCAGAATCGTTCCGCCTGAGCCGATACCGTAGTCAGGGCCGTAGTTGCTGGACAGGGTCTGGAACTCGGCCATAGCATCCATCGAAGGCAGCGAGCTGAAGCAGCCGCCGCAGCCGCGATCGTTCAGTTCGCCGCCGTCGAGCAGATAAATGTTGTGACTGGTGCGGGTGCCGTTAAAGCTGAGCCCGTTGGCCGAGGTGAGCGCGTTGACCCCGGCAAAGGCGGGCAGATTGTTCGAGACGCCGAGGCCCAGGGCCGCGAGTGCGGTCACGTTGCGGCCGTTGGTAGCCAGCTGCACAACCTGCTGACCGCTGATCAGGTTGCTCAGTTCGTTCGTTTCGGTCTGCACCTGCAGGGCATCCGCTTCGACGGTGACGGTCTGGCCTTCACTGCCCACTGTGAGCACGATATCCTCCTTCAGCGTCTGGTCGACGTTGAGCACGATATCGGTCTTTGAGTACTTCTGGAATCCCGGCGCAGCGGCCGTAAGGGTAAAGTTACCGATGCTCAGGCTGGGAAACAGGTAGATGCCGGAGCTATTGGATACGGTGGTCCTGGATTGCGCGGTTGCCGGATTGGTTAACGTGATGGCCACGTTGGGCACGACCGCCCCCGATCCATCGACAACTGTGCCGGTGATGGTTGCATTCTCCTGGGCAAAGGCGCGTGGTGCCAGAGAGAGAACCGTACCGGCGATTAGAGCGAGAAGAAAAGTAAAACGGCGCATCGCGGTCTCCTGAAAGGTACAAGCAATGGATCATGACGGTGCGCCCAGCAGAGGGATGGGAGACGGGCCCCCAAGGTGCCTGCTGCGCAGACCGGGTTTTCAGCCCGAGGAAACAGGACCATGAAAACGTTTTCCAAAACACTCGCAGCGGGCCGGGAACGGTCTACGCAAACCCCTCGCGAAACTTCTCCCCGGCGCACCGGCAGGCTGTCAGAGAACACCCCGGGCCCTGTCGGAGAGCTTTATAGTGGCCCGCGCCAGAGAGTGTCAAGCAAAACTCGGGCGCCCGCACGGAAGGCGCGCCGGGCGGCGGCAAATGGGGCGCGCGCCGGCGACCCTGTTCGCCGGGCGGCCGCGGCCAGACGGTCCGGCAACAGCTCAGGTGCCCGGTGCAAACATGGCCCGCAGAAGAGAGCTCTCCGAGCCGCAGGCGCATCCTTGCCGGGCGGCGATCTGAAGGGCGAGAGGATCGAAGGAAGAAAGACGTGCGCCGAAGGAGCTGGGCCAGCGGATCGTTCTCTCTCCCCGCATGCCGCTCTCAGCAACTCGATGGATTTGCCTAGTCGAGGCTCGTCATGGCGAACTGCCGGGCCGCCTCGAGCAGCCTGGAGACAGACTCCTTCGAGACAGACTCGGAGTAGATACGCAGCAGCGGTTCTGTGCCGGAGGCGCGCAGCAGCAGCCAGGTCTTCGCAGCATTGGGTTTGCTTGCCGCTTCGGGATTGGTCAAAAAGAACTTGATTCCATCGAGCGTTTCGACATGCTCGACCGGCATACCGGCAAACCCGCTCACACCCGCCTTTGCCTTGGCGATGGTTGCCTGCTTCAGGTCATCCGCGATGTGCAGGTCGATGCGTCCGTACTGATGCTCGCCATACTCTGCCTGCAGGTCTGCGACTAACTCGCCCAGAGTCTTTTTCTCCTCGGACATGATGTTGGCAATCAGCAGCGCATTCAACAATCCGTCGCGCTCGGGCAGGTGGCGCTTGATGCCGATGCCTCCCGACTCCTCCCCGCCAATCAAGATATCCTCGGTCAACATCAGGTCGCAGACGAACTTGAAACCGATGCCGTGCTCGTAGAGCCTGCGGCCGTATTTTGCAGCGATCCGGTCTAGCATGCCCGTGGTGTTAAAAGCGCGCGTGACCCCACCCGGCCAGCCTTTGGTCTTGAGCAGCCAGGCAAGGATCAAGGAAAAAATCTTGTGCGGATCGACGAAATTTCCATGCTCATCGACGGCGCCAATCCGATCCGCATCCCCATCGGTGGCCAGACCGGCATGGCAGTGTTCGGCAACCGTGACGTCCTGGAGCGCACGGATGTGCGGCTCGATGGGCTCCGGGTTGATCCCGGGAAAAAGCGGATCATGCTCGGCGCGAATCTCCACAAAGTCCACGCCGAGCCCGGTAAAGATGCCGGCCAACACGCCGCGCCCTGCGCCGTACATGCAATCGACAGCGAACTTGAGCCCCGAGGCCCGGATCAACTCCAGGTGGGCAAACTTCGAGATCGCATCGATGTAAGGCGTGTGGAAATCAACAAGCTCGATCGCGGCCGGCCGCTCTGAGCGGGGCAGGGGGCGCCCTAAGTAGCCCTCGATTTCCTTGATGATCGAAGGCGAGCCGGAGCCGCCATACCAGGCCTTGTACTTCACGCCATTCCACTGGAAGGGGTTGTGCGAGGAGGTAATCATGACCCCCCCGGCGGCGCCGCGCGCGCGCACCCCCAGCGACAAGGCCGGGGTCGGCGTAATGCGATCCGCCAGCGCCACCGGAATGCCGGCCGACGCAAGCACCTCGGCTACGGCCAGCGCAAAATCCTTGGAGCCGAAGCGGGTGTCATATCCAATGCAAGCGCCCTTTGCCGCCGCAGGCTTGGCCGGGTCCGAGCCCGCATGCAGGTAATGCGCAATCGCCTCGGCAGCTACCCGCACATTCGCAAACGTAAAATCCTCGGCGATGAGCCCCCGCCAGCCATCTGTACCAAACTTGATCTCGCCTGTATCAGCCATGCTTCCTTTCGAGCTCCAGGACCCCTGCGCGGGAGCGGGCAGATCTGCCTCCGGGCTTGAAAGACTCAGACTGCGCCAGGTACTTCTCGGCGTTGGTCTTCGTCTTGGGGTGCCGCAGGCGGTACTCCCACGCGTGGCGCGCGTCCCGCGCCGCGGGTCCTAAATCAGTTCCGTCCGCCCCTTGGCGGCCAGTTCTTTGACCACCTTGCCCACATCCTGCGAGTGATGCCGCGTGGTGATCAGGATGGCATCCTCGGTTTCGACCACAACGATGTCCTTCACGCCCACCACGGCCACCGTCTTGTTCGGGCTGAAAACATAGTTCCGCGAGGCATCGATGGCGACCAGACCCAGGGATTCCGACACATTCCCGGAACTGTCGCCCGCCTTCATCTGATCCACCTGGTGCTCGTAGAGCGCGGCCCAGGACCCGAGATCGTTCCAGCCGAAGTTTGCGGGCAGGCAAAACAGGTTGGAGTGATGCTCGCCTTTGGCCGAGCGCGGCTCAAGGATCGCGTAATCGACGCTGATGTTCTCGCACCTCGGGTAGAGCTCGGCAAAGACTTTGTCGAAGGAAGGCGTGCCGTGTGCCGCGACAATCTGCTCCAGCAGCGGCGCGGTCTCGGGCAGGTGCTCGCGTACTGCATTGGCCAGCGTGCGGGCCGACCAGATAAAGATCCCCGAGTTCCAGTGGTAGTTGCCGGCCGCGACAAACTCCTCCGCCTTCTCCTGGTTCGGCTTCTCGGTAAAACGCCGCACCCGCAGCGCTCCGTCCGGCATCGAGTCCCCGGTCTCGATGTAGCCGTACCCGGTTTCGGCGCGGTGCGGGGTGACCCCGAGCACGACCATGTTCTCGCCGGCCGCCGCCAGCCCGATGGCCCGCTCGATGACCGTGAGAAAGCCGGGCTCATCGGCGATCACGTGGTCGGCGGGAAACATGCCCAGCACCGCCTCGGGGTTCTCCTTTTCAAGGAGAAACGCAGCCAGCCCCGCGGCCGGCGCCGTATTGCGCGCGACCGGCTCGCAGACCACCTGGCCCTGGGGAAGCAGGTCGAGCTGTCCGCAGATTGTATGCGATAGGAGATCGTTGGTGATGACCCAGACCGACGAGGCGGCAGCGATGGGGGCCAAGCGATCCACCGTCCGCTGGATCATCGTGCGCTCCCCGTCAAGGGCGAGGATCTGCTTGGCTCGGGCCTTGCGGCTGCGCGGCCAAAAACGAGTACCGCTTCCTCCGGCCAGAATGATCGGCCGGAACTCTACCTGTTTGGTCAATGCGTCTCCCATGGCCAAAGTCTAACTCCGTGGCATTGCGCCAGGCCTCAGCGGGGCAGGATCCGCATGACTTCGGCTGTATCCACCGGTTCGATGGTGAGGTCATGCGCGCTGGCAGGCAGGACCGCCAGTTCCCCACGGCCTATCGTAAACGGGGCGCAGCCATCAGCGGCCAGCTCGATCAGCCCCTGGCTTACAAAAAGCAGCGCTGCGGAGCGCGCATCGGTACTGGCATTGTTGCATGCAACGCTCAGCTTTGCCGCTGAAGCCGCGCCGTCAAGGCTCCACCGCTCCACGCGAAAGTACTGCTCATCGATGAGCACGGTGTGTCCGTTTTCGAGCCGCGGCGCAATCTTGCCGGCAGCGGTCTTTACCCGCATCGCTTCAAGCGATCTCTCGATATGCAGCTCGCGCGGCCGGCCATAATCGTAGAGCCGGTAGGTCACGTCCGAGGTCTGCTGGGTCTCAAGAATCACCGCTCCCGGCCACAGCGCGTGCACCGTGCCCGCATCGACGTAGATCATGTCCCCGGCCTCGATCGGCACCCAGCCGAGCAGCTGTTCCAGACTCTGATCCTCGATCGCCGCGCGAATCTCGTCCTGGCCCGCTCCCGGCTTCAGGCCCAGCGCGACCTGGGTCCCGGGCTCGGCTTCGAGCACATACCAGCACTCGGTCTTGCCCCGCGGCTGACCAATCTGCTGGGCCAGCAGGTCGTCGGGGTGTACCTGCACGCTCAATTTTTCCTTGGGAAAGAGGACTTTGACCAGCAGCGGAAACTCCGGCGGGCCTCCGCCTTCGATCGCGGTCGGAATGTGGTCCAGGCCCAGGATCGATGGGCCATACTCCGCCATGATCTCGGCAAAGTTCCGGCCGGCCAGCGGTCCGGTCACCGCGGTGCATTCCCCGCCGGTCAGCCATACCTCGCCGATCGGTTCCGAGTCCGAGTCTGGTGCGAGCCGGTAGTCGAACCAGGGTGCCAGGTCGCGAAACCCCCAGATGCGGGTCCGAAAGTAGGGAGCAAGTTTGAAGGGTGGCAGTGCCTGCATGCTCTGCCAGTATGGCAGCACAAGCGGTGCGGCAGATACGGCCAGGTGAAAAAAGTAGCCGCGGCCCTCTGCTTTCGCCTGAGGCTCGGCCCCGCGGCGGGGTCAGAAAAACGCTCTGGTATGGTGTTTCCACGCACCTCTTCTCCCTGGAGCCGACTTGCTTATGCGCCCTTGCCGCGCCCTCCTGCTCTCTGCCTTCGCGCTCGGCGCTCTGCCCGTCGCCCGATGCCAGACTGACTATCACGCCCTGGCGCATGACATCTTCAAGCAGCTGATCGAGATCAACTCAACCGATTCGGTCGGCAGCGTGACCGCCGCGGCGGAGGCCATGCGGCAGCGCCTGCTGGCTGCCGGGTTCCTGGAGAAAGACCTGCAATTGCTTGGCCCGAACGAGCGCAAGCAGAACCTCGTGGTCCGTCTCCACGGCGCCTCCTCGGCTGACGCCAAGAAGCCGATCCTCTTTATCGGCCATCTCGACGTGGTCGAGGCACGCCGCACCGACTGGACGACCGATCCCTTCCAGTTCATCGAAAAAGACGGCTACTACTATGGTCGCGGCACCCAGGACATGAAGGATAACGACGCCATCATGGTCACCACCTTCATCCGTTTGAAGCAGGAGGGCTACCGACCGGATCGCGACCTGATCCTCGCCTTGACTGCCGATGAAGAAGGGGGCGCGTCGAACGGCGTCGACTGGCTGCTCAAGAACCATCGCGAGCTGATCGATGCAGCCTACGTGCTCAACACCGATGGCGGCGGCGTCGGCATGCAGCATGGCAGACCGGTTGTGATGGAGGTGAACGCGACCGAGAAGCTTTACGGCGACTTCGAGCTCTCGGCCACCAACCCTGGCGGCCACAGTTCGCTGCCCACGCGCAACAACGCCATTTACCATGTTGCGGACGCGCTCGGACGGCTGGAGGCGTACAGCTTTCCCCTGGAGCTGAATGCGATTACCCGTGCCTACATCGAGCAGATGAGCCCCCGGATTGGCGGCCAGATCGGGGCGGACCTCAAGGCCATCCTGGCCACGCCGCCCGACCCCGAGGCGCTCGCCCGGCTCTCCGCAAACCCGCTTTACAACGCCACACTGCGCACCACCTGCGTGGCGACCATGCTAGAAGGCGGCCATGCCCGCAACGCGCTCCCGGCAAAGGTGACGGCCAACGTAAACTGCCGCATCCTGCCCGGCCACTCGCGCGAAGAGGTGCGGCTCAAGCTGGTCCAGATCTTCCAGGATCCGGCCATCACGGTACGTTACGTAGCCGACAATGGCGTCATCACAGATCAGGCGCCCACCTCGATGCCGTTGCCGCCCGCGGCCATCCCGCCCGATGTGATGGGCGCACTCCAGAAGCTGACCGAGGCCATGTGGCCTGGGATTCCGGTCATCCCGACCATGGACATTGGCGCCTCCGACGGGGTGATCACCAGCGCGGCGGGGCTGCCTACGTACGAGTTTTCAGGGGTGGCGCTCGATGAGGACGACATCCGCGCCCATGGCAGGGACGAACGGCTTCCGGTCGCATCCTTCACGCGGGGAACAGATTTCTACTATCGCTTTGTAAAAAGCCTCACCGGGGTTCGCATTCGGGTGCGCCTTAGATCCGGCTGAGCCGGCAGGCGACGCCGCCGCCAGGGCAGCCAACCGGCACGATGCACAGCCGCGCGGAGAGTACCACGGCTGCGATCCACAGCACGTCGGCCCCCAACAGGTGCGTGATCTGCAGCCAGGTCGGCGCGAGCAGCAGCACATCCGCCCCGCCGAGGACCATCTGGAAGACCAGCATTCCCACAACGAACTGCCCCAGGGCCCGGTGCCGCGGGCTGCGCAGCGCGGCTACAACGATAGCGCCCAGAAAGACCGCGGCCAGCAGGCTCATTGCGGGATGCACCCAGCGCAGCCGCAGCAACCAGGAGCTCTGCGCCGAGGTGTCTTGCAAAAACGCCTCGCGCAGGCTGTGCGCGGGAAACAGCGTATCGCCCAGAGCAGCGAGCGAGCCGGTCACACCCACCGTCAACGTCGCCCCCAGGCCAAGCAGCACCGGAAGCAGCCCCCGGTACTCCACCCCTCCCCGCATGCGCCCCTCGGCGCGGCCCAGCAGGTGCGCGGTGAGTGCCAGCGCGCCCAACAGAAGCAGGGTGTTGGCCAGATGCAAAGAAAGATACACGGCGCGCAGCGGCGAGTGATTGTCGGCGGTGAGCCCCAGCAGGACGAGCAGCGCGCCGAGCAGCGCCTCGTTGAAGGTGAGCACCGCCGAGGCCCCCGCCGCGACCCGCGCCAGGTGGCGGCGCGGCGTGGCGCGCCACGTCCACCCGACCAGCCCCACCAGCAGCAGGAGCGCCAGGCCCGAAGAGGCCCGATGCGCAAACTCGATGATCGAGGCAGTCGTCTTCCAGTGCTGCACCACGGTCCCCCCGCAGAGCGGCCAGTGCTCGCCGCACCCGGCGCCCGAGCCGGTCGCGCGCACGATCGAGCCCCACAGCACTACTGCGACGTTGTAGCCTGTGACGCCCCAGGCATAACGGCACAGCGCCCGCGGAGGCAGCAGGCGAGCTTGGCTCGCCCGCGGATTGACTGCGAGCGGGGGGGGAGAGACTGCGGCGGTCGCCATACCGGTCGTGGTCATCGTGCACACGTTTCATGCCGCCCGCGCAACGACGGGCGACCGGGGATCAGGGTCGAACAAGCGAGCGCCCGCCGGAAACAGCAGGCACAGCCCAGATTTTACTCCCTGCCGCTACAACCAAAGCCCCCGGCCGCGAATCTCTGCTGAGGACATGAAGAATCTACGGCTCCCCGCCTCGTTCGCATCGCTCGTCCTGGCCTCGACCATGCTTGTACCGGCTAGCATCACATTCGCCCAGCCCGGCCAGACCGCCGGCCAGGATATGAAGGATGCCGGCAGCGACACGAAGGCCGCCACCAAGAAGACCTACCACTCCGCCAAACACGGCACCAAGCGCGCCTACCACAAGAGCAAGAGCGGCACTGCGAAGGTTGCTGACAAGACCAAGGAAGGCACCACGGTCGCCGCAGACAAGACCAAGGAAACCTCCGTCAAGGTCTATGACAAGTCCAAAGAAGGCGTCGAGCACGTCGTCGCTCCGAGCAAGGTCAAAAAGACGGAAGCCAAGGACACGGCGACCATCGACAGAATGACCGCAAAGGACAAGGCGATGCAGGAGAAGCAGAAGGTCAAGGACGGCAGCACCCCGCAGTAGTCGGCACGCCCGGCGTTTGATCGATTCAAGAGGGAGACCCCCCGAGGGTCTCCCTTTCTGCGTGGCGGCGTCTTGTTCAGCGGGGGCGGGGTCAGGTGGTTGCTGGTCGAGAGCATCGCGGAGCAGACCAAGACTGAGCCCGCCCGAAGCTGCGAAAGCCCTGGCGCGGGGATCGTCATCCGGAGCGGGTACGCCTCTGCCGATTCGCTCGACCAGCAAGCCAGGGCGTACCCTAGGAGATGCCTGGGGAGCGCGCAGCATGCCCCGCCTGCCGCGACTCCAGGGGAACTCCGCTCAAGGTGCCCGTTGCCAGAAGAACAGACAGCAGTGATCATCGGGGCCGGTCCCGCGGGCCTCACCGCGGCGCTCGAGTTCTGCCGCCGCTCCGGGATCAAGCCCATCGTGCTCGAAAGCTCCCAACGTATCGGCGGCATCTCCTGCACGATCCGCTACAAGGGCAACCGGATCGACATCGGCGGCCACCGGTTCTTTTCCAAGTCCGACCGGGTCATGGACTGGTGGACGGAGCTGATGCCGATCGCCGGGGAGCAGGCGCAGGGCGAGCTCGCCATCCGCTACCGGAACCAGAAACGCGTCGTCCATGGCAAGGCGCCGCGCGTCGACTCGGCCCATGTGGCCCTAGCCGAGCCCGACCCGGACTGCGTGATGCTGGTGCGCCCGCGCAAGAGCCGTATCTACTTCCTGCGCAGCTTCTTCGACTACCCGCTTTCGCTTTCTACCGCCACGCTCGGACGGCTCGGCGCGCTCCGCACCCTCAGCATCGGCCTGAGTTATCTCAAGGCGAGGCTCCTTCCCCGCGCCGACGAAAAGACTCTCGAGGATTTCCTGGTCAATCGCTTCGGGCGCGTGCTCTACCTGACCTTCTTCAAGAGCTACACGGAAAAGGTGTGGGGCGTTCCCTGCGAGCAGATCAGCGCGGCCTGGGGGGCGCAGCGCATCAAGGGGCTCTCCCTGCGCACCGCAGTTGCCCACTTCCTCAAGAAAACCTTTGCCCGTCAAAAGCGAGACCCGGCGGACATTGCGCAAAAGGACACCGAAACCTCGCTCATCGAGCAATTCCTCTACCCCAAGTATGGCCCCGGCCAGCTGTGGGAGCATGTGGCCGACCTCGTCACCGAAGCAGGCGGCGAGGTCCGCCTCGGTTGGCGCGTGGTCAAACTCCACATCGCCGGCGATGCCGTCATGGCCGTCGAAGCAGAGACGCCTTCGGGCGAAATCGTCACCGTGCGCGGCGACTATTTCTTTTCGACCATGCCGATCCGCGAACTGCTGAACGTGATCGATACGCCCGTACCGGCAGCGATCAAGGCGATCGGCGACGGCCTGGTCTACCGCGACTTCATTACCGTGGGGCTACTTGTCGACCGGCTCCTGGTCACCGAGCCCGACGGGTCCCCGCTCAAGGACACCTGGATCTACATCCAGGAACCCGATGTGCTCGTCGGCCGCCTGCAGATCTTCAACAACTGGAGCCCCTACCTGGTGGCTGACCCAAGCAAGATGTGGATCGGCCTCGAATACTTTTGCTACGACACCGACCCGCTGTGGAAGATGGCCGACGCCGAGATCGCCGCGTTCGCCATCAACGAGGTGGCGAAGATCGGCATCCTCAACGCGACGGAGGTGCGCGACTCCTGCGTCTACCGTGTCCCCAAAACCTACCCGGCCTACTTTGGAACCTACGACCGCTTTGATGAAATCATCGAGTACATGCATCGTTTCGAGAACCTGTTCCTGGTCGGCCGCAATGGCATGCACAAGTACAACAACCAGGACCACTCGATGCTGACCGCGATGACTTCGGTCGATAACATCCTGGCCGGCAACACGGACAAGCGCGGGCTCTGGAAGATCAATACCGAGCAGGAGTATCACGAGGAGAAGTAACCCGGCGCGCACGGGGTAGCCCGCGCAGCCAGACCCCGGTTGGAGCCACCGAACAAGCTGTCATCCGGAGCCAAGCGAAGGACCTGCGCTGGCCTTGGCACAAAGACACAGCGCGATGAGAGCATCGTGCGGACCGGGGATAGCACCACTCTCGGGGGGTGCCCTTTCGTGGCTGGCGATCCGTGCAAGAACAACCGCAGGTCCTTCGCTTCGGTCCGGATGACGCAGTCTTCAGGATAGGGCTCTGCAGCACGCTCCAAATACGGAACCGTGACTGCACGCTCCCGCTAAACCCCTGCCCGGACGAGGGCAAGAAATTCCCCGCGCGTGGACTGCTTTCTGAAACCACCGAGCATCGCCGAGGTGACCGTCGCGGAGTTCTGTTTCTCCACTCCGCGCATCATCATGCACAGGTGGCGCGCCTCGATCACCACGCCCACGCCCTTCGGCCGAACCGTCTCCTCTATGGCCTGCGCAATCTGCTGCGTCATCCGCTCCTGCACCTGCAGCCGCCGGGCAAACACGTCCACCAGGCGCGGCAATTTACTCAGGCCGACCACCTTGCCGTTCGGAATATAGGCGATATGCACGCGCCCGAAAAAGGGCAGCATATGGTGCTCGCACAGCGAGTACATCTCGATATCCTTGACGATGACCATCTCGTCATAGGTCACATCGAACATCGCGCTCTTCAAGAGCTCGGCGGGATCCTGGCGGTAGCCTTCGGTGAGAAACTCGAGCGCGGTGGCTGCGCGCTCGGGCGTTTTGATCAATCCGTCACGCGAGGGGTCAGGATCGTAGCGCGCGATCAGCTCGCGATAGATCTCGTCGGTCCCGATATCGGCAAGCCTCCTGCCTGCATCACGCATCCGCGAACCCTCTACTTCGACGCATACACGCGACCCTTCCACCGCGCCCGGTGCAACACGGCATGGGCATACCAGCTGTTGACCAGCAGCGCGGCAAAGACCGGCAGCCCGGCCAGGCACAGCGCCATGTCGGCCGGCGCGAAACTGGAGCGCGCCGCCCGTCGCCAGATGCGCCACAGCGTCCGCACCCAGATAAGCAGAAAGAGCGCCCGCGCCAGCGGCTGCACCCCGCCGATCGGCTCCCACACCCATCCCATCGCAAGCAGCGGCAGCAGCAGCACCAGCACCAGATCCAAGATCCGCCACAAGGCGAGCGGCAGGGCATTGTGGATCAGCAACGCAAGGTTTTTCACCCAGCCCTCCCACAACGCGCCGGCGCCGCAGTCGATGCGCGTCGAAACCATCTCCGGCGCGTAGCGAAAGCGCAGGCCCAGCCGCTGCCGCTTGATCGCGAAGGCCAGGTCCACATCGCCCACCAGGGATCCGGCCACCGCTGCATGCCCGCCGATCTGCCGGTAGGCGTCGCGGCGCACCAGCAGAAACTGACCGTTCGCAAACGCGACGCGATGCTCGGGATCATTGACCCGCTTCGCAGGATAGGCAGTCGCGAGTTCCGAGAAGATCAGCGGCATCACCAGCCGCCCCAACAAGCCCTGCACCCTCTGCAGCGGCAGCCAGGACAGCATGCCCACCGCATAGCGTTGCGCCTCCACCACCGACCGGCTCAGCGTGCCGGGCGCGTGCACCGTATCCGCATCGGTAAAGAGCAGCCACTGTCCGCGCGCCTGCTGCGCCGCCATCCAGCAAGCATGCGCTTTTCCTGTCCAGCCCGCCGCCGGGCTCGCAGCCGTAAGCACCCGCACTTCGGCAAAGCCGCGCGCGATCTCGGCCGTCCTGTCGGTCGAGCCGTCGTCGACCACCAGCAGCTCCCAGTGCCGGCCGCGCAACCAGCCCGGCTCGCTCTGCGCCGCCAGCGACGCCAGGCAGGCTTCGAGCGAGCGCTCCTCATCCCGCGCCGGCACGATCACCGAAAGCTCGCACGTCCCTCGTTCGACTTCGCTCAGCTCGTCCATCGCGTCAGCTCGTATTATAGGGAGGTGCGGCGCCCCGTTCTCTCCCTCGCCATCCTCTCGATCTCGCTCGCGCTCCCGGGCTGCGACCGCGGCGTACACCCCGGTCAGATCGGCAGGCCCGCCCCATCGATCGCTATCCCCGATGGCCCGCGCACCGTGTCCCTCGAGCAATTCCGCGGCAAGGTCGTCGTGCTGCACTTCTGGGCATCCTGGTGCACCTACTGCCTGGCCGAGTTCCCTCCACTCACCGAGCTGCAACAGCAGATCCCAGGCCTGGTCGTGCTCGCGGTCAGCTTTGACGAAGACCCGGCCGCCTACCGCCAGTACCTGGTCGACAACCACATCGGGCTGCGCACGCTGCTCGATACCACCCAGCGCAGCAACCTGGCCTTCGGCACCACCCGGCCCCCCGAGACCTTCATCCTCGATCGGCGCGGCACCATTCGGCGCAAGTTTATCGGGGCCCAGGACTGGGTTAGCCCCGAGATCACCGGCTACCTCAAGCAGCTGTAGCCTCCAGTTCCCCGCCGCGCTATCATCGTGGATATGACGCAACTGGATGTTCTGTTCCGCTACGCCGAGCACCCGAGCGAGCGGGCCATGTTCGCCCTCTCCACCCTTTCCGAGGTGTACGGCATCCGCAGCCTGCGCGTCGATGAGGCCGCCAAGACCATCCGGATCGAGTTCGATGCGACCCGCCTGACCCGCGTCGTCGTCGCACAGCTGCTGCGCCGGGCCGGCATCGATATCGTCGAAGAGGTATCGCTGCTCCCACCGCAGCCGGCCCCGGCAGAGCCCGTCGCAAAGCCTGCCTGACGGCGTCGGCCATCGATCGCGGCGCCGCCGCCCGAGGCTTTACACACACCCCCGGCCTTGCTATCGTAAGAGTGTTCGCGACCTTCTCGGCGCACGCCTTGAGACCGGTCCCGACTCGAAGTGCGCCCGTAGCTCAGCTGGATAGAGCGACTGGCTACGAACCAGTAGGCCGGAGGTTCGAATCCTTCCGGGCGCACCAGTTCCGCCTCGGCTGAGCCTCCGCCATCCGCTCCCCCTCCGTTGTGCTCTCCCGCTCCCTTGTGATTCTTCGATCCCCTTGCG
>CAZZYH010000001.1:35582-97275 GCA_964658225.1 Vulcanimicrobiota bacterium | reverse complement strand
ACAGCCTGGGTTCTTCCTCGCTTGCGTTGAGACTGCTTCCAGCGCTGGCAAGCGGACTGCTGGTGTGGATGACGGCGCGGGTCGCGCGGGAGTGCGGAGGGGAACCTTATGCCCAGGGCCTCGCAGCCCTGGCTATGGCTACGGTCCCGATCTCTCTGATCCTCCAACACTGGCTCACCATGAACGCCTTCGAGCCGCTATGCTGGACCGGGATCTTCTGGGCCGGGTCGCGCCGGGAGCCACGGTACATGATCTGGATCGGAGGGTCTGGCGGGCACCGGCCTCGAGAACAAGGACTCCGTCGTTTCCCCTAACGGGCCTCTTTGTCGGGATGCCGGTAAGCCTGGAGCGGAAGTGGTTCGGTCACCGTATCTTGCGATCGCGATTGGGCTCGCTGGGCTGCTGTTTGTTCCCAATCTGCTGTGGCTGATGCATCACGGATTTCCGTTTCTTGTGTTTGAGAAGCATGCACGCCAGAGCGGTTCACCGATCCTGCGCGAACCTTCAGCTTTGCTCCTGGACCACGCGCGGATCACGAATCCTCTCCTGGCCCCGCTCCCGGGACTGGTCTGGTTTTTCACCCAGGGTGGCAAGGCTCTCCGTTCGCTCGGTATCGCCGCGCTGTTCGTCGTTGTGCTGCTCCTTGGGTTGAAGGCGAAAAACGAATACCTTTCGCCGGTGTATCCGTTCCTGCCTGCAAGCGGAGCCGTCTTTTTTGGACCGGCTCTCGGCGCGGCGGTTCTGGCTGCGGGCAACTTACCCGTTTTGCATTCTGCTTTCCGGGTGCGCACTGGCACCCCTGGGTGATGCCGATCCTGTGTCCGCAAACACCTTCCCGCGCAGGAGCAGGCATAGACAGCGATCTTTGCTGACGACGATGGCCAGGCAGCCGCGATGGACTTCTTTGGTCCTCACTATGGATCCCCGCCACGGTGAGCAAGGCTGAAACTTACCGGCTGTGGGGGCCGCGCCGGTACGAGCGGAAGAGCGTGATCGTTCTTGGGAGCGACGGCACAGGAGATCGGGAGCACTTCTACCCGGTCGAAGCCGCAGGCAAGGTGGGCTCCCCCGATGCGCGTGAGGAAGAGCGCTACACGATCTTCCTGTGCAGGGGAATCCATCCCTCCGCTCGGAGTGCTCTGGCCTCATAGCAAGGCTTGGTAGCCGCAGGCGCCGGTCCTGTTCTGAGCCGCGCCTCGCTGATGCGGGAGTGCGAACGGCTGCGCGGCGGGGAAGAGGGGTGGCAAGGCAGGCTGCCGCCGCGGGTCTGCGGAAGCATTACGGGCGAGCGAGGGGAAGCCCTCAGGTCGGGCCGGTAGGGTTCGGCCCGGGGTCGGCGGTAGAACTCTGGAGCGTGCGAGCCGGTGGATTCCCCACACAGGGCGCTTACAACCGGGCCGGCGATGGGTCTAAGACGCAGAGCCGGTCCCGGATCGAGAGACCCTGCGGCTCAGCCCTCGCGGCCGGGTAGACCGATTGGTCGGGGCGTCATTGGTGCTCAGAGCGGCGCGCACGGTTACAATGAGGCACGGGGGGCTGCTCGGCTGAGCCCCGATCAAGATTCCAAAGCCCCACGGGGCGGACGCCTGCGACTGCGTGTCGACCAGGCAAGAGGTTCACGAACGAATGAGGAAATGGATGCTGTCTCTAGCCTGCCTGCCGCTCGCGGTGGCAACAGGCTATGCCCAGGAAAGTCGCATGGATGCAAGTGTCAGCGGGGCCGGTTTTTTCCCTCGCGATGTAAGCGCCAACACGGTTCATGAGACGTCCACGATCGGCTACGGCCTGTTGGCGAGCTACCGCTACCTGGTGACCCCGCACATTGCGCTCGAGGCCAACTATGGCTACGACCGCAACATCTTCAAGTACAGCTCCGGCGTGAACGATGCGCGGGTGCATGATCAGTTCCAGGAAGCCTCGGCCGAGGCAGTCTACAGCGCTTTCTCGTACCACAACCTCTACCCCTTTGTAGAGGGTGGGATCGGCGGGTACCTGTTCGGCATCATCAATGACAACAAGACCAACTATCCCGGTCTGAAGAGCAACACGGAGATCGGCGTACCTTACGGCGGCGGCGTGGCTTATGAACTGAGCCCGAGCTTTGACATCCGGGCAGAGTATCGGGGCATCGTCGTCAAGGCGCCTGATTTCAGTGCACCGTCGGCCTTTACCCATACGGGACGCTACATCAATATCAGCAACCCTGTGATCGGCTTGGCCTACCACTTCTAGACTCTGCGAGCCTGCTGCTGGGGCGGGCGCGTGGGGCCTGCCTTGCTTCCCGTCCTAGGCATTTGCCCTATGGCGGATCCGCTGGGAGCGGAGTACGGAGGAAGTCGATTAGAAGACCCGGTAGGTAATGCCCGCGCCGAAGCCGTTCGGATGCAGCCCGTTATCTGGAATCCCGGGCAGGCCGGGTGCGCTGGGCATGAACTGGTACTCGTAGTCAGCCCGGGCCTTCAGCTTGTGCGCGAACCGGTATTCAACACTAGCCCCTGGTGTGAATGCAAAGTAGCTGCCATAGCCGATGCCGCCGGTGTAGTTGATCAATCCCCCGCCGAGGAGAAACTTGGCGTTGAAGGATAGCTTGCCGCGACGGTAGAGCGTGCCGTAGGGGCCGCCCAGGTAGCTCTCCTCGGTGAGGCCATCGGGCTTGGTGAAGTTAAGCAATCGCGCTTCGCCCTCGAGTCCATACCGCTTGTAGAGGCCGAGGTCGGCCAGGACCGCGATGCCCGGCAGGCGGACCAATCCCCAGTTCGGATCGAAGTTCGAGTAGTCCACCCCGACCCAAAGGTGCGTATCGCCTCCTGTGGAGGATGGCGCCACCTGCGCGTGCAGGGCATTGCAAAAAAAGACGGCGCAGGCGAACGAGAACAAAAACTTGGTGCGCATCATCGCTCCGAAAATCCGGAAATGGAAGTACCCTGCAGCGGTTCAGGCGGGCATCCATGGCCCCCTGAGTATTTCCTGCTACCGCTGAGGTGTTCCTGGGGACGCGACCGGGGGATTCGATTGCCCTGTGGTGGTACTTGGCTCTGCAGGCGCCGCGGACGGCTGGCTTGCCGCAGCGGCTTCGCCCCCGGTGGGTTGGCCCGGGGTGGCCGGTGCTGCCGCCGGAACCGGCGCCGGCGCCAGGTTGGCCTGATAGCGTTGCAACCGCAGGTAGACCGGGGTGAGAGCGAAAGGCAGCTTGTCCGCAGCATTGAGCAGGACCGGCTGCTTGGCATTCAGGGCCAGGACCTTATCGCTCCAGGGATCGGTCTTGAGGTGGCTGCCGATGGGCAGCGCGGCATTCTGTGTCAGGTCGTTGATGTTGAGCTTCGGTGCGCCCTTGCCCAGCTCTGCCAGCCAGGGAGTGCCATCTGCTTTGACAAGCGCGTCGCCAAGCCGGGGTGAGAGCAGGGCCGACAGCGGTTTCTCGCGGTTTTCCAGTTGTGCGAAGAACAGGCCGACGCTCGCCGATTTGTCCTTGTAGACCGAGCCGTTAAAGAGCTCGATTGCTTTCTTGGCGGCGGCCGCATTGTCTACATCGTTGTGGTTCATCAGGATCCGTTCGAAAGTCGACTGATCGGGGAACAAGAGCCGATCGTTGAAGGCATAGCGGGTGTCGATGTGATGACCAAGCACCACATGAGCCAGTTCAAAGCTCAGCAGCGCAGCGAGATCTTCTTCAGTCGGCAGCACATCGACCAGGCCCTTGCTGAGCAGGATGGTATTGCCGACAGCCATGGACTCAAGCGGCTGGGTCAGCATGACGCGACAGTGCAGGTCGGAGGGCAGTTGCAGGTTGTTGCCGATGACGATGTTGTTGACCACCGTTTCGAGCACCTTGTCAAAGTCGCTCGGCGGCGCGATCAATCCCGCCTGCACAAGCCGATCGAGCACGTTATTTTCGGCCTGCGTGATGAACAGGCGCTGGGCCTGGAGAGGGCTCACGTCCTGCGAGTTCTCGCTCTGATCCTGCGCGCCTTCGATCTGCATCGAGGAGTTGTCGGTCGTGGTGGCGGGCAGCTTGAGCGAGTACCCCCAGAACAGGGTCTGAGCGCGGAAGCCTTTGGCGTGCGCGGCCGCGGCGTGATCGCTTTCTTCCACATAGATTGCAGCCGGCAGCCAGACGCCTTCCTGCAGGTTTGAGCGCCAGCTGTCGAAGTGGTAGTAGTGCGTTTCTTCATCGTTCGCGGCGCTCGAGTAGGTGCCGTTGAAGCGGACGATGTTGCCGTCCTGATCCTCGATCCAGATACGTCCGAAGAACCGCCCGGCACCGGTCTTGGCGCGAGGGCGCACGTCAAAGACCGTGGCGCGCACGCTGCCCAAGAACTCCTTGCGCACAAAAGAAAACTCGTAATGGGTCTGGTCAAAGCCCACCGGATCGATGAACATCATGTCCATGAAGCCGGTCGGCGAGTAGCTCAGCTCGAATGCTTTGCTCAGGCCGGTCACATACTTGAGCGAACCGTGGAGCAGCCCGCGATGGGTGGAGCGGGCATCGTACTGCTCGTCGCCAAAAGTTTTGCCGAAGTCCACGCGCCCCAGGATGTACTGATCGGAGACGGGAACCTGAAATTCGACCGGATCAGGCTTTAGGTTCTGGATGTAGGTCTGGACCACCGGTGTGTGCTTGGCGATCTCCTTGACCGTAGCCTTTTCGCGGACCATGGCGCGGTTCAGCAATTCGGTCTGCTCCGGGGTGAGCGGAACAAAGGCCGCTTTCTTTTCCTTCTTGGCAAGGGCGGGAGCGACTGCAAGCGTCAAGCTGAGTGCTGCGACCGAAAGTTTTCGCACAAACATAAGTTCCTACTCCTGATCCGGCTCGCCTCGTACCTGGCCGATGGCGCTACTGCGATAGTAGCCGGAAACGGGCGAGCGAGGGGAAGGCTCATCCCTTTAACCAGCTGTGAACGTGGTGGCCGTCCGGAGGCCGGGGCCCAACTCGCCCCACTTACGCGATCTGGAAGGCAACATGGATCACGCTTACCTGATCCACCGGCTTGCCGTCGCGCGTGGCGGGCTTGAATCGAATCTTCTGTGCGGCCAGCCTGGCCTGCTCGTCCAAGCCGTGACCCAGGCCGTTGACCACACGCAGCACATCTACTTCGCCGGTTGAGGTAAAGCGCACTTCCAGCGTCACATCGCCTTCAATCCGCAGTTCGCGCGCCTCGGGGGTGTACTGCGGGAGGGGCTTGGACAGAACCACGATCGATGTGGTGACGGGCTGCTGTACTTTCGCGACCGTGGACGCGGTTGCGGCCGGACCGCTGCCGAAGCCGGTCGTTCCGATCGTGCCGCTACCGTGGGAGGCGGATGCGGCCTGGCCGGAGCCGAAGCCGACCGAGGCAACCGTCCCGTGGGGGCTGCCAGTCGGTCCACCGGGGCCACCGGTCCCTGAACCGAAACCGGCACCCTGTACCACCCCTTGGCGGGGCGCTGCGCCCTGGGAGGTGCTGCTGGTCGCACCGAAGCCGCCCACCGAGGCCACCGTCGCGGCGCGGTTTGCGTTCGGGTTGGGCGTTACGCCCGCAGGATCACCGAAGCCGGCCGCTTTGGCTACCGGCGCGACCCGAACCGCGGCGGCGGGTGCGGGTGTGGAGTTTGCGAACCTACCCACGACGGGAGCGGGCGGCTGCACGACCGGCCGTGGAACTGGCGCGGGAATAGCCGGGGCCTTGGTCTCTACCTTGATCGGCTCTACTTTCGGAGGTTCCGGCACGACAACCGGCTTGGGCACGACGATCTTCGGCTCTTCAATCTTGATCTTGGGAATGGGCGGCATCTTCACCTTGATGACCGGTGGTACGTAGGGCTTGGGCTGGGCCAGGTAGGTGAGTTGCAGGCGCTGCTGACGCACATGGGCTTCATGCACCTGCGAGATCGTCAGGACCAGAATCAAGGCACCGATCAGCCCGTTGACCACCAGGCTGACGCCGAACGATCCAAAACGGTTCTTCTCCTGCGGCAGGAGGCCGAAGTTGGCGTGGTTGAGCACGTCGTGCTTCAGAGGATCATTGTTCATCATGGCGTTCTTGATCGTCTTTCCCTGTTTGGCTGGTTGAGAGTGCGCCAGGCTGACCGCGGCAGCCGCCCGGGTCTCAGGCGTCGCCTCAATGGACTCCGGCGACACTCCTTCCAGGGTCAGTATGGATGCCGACGGAGCAAACCCTGCGGCACCGGCAGCATGTTTTTCCCGGGAACTCGGCTCGACTTGGTCTTTCACCGCCACCTCAGTCTGCTGATTGCGCGCACTCGTCGGAGAGCGACATCGATGGCACGCACTCTCTATATCGGTAAGATGGAGATGAGTGTGCAGCCTTCGGGATGCAATGCAGCAGCACTTTTGTCACCTGGGCCTTCGTTTTTGACGGACGCGCGCTCGAATCGGTTGCATTTCTTGCTCTTTCAGCCTCTTTATTGTTTACAGACGCGTGTTTCAGGGAGTAGGGAGGACGACGTTTGAAAGTTTTGGTTACGGGTGGGGCCGGTTATGTCGGCGGAACCGTCGCCCAGTTGTTGCTGGATCGCGGTCACGAGGTTGTCATTGTGGATAACCTCTGCCACGGTTTTCTTTCCATGGTGCCGGCCGGGGCCCGCTTCCTCAAGCAGGACTTGGCTGACCGACCTGCCTTGCAGCGGTTGCTGGCAGAAGGCTTTGACAGTGTGATGCACTTCGCCGCGCTGATCGAGGCCGGCGAGAGTATGAAGCAGCCGGAACGTTACTTTCGAAATAACAGCGCCACCACCCTCACGCTGCTCGAAGCCATGCTTGCGACCGGCGTCAACAAGCTGGTTTTTTCCTCCACTGCTGCTCTTTACGGAGAGCCGGAGTCGACGCCGATCCTTGAAGATGCTCCGCTGAAGCCGACCAACGCGTACGGCGAGTCCAAACTGCTGGTTGAGCAGATGCTGAGCTGGTCGCACCGGGTGCATGAGTTTCGCTATGCCAGTCTCCGCTACTTCAACGTGGCAGGGGCGGCCTATGGACGGGGCGAGACGCACGAGCCAGAGTCGCACCTGATCCCGCTGATCCTCGATGTGGCGCTGGGGCGCCGGGCCAGCATCAAGATCTTCGGGCAGGACTATCCCACGCCGGATGGAACGGCGGTGCGCGACTATATCCACGTCGAAGACCTGGCCAGGGCGCATCTGCTGGCCCTTGAAGCGCTGGAAAGCCGCGATCGCATGATCTACAACATCGGCAACGGGCAGGGGTTTTCCGTGCGCGAGATCATCGAGTCGGTGCGGCGGGTGACGGGCAAGCCGATCGCGGTCGTCGAAGAGCCACGGCGGCCTGGCGACCCGGCTGTGCTGATTGCGAGCTCGGCCCGGATCACCGAGGAGCTGGGGTGGAAGCCGGAGCATGCCTCGATCGACGAGATCGTCGAGAGTGCCTGGGAGTGGCAGCAGAAGCGCTACCAGCAGACCGGCCTCTAGAGCCAGATTGCTCGCGCTCAGGCAGGCGAGGCTTAGCCGGCATCGCTCGCCTGGTACGTTTCGAGAAGGCCGAAGCAAGGGGTAGAGGGCGAGTCCGTTGCGGGTCTCCTGGGCTTCGTTGACCGGCGCGGACGCAAGCCGGCCATCGCAAGGACCGGTCTTTGGCCGTCATGCTTGCTCTGGGCGCAAGCGAGTGCATCGCAGAGGGCGCGTTGCTTTGTGTCGACTCCTGGGGCCAGCAGTGGAGGGCGCAAGCCGCCCGCGAGATCCCGTTTGGGGGCTCGCTATCTCGATCGCGGGATTGGGGACTCCGTGCAGACACCCGAACCTCAGTGAAACAACTTTGCCGCGCGCAGGACCGTGTTGTAGACGCCCCAGGCTGCCGGCAGCACCACCACTGCCCAAGCCAGGGCGATGCCGAGAGTGGAAGCTGCGTATGTTTTCTGACCCTCTGCCATGGATGCTTCTCCTCTTGACTAGTGGCCGGCGGGACTGCCGGCTGCCGGCTCTCCATCCTTAATCCAGTACTTGGCAGCTACCGGCCGTAACAGCAGGCTCGCCACCAGCCCCATGCCCAGCAATGCCGCCAGAATGTGCAGCACCGAAGGGTAGGCTTCGGCCAGGGGGCGATGGGCGGCGGCATAGTGATCGAGCACGCCGTTGACAATCAGCGGCCCGAGGATGCCCGCTGTCGACCAGGCGGTGAGCAGCCGACCGTAGATCGCGCTCACCTCTGCCGACCCGTACAGGTCCTTCAGGTAGGCTGGCGCGGTCGAGAAGCCGCCGCCGTACATGCTGATCAGCACGCCTGCAACCAGCACAAACAGCGCGAGCGAGCGCAGGCCGGGCAGCAGAGCGTAGAGACTGACGCCGATGACGAAGAAGGCTACAAAGGTCCATTTGCGGCCCACATAGTCTGACAGCGATGACCACAGAACGCGACCGCCCATGTTGAACAGCGAGAGTACCCCGACGAATCCGCCTGCTTCGAGTGCCGTCACGCGGCCTGAAAAGAGGTTCTGGAGCATGGGCGAGGCCTGTTCGAGGATGCCGATGCCGGCTGTCGTATTGAGGAAGAGCATCAGCCAGAGGAGCCAGAACTGCGGAGTCCGCATCGCCGAGCGGGCGGCCACGTTGTGCGCGCTGATGAGCGCCGAGGTTTGCTCCCTGGGCTCCCAGCCCAGCGGCTTCCAGCCCGGGGCGGGTACGCGGATCAGGAAGACGCCGAAGAGCATGAAGGCGAAGTAGACCAGCCCCATGGTCGCGAGCGTGGCCGGTATGGCCGGATAGCCGGCGCCGCGGCAGAAGGCAATCAGGTCAGTGGAGAGGGGCGAGCCGATCATGGCGCCGCCTCCAAAGCCCATGATGGCCAGGCCGCTTGCCAGACCCGGCTTATCGGGGAACCACTTGAGCAGCGTTGCCACCGGGGTAATGTAGCCCAAGCCCAGTCCCACGCCGCCGATCACCCCGTAGCCCAGGTAGACCACCGGCAGGGCATGCAGCTGAACCCCGGCTGCCGCAACCAGGAAGCCCGAACCAAACAAGGCAGCCGCGCAGAAGAGGGCCTTGCGCGGGCCCGCTCGTTCGACCCACTTGCCGAAGAGCGCCGCCGAGGTGCCCAGCACCGCGATGGCGATCGAGAAGATGGAGCCGATCTCTTTCAGGCTCCAGCTGGAGCCGTCTGCCGCCTTGAGCGCGTGCAGCGGGTTGACGAAGACGCTGAAGGCATAGACCTGGCCGATGGCAAGGTGGATGGCGAGCGCGGCCGGCGGCGCGAGCCAGCGGCTGTAGCCTGGTCGCGCGATGTTTCGGCCGGGATCGAAAAAGGCAAGCGTGGCCAAGGGGAGCTCCTACAGGGCGATAAGGGCCAAGAAGCAAAGAGCTCATCATATCGTCGCGCGAGACGCTCTTGTAAATGGGGGCGGCAGATCCGTGTTTGCCGCACAGCCAAGGTAGACGAGCCCATGCCGGGGCCGTTAGGCTGATGCTGCGGCACGCAGCTACTCTGACACCGGAGAGCCCAAAGCATGGCCACCCCATCGAAAATTGCCGAGATCGCCTCCGGCACTCTGAGTTCCAGCCAGCGCGAGAACCGGCTCTTTCCGCCCTCCGCGGCCTTCCGTGCCAAGGCACACATCGGCTCGCTCGAAGAGTACGAAGCCATGTACCGGTTTTCTATCGAGCAGCCGGAAGCGTTCTGGGCCGGCATCGCGCGTGAGTTGCACTGGTTCAAAGAGTGGAGCGCGGTGCTTGAGTGGCAGCCGCCGCTGGCCCGCTGGTTTGTGGGCGGCCAGATCAACATGAGCTACAACTGCCTGGACCGGCACGTGCTCGCAGGGCTTGGGGCGAAACGCGCGATCGTCTGGGAGGGCGAGCCGGGAGAGGTGCGCACGCTTACCTTCGCCGAGCTGCATGAGCAGGTCCAGCGTGTGGCCAATCTGCTCCGCTCCCTGGGCGTCGCGAAGGGCGATCGCGTGGCGATCTACATGGGCATGACGCCCGAGCTCGCTGTCGGCCTGCTGGCCTGCGCGCGGATCGGGGCGGTGCATTCGGTCATCTTTGGCGGCTTTGCTGCGCAGGCGATCGCCGATCGGATCAATGATGCAGAGTGCGTGGCTGTGCTGACCCAGGATGGGTCGTACCGCCGAGGCACAGAGATCAAGCTGAAGGCCGCGGTCGATGAGGCGCTGGCCAAGTGCCCATCGGTACGGCATGTGGTTGTCTACCGGCGGACGGGCTCGCCGGTCGCCATGCGGGCGGGGCGCGACCACTGGTGGCATGAGCTGGTCTCGGCCGCCTCGCCCGAGTGCCCGGCCGAGCCGCTTGATTCTGAAGACCCGCTTTACATCCTCTACACCTCGGGGACCACCGGCAAGCCCAAGGGGCTTGTGCATACCAATGGCGGCTATGCCGTGCACACCTATCTGACCTCGAAGCTGGTCTTTGACCTGCATCCGGACGACGTGTACTGGTGCACGGCGGATATTGGCTGGGTTACGGGGCACTCCTATGTCGTCTACGGCATTCTGCAAAACGCCGTGACCACGCTGATGTATGAAGGCGCGCCCAATCATCCGCAGCCGGACCGTTTCTGGCAGATCATCGATGACCACGAGGTCTCGGTCTTTTACACGGCGCCGACCGCGATCCGGGCCTTTATCAAGTGGGGCGACCGCTACCCGAAGGCGCACTCGCTCCAGTCCCTGCGGATGCTCGGCACGGTGGGCGAGCCGATCAATCCCGAGGCCTGGATGTGGTATCACGAGGTGATCGGCGGCGGCCGCTGCCCGATCGCCGACACCTGGTGGCAGACCGAGACAGGTGGACATATGCTGACCCCGATCCCGGGCGCGATCTCGACCAAGCCTGGCTCGGCGACGCGCCCGTTCTTTGGAATTGTGCCGGACATCGTTACAAAAGAGGGCGAACCGGTGCCCGTCGGCCAGGGCGGCCTGCTGGTCATTCGCAAACCCTGGCCGGGCATGGCCAGGACGATCTACGGCGATGCGGAGCGCTACGAGAAAACCTACTGGTCCGAGATTCCCGGGGCTTATGTTTCAGGCGATGGCGCGCGTGTCGATCAGGATGGTTATTACTGGCTGATGGGCCGCGTGGATGACGTGATCAACGTAAGCGGGCATAGGCTGGGCACAGCCGAGCTCGAATCGGCTTTGGTGGCGCACACGCGCGTGGCTGAAGCGGCTGTGGTGGGTATGCCGCACGAGATGAAAGGCCAGGGAATTGCTGCCTTTGTCACGCTTGAAGGTGGCTCGCAGCCGTCGCCGGAGTTGAAGGACGAGCTGCGCCACTGGGTGGCGAAAGAGATCGGCGCGCTGGCGCGGCCGGACGAGATACGCTTTACCGATCAGCTGCCCAAGACGCGCTCCGGCAAGATCATGCGGCGGCTGCTACGCGAGCTCGCAGGCGGCGGCGAGATCAAGGGGGATACGACGACGCTTGAGGACTTCACCGTGCTGGCCAAGCTGCGGGCCGACGAGGAGTAGGAGGCGGGCCGAAGCCGGCTTCAGCAGGGTCCGAGGAAGGCGCGCCGGGCACGGTGATGACCGCAGCCATGGCGGTCGAGCCGTATCGCAGTCCGAGCTGGACGCGCGGTGGCGAGCGGACCGGCGGGGAGCTGCAGGAGACGCCAGCGCTCAGGCTTCGCATGGAGCTCTACAGCTCTACAAGGACTCCCGCCGGGCCGGTGGGGAGGCGATCCCCATGCGTGACGTGGCCAGGTCGCGCCAGCCCGAGAGCAGAGATTGATCCCGGCGAAATGCTGATCGCCTTCGACCCATGCACCCGTGCTGCTGGGCTTTCGGCGTACAGATTGTTTCCTTCGATGATGGGCGCTTGCACGAGATCGACTAGGAAGACACGATGGCCTTCCATATCGTTCGCCGGGTCGTGAAGGACCGCGCAAATCTCCTGCGGGATCTCCTGGCGGCGAACAGGCCGCGCTCTTGGATGGCCCCCAGAGAAGGCTGACGGCAAGCTTGAAGATGCGGCGGTGCAGCGTTTCGAGGGGAACGCGGATCCGGACGCTAGGCGCTTGGCGCTGGCCGGCTGCGTTCCTCGACGCTGCGCCCGGTGCAGAGGCTGGGTTCTTCGCAGCGCCTCCAGGCATCTTGGAGCGCACCGGTCGGCGGCGCCCCCGAGGAGGATCCGGTTTACGGCAGCTTGCAGCACTCGCCGGCGCCGGCTGGTTCGTCGTTGCTCACGTCGAGCACAACCTTCCACGCGCCGCCGGGCTGCTTCTTCCAGATGGTCATGTAGCGGCCGGCGGTGGTGGAGCTGTGTCCATCGGCGCTTATGGCGGTCCCTTCATAGTGGCCCCAGGTGTAGCCCATCTCCCCGGCGAGTTGCCCGCTGGACGGGGTCCAGGTGAGCTGGTAGTTCTTGGGCGACCAGGTGGCCTGCTCGGCGATGGCGGCTCGTCCGATCACCGGGGCCTTGCCGTTGCTCAGGGTCACCGCATCGTCGGCAAACCAGGCAGCAAAGGCTGCGCCGCCCCCCTGTGCGGTGGCGCGGGCAAACTTGGCTTCGAGCTCGAAGAGAAACGCTGTGCCCGACGAAAGTCCCGGCGTGGAGAGCTGGCTGGTGGCGGCCGGGGGCGTGGCGAAAGGGTCGAGCGCCCCTTGTGCGCGGCTGCCGAGCGTGCCGAGCATGGCCGTCGCCGACAGCGCAAGGAAGAAGAAAACGCGGGACATCGAGTAGCGGGCCTCCACCTACGGTCTATGCTAGCAGCGTGAACACGCGGCGTTTGTGGGTGGCGGTGGGGTTGGCAGGCGTGCTGCTCTGGGCGCTCGGCCTCTGGGTAGGGACCGCGGACGGGCCGCCGATGAGTCGCGCGATGCAGTTCACGGCGCTCGGGCTGCGGCTCGTGGGCCTGGCGCTTGCGGCCACTTACCCGTGGCGCAAGCGCTCGCTGACCCCGTGGATCCTGTGGAGCATGCTGGCCGGGGTCGAGTACGGGCTCGACCTGCCGCAGGCCGCGCTCGCCTCCCGCGTCTTCTCCGATATCTTTCTGCGCCTGATCCAGTGCATCGTTGCGCCGCTGATCTTCGGCACGCTCGTCACCGGGGTAGCCGGCCACGGCCGGGCTGCAAACGTCGGGCGCATCGGCATCAAGGCGCTGATCTATTTCGAGGTTTTGACCACGCTCGCGCTTGCGATCGGCCTGGTCGCGATCAACCTCTCGCACGCCGGCACGGGCCTGCATGGGAGGCCGCCTGATCTGGCCCACAGCAGCAGCGCTATGGTCACCGGCGCACCGCAGCCGCAGCAGTCCGCCCTGAGCTGGCAGCAGTTTTTGCTGCGCGTCTTTCCCGACAACCTGGCCAAAGCCGTGGCCGACGACCAGATTCTCGAGGTGGCGATCTTCGCCCTGTTGTTCGGCCTGGCACTGGGCAGGCTAAGCGAGGAGCGGCGCGCACCCATGCTGCGGCTGGTGGACTCGCTCACCGCAACGATGTTCGCGTTGACCAACCTGGTGATGTATTACGCGCCGGTCGGCGTGGGCGCGGCGCTTGCGTACACCGTCGCGCACTCCGGCTTCGGCGTGATGGCGTCGCTTGGTCGACTCTTCGTGACGCTCTATGTTGCGCTGATGGTGTTCATCCTGCTGGCCATGCTGCCGGCCGCATGGCTCGCGCGGGTACCGGTGCGAGGCTTTCTGCGTGCGGTCGCCAAACCGGCCACGATCGCCTTTGCGACCAGCACCTCGGAGGCCGCCCTGCCGAGCGCGATGGAAGCGATGGAGGCCTTCGGCGTGCCGCGCTCGATCGTCGCTTTCGTGATCCCGGCGGGCTACAGCTTTAACCTGGCCGGCTCGGCGCTCTACCTGGCGCTGGCCTCGATCTTTGTCGCACAGGCGGCGGGCATTGCGATGAGTCTGCGCGAGCAGATCCTGATGCTGCTCACGCTGATGCTGACCAGCAAGGGTGTGGCCGGGGTGCCGCGGGCGGTGCTGGTGGTGCTGCTTGCGACCTCGTCCACCTTTCACCTACCGCAGGAGCCGATCTTTCTCATCCTCGGCATCGATGCCCTGATGGATATGGGCCGGACCGTGATCAACGTGGCCGGCAACTGCCTGGCTGCGGCGGTGGTGGCTCGTTGGGAAGGCGTGTTCCGGCAGCAGTTGCCCGCACGGATCGTTGTCGAAGGCGTGGAGGTCGAATCTGTGCCTCTGCCGCAGGGTTGAAAGCGTTCTCGGTTCGGGTGGGTGCCCGGCGGCCGGAAACCCATTGACAGCACGCACTCCGGTACCTGCGCCGTGCGTGGCCACGCTGATATACTTCCTGAGCGAGGATAGACAGTTGCGGGCTTTTCGATAGCCGGCGCGGCTGCCCTCCTGCATCCAGGAGAGGCCAAGGTCACTCGGGGAAGCTACGAGTATTGCGCGTCCCCTGTGTACCGGATACTGCATGAGCAATCTACTTGGCACGATCCGATCTCCGGCAGACATTAAGACCCTCTCGATGGACGAACTCGAAGGCCTGGCCCAGGAGATACGTGAGCGGCTGATTCTGTCGCTGTCAAAGACCGGGGGCCATCTGGGGCCGAATCTCGGGGTGGTCGAGTTAACCCTGGCCATGCACTATGTCTTCTCCACCCCAACCGACAAATTCGTCTTCGACGTGAGCCATCAGGCCTACGTGCACAAGCTGCTTACCGGGCGGGAAGACCGGTTCTCCACCATCCGGCAGGAGGGTGGGCTGAACGGCTTTATGCTGCGGACCGAGAGCGAGCATGACGTGTACGGGGCCGGACATGCCGGGACCGCTCTTTCGGCGGCGCTGGGCATGGCGGTTGCGCGCGACCTGGCCGGCGGATCCGAGCACGTGGTGGCCTTGGCCGGCGATGCGGCGTTTACGAACGGCATCTCGTTTGAAGCGCTCAATAATATCGATGGTGCGACCAAGCGGCTGATCGTTGTGCTCAACGACAACGAATGGTCGATTGATCGCAATGTCGGCTCGATCGCCAAGTACCTGCACAAGATTGTTACGAATCACCGGGTGACTTCGCTGCACGACAGCGCGACGCGGCTGGTCGGCAAGATTGGTGGCCAGGTCGCGGTAAAGGCCGTGCGCCGCGCCGAAGAAGCCGCCAAAGGCATGCTCTGGCCGTCGATGTTCTTCGAGGAGTTTGGCCTGGTCTATTACGGTCCGCTCGACGGCCACAACATCGCCCTGCTGATCGAGACCTTTGAGTTTCTCAAGCAGCAGGAGCGGCCGGTGCTGCTGCACGTCATCACGCAGAAGGGCCGCGGCTTTCAGCCGGCGCTCGACAAGCAGAAGAAGTTCCACGGGCTGGGACCGTACAACCCCGAGACCGGCGATACCCATGCCGCCGGGCAGCACACCTACTCGGAAGTATTTGCAAACACGCTGGTCAAGCTGGCCGATCGCGACGAAAAGATTGTTGCCATCACCGCCGCCATGCCAAACGGCACGGCGCTTGATCTTTTTCAACCGCATCACCCCGGGCGCTACTTTGATGTGGGCATTGCAGAGGAGCATGCGGTGATCTTTGCCGCCGGGATGGCCACGCAGGGCCTCAAGCCGTTCTGCGCCATCTACTCGACGTTTTTGCAGCGTGCTTTTGATCCGATCGTGCACGATGTGTGCCTGCAGAATCTGCCTGTCGTCTTCTGCATGGATCGCGGCTCGCTCAGCGGGGATGATGGCGCGACGCATCACGGCCTGTTCGACATCAGCTACCTGCGCCCGATCCCGAACATCGTTCACATGGTTCCCTCAAACGAGGACGAACTTGCCGATATGCTCTACACGGCGTCGTTGCATCGAGGACCGAGCGCGATCCGCTACCCGCGCGGCGTGGGCCCGGGTGTCGCGCTCAAGGCAGAGCCGCAGGCGCTGCCGATCGGGACCGCGCAGCTGGTGCAGGATGGGCAGGATGTGGCCATCTTCGGTCTCGGGGCGCTCTTGCCCATGGCCCAAGCGCTGGCGGCGCGGCTGGCAGAGGATGGCGTGCTTGCGGCGGTGATCAATCCCCGTTTCGTCAAGCCGCTCGATACGGGCATCCTCAAGGAGTATGCCGGGCGAGTCGGTGTCATGGTGACCTTTGAAGACCACGTACTGGCCGGTGGTTTCGGCAGCGCTGTGCTGGAAGCGCTCGAGCAGATGCGCTTGCAGGTACCTGTGGTGCGGATTGGCTGGCCGGATGGATTTGTCGAGCATGGCAAGGTCGATTCGCTGCGCGCCCGGTACGGCGTAAGCGTGGATGCGGCGCTCGACAAACTGCGCGTGTATCTCCCCGGGCTGAAAAGGCGCCGGCTGCGGGCTGTGGCTCGCTAGGCGTCCCGGCCGGCAACAGCTCCAATCCAGTGAGCCCCTTTGTGCGAGAACAATCGAACGGCGCATCGTCGATGAGCGCCCGGGGTCGCTTCGCGCCCCGGCGATCCGCACAGAGGCCACGCGTGTCAGCATGGTCTCAAGGTTGCGCGAGCCAGCAGCTTCAGCAGCTGGCGCTGTCGAAAGCGAAACAACCCGCGCATCTGCGCCTGGCCGCCGAGACGATGGGCCAACTCGCCCAGCACGCCGAACTTCATCTCGTAGGTGAGGTCATCAAGCACCAGCGTGCCGGTGAGCGCTCCTCGCTGCTCGGAGCAAACTCGATGGCAGTGCAGCCAGTAGGCAAACGGCCCGCTGATCTGCTCGTCGCAAAAATGATCATCCCAGGCAAACGCGGTAATCCGCGCATCCCAGAGCAGCCTTACCGGCGAGAAGGGTACGGGGCGAAAGCTGATGGTCATGCGCGTGCCCTCGCCCGCTGCGGGCGCAGCCGGGCGCGGCTGCGCGGGCGGCGGTGGCGCTACGATCGAGGATTGCTCGATGCGGGCCTTCTGCCAGGCAGGCATCAGCGGCGGCAGATTTTCAGGATTGGCGAAGAAGGCGAAGACCTGCTCGAGAGGATAGGGAACCCACTGCTGCATGGTGAGGTGATGACGCATCTTTGCTTGGATTCCAGATTGCGGTGGATGGGCGCGTCGTCGGGAAGATCCTTGCCGCGCTAGCAGTTTGTGATGGCAGCAAATCCGCCAGCCTCACCCAGTCCACAGCCAGAGCTCAAAGCGCCGCGGCACGACAGGCGCGCACGCAGAAAAGCCCGGCAGGGCCGGGCTCTTCTGGCTTCCGGGACAGGCGCTGCTTGCGCCCGGCGGAGCGATTACATCGGCATCAGCACGGTGTCCACAACGTGGATCACGCCGTTTGACTGGATCACATCCTTGATGGTCACAGTCGACATGCCGCCCTTCTCGTCGGTCAGCATCAGCTTGCCGTCCATCATCGTTGCGGTCAACTTGCCGCCTTCGACCGTGGTCAGCTCTGCTTTGCCCATGCCCTTCTTGATGGCCTTGGCGATGTCCTTGGAGGTCATCTTGCCGGCCACCACGTGGTAGGTCAGGACCTTCTTCAGCGTGGCCAGGTTCTCCGGCTTCAGCAGCGTATCGACGGTGCCTGCGGGCAGTTTGTCAAAGGCTTCGTTGGTCGGGGCGAATACGGTAAAGGGCCCGGTGCCTTCGAGCGTATCGACCAGCCCTGCCGCCTTGACCGCTGCCACGAGCGTGGTGTGGTCCTTCGAGTTGACCGCATTCTCGACGATGTTCTTTGTCGGGTACATCGCTGCGCCCCCCACCATGGGGTCCTTCTGCGCATGTGCGGCTACGCCTGCAAAAGTAAGACACATCGCCAGGGTGCTCGTGAAGATTCGCTTCGTCATCTTGACTGCCATGTTCAAAACCTCTCTTGTTACCTGTTGTCTTTCGCTATGCTGCGACTTCGTTTGAGGGCCGGACACTGACCGCACCCCATTCACTCTTATGTACGCTATCTGTATCACGTTGGATTGGGCAGAAAACAAAGGACTTCATGAGGTACTAAAGGCATGTGCGTGCGGGCAACAAAAGCGTTGCGTGCGGCGAGAGGTTCTGTTAGCGGAGGCCGGGCTGACGCTTTTCACTGTGCCGCGGTCGTCTCCTGTGCCTGGAGCCGGAGGCCGGCGCATGGCGCCCGGGCGCCATCCTCGATGACAACAATTCTGCCCGAGGCCTTACTCTGGACATGAGGCGCGCACCGGCAATGTTGGCAACGTACAAGACTGTCCACCCCCACAACAAATGGCTCGTGCTCATTGGCGCGGTCAAGCTGTTCAAGGCGGTCATCCTGATTGCGCTTGGCTTTGGCGCGCTCAGACTGGTGCATCGCGATCTGGTCGATACCTTCATGCGCTGGGTCGTGGACATGCGCTTTGACCCGGAAGGCCGCCTGGTCACACTCCTGTTTGAGAAGGTAGCCGGCATCAGCCCGCACCGGCTGCGGCAGATCAGCATCGGCATCTTCTGCTACGCCGCTATGGACCTGGTCGAAGGTTCCGGCCTGGTGCTCGAAAAGTGGTGGGCCGAGTACCTGACGCTGATCGTCACCGCATCCTTTCTGCCCTGGGAGGCGTTTGAGATCGTGCGCCATGTCACCAAGGCAAAGATCGTGATCTCGCTACTCAACCTTGCGGTCGTGGTCTATCTGGTCGTCTATCTGCAGGCGCGGGCACGTTTGCGACTGCACAGCAAGGATCACCGGGAGCCGTGATGCGCGGGGCCGACGCGCCCCAGAGCAGCAACGATCCGCGGGCGCGGTACGCGAGGAAAGCCCGCGCGTCTCTCGACGCTTTTTGTTCGCCTGCGACCTGCCCGCAGCGCTCCGCGAGACGTTTTGCCCCTGTTTTACACAGAACTTCCACCTCTTTCCCGCCATAGGTAACTATCTTCCGTCACTTACCCGCGCTTTTCGCACACTTAGTTGCCGGGCTGCGGTAGCATGTGGACAAAAGTGGTAGGAAATGGATAAAAGGGGTTGCATTCCTGCCCAGCGAAGACCAGAATCACAGCGGTCCCATTTGTGAACGAATGCGCGTTGCAGGCAGCCTTCCATGTTTCGTGGCAACCATCCAACCCGGGTCGATGAGAAGGGCAGGCTGAAGCTGCCGGCAGCCTTCAAGAGCCAGATCGACGAGCAGTATGGGGAGCGGTTCTACATCACGAGCAAGGATGGCAAGGTGGTCGAGATCCACCCGCTCGAGGAGTGGGAGAAGTTCGAGGCGAAGCTGGCGTTGATTCCGAACTTCAACCCGGCCAAGAAGAAACTGCTGGACCGGCTGAATTACTACGGGCAGCTGGTCAAGATGGACGATTTAGGACGAGTGCTGCTGCCGCAGATCTTGCGCGAGTCAGCAAACGTGATTGGCGAAGTGGTGGTGTTCGGGATGCAGACGTATCTCGAGGTTGCCAACCACGAGGCGTTTAAACAGAACATGGATGCCAATCCGCTTACTGACGAAGATGCCGAGGCGCTGGCAGCCTTTGGGTTGTGAGGGGCCGGGCGGCAGGCGGGGAGCAACCATCCCCCCAGGGGGAGTACAGACCGGAGCGGGCGCGGCATGTACCGGTTCTTTTGGAAGCAGCGATGGAGTTGTTGCAGGTGCGTGCAGGCGGGGTGTACGTGGACGCCACGCTCGGCTACGGCGGCCACGCGAGCGCGATTGTCAAGGCGCTCGGGCCGGGCGGGAGACTGATCGGCTTGGATCGCGATCCGGAGGCTTTCGCGCTGGCCGGGGCAAGGTTGCGCGCGCTGTGCGAAGAGATGGGCGAGCAGGCGCCAAGGCTGGAATTGCACAATGCGGCGTTCTCGCAACTTGGCCCGGTTTCAGGGTTGGAGTCCAGTGAGGGCGCCCTGGGCTCGGCAAGGGTAGACGGGATCCTGGCCGACTTCGGCACCAGCTCGATGCACTTCGACGATGCGCACCGAGGATTTAGTTTTCAGGCCGACGGACCTCTGGATATGCGGATGGACCCGCGCGGAGGGGTAACGGCCGAACAAGTGGTAAATCAGGCGGACGAACAGGATCTCGCCAATCTGATTTACGAATTCGGAGAGGAAAGGAGGTCGCGGAGAATCGCCAGAGCCATTGTCAGGGCCCGGCCAATACATACGACGGCACAGTTAGCCCAAGTGGTAAAGGCCGCGGCCCCGCCAATGAAGTACGGCGGGAGCGGAATTCATCCGGCGACGAAGACGTTCCAGGCCATCCGGATTCATGTCAACCGAGAATTGAACGAAATCAGCGCGCTGCTCGAAGCGGCGCCGAAGTTACTCAATCCGGGAGCCCGCCTGGTGGTGATCAGCTTCCACTCGCTCGAAGACCGGCTGGCAAAGGATGCGCTGCGAGAAGGTGCGGCGGCCGGGATCTACGAGATCCTCACGCGCAAGCCGCTGGTAGCAGGCGAGGCAGAAATAGAAAGCAACCCGCGCGCACGTAGCGCCAAGCTGCGGGCGGCAGAAAGATTGAAGGACGCGCCGAGGGGCAGTATAGAGGGCGCGAGCTGGAATGCGAAGAACAGGTACCGGGCCGGGTCGTCCCACCGTAGCAAAGGCGAAAGTAAATCCCCGTAAGACGACCGCGCACCACCAACCTCCGCAATTAACGATCCGGCCTGGTCGTTAGGAGGTTGAAGCAAGAGAAAGAGTTGCACGATTCACGGAGGCGCGTATGGCAGCGCAGGTGGCGGGAATTTTTGCAGTTCCCTATGAAGGACAAGTCGGCATTGCAGACGCGCATACCACGCGCCGGGCCATGGAACGGCGGGCACGGCGCGGCCCTACGCCGGAGGTCTTCTTTACCCGGCGAATGGACAACTCGCGCCTGGTCAAAGCGCAGTGCCCGGAGCGCTCTCGCGAGATGCGCAGTTTTGCGCGGGCGGTGGCGATGCTGTTCGTGCTGGTGATGTTCTACGGCTGGCAGCATTTCAGCTCGATCGAGTCTGGCTACCGCGTCGAAGGCGAGAAGCAGCATCTGCTGCAATTGCAGGAGCAGAATCGTCAGCTGCGCCTCACCGAAGCGCAACTAGGCGACCCGGCGAGAATTGATCGCATGGCGCGGCAGCTGGGACTGGCCACGCCGCGGCCCGGGCAGGTGGTGCGGCCGGAGATGCCGTTGGCCGACAATGACGCAGCCACGATGGCGGAAGCTGCACCCATGCGGCTGCCTTAGGACGAGCTGCAACGGGCATTTTGCTGTTTGGCCCGTGCTTCTCGCGTTTGGATGAGCTGGGTGAACCAAACATGGCTGGAACCGCCGAACGATCCGCATCGATGAGTGAACTTTTCAGCTCCTATCAGTCTTTGCAAGGCAGCCTCCGCGCGCCATGAAGCCTTTCTCCTTTGCGCAAGCTGCGCGCCCTCGCAGCTCGAATATTGTCACGCCGATGCAGCGCATGCGCGTGCTGCTGGTCTTTTCCATCTTCGCGGCCTGGGTCGCGATTATCGGAGCCAGACTGGTCTGGCTGCAGGTGGTACGGCACCCGGAGTTTGTAGAGCGAGCGGCGCGTCAGCAGCAGCGGACTCTGACGGTCTCTCCTCGGCGGGGCATTCTCTACGATCGCAGCCTGCATGAGCTTGCGATGACGGTCTCGGTGGACTCGATCTATGCCGTGCCGGGGGAGATTGAAGAAGCGCGCCGGCCTGGTGTCGCAGCGGCGTTGGCCCGGGTCCTGCACACGGACCCGGTCGATACGTTCACCGCGCCGCAGCAAATCCTGGCCCGCATCAACAGCTCGCGCTACTTTACCTGGGTCGCGCGCAAGCAAGATACCAAGGTAGTTGCCGCAGTGAAGGCGCTCGGCCTCAAAGGCGTGTACTTCCAAAAGGAATTCAAACGCTTTTATCCGGACAACGACATAGCGGCGCAGGTGCTCGGCTACGTGGGAACCGATGACAGCGGCCTGGGCGGGGTAGAGCAGAAGTTCGACAGCCAGCTGCATGGCACGCAGGGCCGGATGCTTACCGCGCTCGATGCACGGCGCCACGTGCTGGGCTCGGAGGAGCGGCAGCCGTTGCCGGGCGCAAACCTGGTGTTGACCCTTGACGGCAATATCCAGTTTATGGCGGAGCAGGCGCTCGATCACGCAATGGAGCGGGTCAAGCCGCTCAATGGAACAGTGGTCGTCCAGGACCCGCACACGGGCCAGATCCTCGCGCTGGCCATTCGCCCGACGTTCAATCCCAATGACGTGCGACACACGCCGACCGACCTCTTGCGCGACCACGCGGTCAGCGATGTCTATGAGCCCGGCTCGACGTTCAAGTTAGTGGCCTACTCGGCCGCGCTTGAAGAGAAAGTAACGACGCCCGAGGAGAAGATCAATTGCGAGGGCGGGAAAATCAACGTCGCCGGCAGGATCGTGCACGATGATCGGGACGCGGTGCTCTTTGAGGGCCGCTACGGGAATGTGATCACCACGAGCCAGGCCTTGTGGGAGTCGAGCGATGTCGCTGCGATCAAGCTTGCCCAGCGTATGGGTAAGGATACGTTTTACAAGTACATTCGTAATTATGGATTCGGGTTGCGCTCGGGGCTTGAAGTTCCGGCCGAGACGCGCGGACTCCTCAAACCGCCGGAGCGGTGGCAGCCAACCACGATCGGCTCGGTGCCGATGGGCCACGAAGTCGCGGTCACCCCGATCCAGTTGGTGACGATGGCTTCAACGATTGCCAATGGGGGTATGTATCTGCGGCCGCACTTAATATTGCAAGATACGGACATGGCGCACGGTGACGCCGCCCTGCGCCCGATGCCCTTTCATCCCACCGACCAACTGCCGGACCCGCTGCCGGAAGGCGCACACCGGGTCATCTCCACGATGACCGCAGCCGAGATGCGCAAGATGATGGAAGGGGTGGTGCTCTATGGAACCGGGAAGGGCATGGCGAACCTGAACGGCTACAGTGCCGCCGGCAAGACAGGAACCGCGCAGAAGATCGATGTGCGAACCCATACCTATTCCAAGACCAAGTACGTGGCGTCCTTTGTAGGCTTTGCTCCCGTGAATAGCCCGGCGATCACCATCGCGGTCATTATCGATTCGCCAACGGTGGGTGGACACTTCGGCAGGACGACCAGCGCGCCTGTCTTTCAGGAACTGGCGCAGCAGGTGCTCGAGTATCTTGGCGTACCGCATGATGAGCCGCTGCAATCTGCGCCCGCGCTTGCCCGGGCCGCGGCCGACGCGCCCCGGGAGGCTGCCGGAGATATCACGGAGCCATCGAGCGATCTGAACGCGCTGTTTGCCGAAGTCAATGATCTGCCCGCGGATGATCCGCTGCGTAACTCCGGAGCCCCGGAGCAGATCGCCCCGCAAAGAAAGATTGAGAGTGAGCCCGCTGTTGCCGCCGCGGCGGGCATCCCCGCCGGGCAGACCGCTGCGGTCGCTTCGTACGGGGCCGGCACGCTGGGGCACGCGCAGGCTGTTCCCCCGACCAGCGTGCCTGCTCCTCCCGCTGTCAGCAGCGTTGCGACGAGTGCGACGCGACGCGTCCCGGTGCCATCGTTTGTTGGCCAGAGTCTCCGCCGGGCGACAGAACAAGCTACTGCCGCGGGGCTAGGTGTGCAGATGATCGGCAGCGGCATTGCGCGCGAGCAGGCCCCAGCGGCCGGCACCATGGTACCTGTGGGAACAGAAGTGATCGTCCGCTTTCATCGCTGATGGTCCTCGGCGGGGACCTGGCCTGCGCCGGGCGTTAGACTTGAAAACAAGGTTCCAGTAAGCATGCGATTTGATGAGATATTGCGAGGCGTGGATGTGGTGCGGCGTGGGGGGCCTCCCGCCACGATCAAGGGATTGGAATACGATTCACGGGCGGTCTCAAAAGGCGCGCTTTTTGTCGCGATGCGGGGCGCAAGCAGCGATGGAAACGCATACATTGAAGCCGCTGTGCGGCAGGGCGCCGTTGCGGTGGCGACGGACTCGGCAGAGGCGTTTGATCGAGCCAGAGCGGCTTTTCCCACGCTGTCCGTGGCCCAGGTGCAGCATGGCCGGCGCGCGCTGTCGCGGCTCGCGCGCAATCTCTTCAACGAGCCCCAGGAACAGCTCGCACTGACCGGGATCACGGGCACGAACGGCAAGACGACGACCGCCTTCCTGTTAGACGCGATGCTCAACAGCAGTGGTCGCAAGACGGTCTTAGTGGGGACCATTGAGTATCATGTGGCCGGCGATGTGAGGCCCTCTCCCCACACCACGCCGGAGTCGCGAGACTTACTCGAGTTACTTGCGCAAGGGGTCGCACTGGGCGCGACCGAGGCGGTCATGGAGGTAAGTTCGCATGCGCTCGACCAGGGGCGTGTCCACGGGCTTGCGTTTGAGGTGGCGATCTTCACCAATCTTACCCGGGATCATCTGGATTATCACAGGACGATGCCAGAGTACTTCGCGGCCAAGCGCAGGCTTTTTGATGGATCGCTGGGTGAAGCGCCGCGCGTGTCGGTCATCAATGTCGAAGATGAACATGGCGCGCAGATTGCGCTGGCCGCGCGCGAGGCCGGCTCGGAGATCTTTTCCTATGGATTGGATGTTGGAGAGTTTCGTGCGGTCGGTGTAGCGATGACAAGCGGCGGGACGCGTTTCATGCTGCAGACCCCGGTCGGGCCGATCGAGCTGCATTCGCGCCTTACCGGGCGCGTGAACGTGATGAACCTGGTCGCGGCAGCAGCAGCTGCGATGGCACGCGGGCTCTCTCTCGGCGAGGTGGAAGCAGGTGCGGCTGCGCTGACGCATGTGCCGGGGCGCTTCCAAACAGTCGATCGAGGCCAGCCCTTCACCGTCGTGGTGGACTACGCGCATACCGATGACGCGCTGCGCAACTTGATCGCCGTGGCGCGCGAATGGGTTGCGCCTGCGGGGGGACGGGTGATCACGCTCTTCGGTTGCGGCGGGGATCGCGATCGGAGCAAGCGCGCTCTGATGGGCCGCGCCGCGGGCGAGGGCAGCGATTATGTCGTGCTTACTTCCGACAACCCGCGCGGCGAGCCGCCGCAGGCCATCCTGGACGAGATCCTGCCGGGGCTGGTCGCAACTGGTGCGCGGTACACCGCGGAGGTGGATCGCGCGTCGGCGATTCGACTTGCGCTTGCCGAGGCCAAGGAACGGGATATTGTGCTGCTTGCGGGCAAAGGCCACGAAAAAACGCAGACCATCGGGGCAGAGATACTGCCCTTCGATGATGCGGCCATGGCAGAAAAAATCCTTGAAGATCTAGGATACGGGGCGCGCGCATGAACCTTTCGCTCGGCACGATTGCGGAGTGGGCCCAGGGGAAGCTTCTTGTGCCCGGTCTCGCTGCGGCCGAAGCAGCAGGCTACTCGATTGACTCGCGCACCCTTGCTGCGGGCGAGGTTTTCTTTGCGGTGCTGGGCGAACGATTCGATGGCCACGCTTTTCTCGGAGCGGCGTTCGCGCGCGGTGCCGTAGCGGCGGTCGTGAGCAGACTGGATTTGCTTGAGCAGGCGAACCGCGGCGCCGCCTTGATCCTGGTCGATGACCCGCTACTTGCTTTGCAGCGACTGGCGGCAAGGGTGCGCGCTCATTGGATCGGTCTCGGCGGGGGCCGGCGCGTGATCGGCATTACCGGCAGCGCGGGGAAGACGACGACCAAGGAAGCGATGGCGGCGGTTCTGGGGACACGGTTTCGCGTCCTGAAATCCAAGGGCAATCTTAACAACGGGTTTGGTGTTCCTCTGCAGCTACTGCGGCTTATGCCGGAGGACGAAGTCGCGGTGATTGAGATGGGCATGTCGCACGCGGGCGAAATTGCGCTGCTGACCACAATCGCGGCGCCCGAGTGGGGCGTGGTGACGAACGTCGGCAACGCTCACACCGAAAATTTTGCTGACGGGCTGGAGGGCGTGGCCCGTGCCAAGCATGAGCTCATCGCGGGTCTGGCAGCGGGGGGCATTGCTTTTCTCAACTGTGATGACGCCCGCGTTGCGGGCTTTGCCACAGGCGCGTGCCGTGCGGTCTGGTTCGGTCGCTGCGAGGGCGCGGCTGTGCGCGCCGAGCAGGTAGAGCAGTCGGGCAAGGAAGGTCTGCGCCTGCTCGTTTCGGCTTCCGGCGAGCGTGCCGACATCCGCCTGCAACTGCTCGGGACCCATAACGCGACCAATGTGCTGGCGGCGATCGCCGTGGGCCGGGAGTCGGGCGTTCCGCTGGCTCTGGCTGCGGAAGCTTTGTCTACGCTCGCGCCTGGCGACAGGCGTGGCGAGGTGCTCTCGCTGCGCAGCGCAAAAGTGATCAATGATTGTTACAATTCGAATCCGGAAGCGCTCCAAGCCATGATCCGTATGCTGGCCGGGCTCGATGCGCGGCGCCGCATCCTGGTGGCAGGAGAGATGCTCGAACTGGGCTCATCCGGGGCGGAATTGCATGCCGCCTGTGGCCTGGCTGCTGCCGAGTCTGGATTGGACCACGTGATCGGCGTGCGTGGCCTGGCCCGGCACCTGGTCGATGCGGCGCGGGGGGCTGGCGCGCATGCGGACTTTTTCGAGACGCCCGAAGCAGCGGGCGCGTGGCTGGCGGCAGAAGTGCGGCCAGGCGATGCGGTTCTGCTGAAAGGGTCGCGCGGGGTCAGGCTAGAGCGCGCGCTGGCTGCGCTGCAGGGGTAATCGCAGCCTGCTGTGGATGCCGGGAAAGCAGGTACGCTGGTCCTTGCTAGCGCGGCTTGGCTGCGATGGCCCAGCACGGAGAGCTGTCCTATCGAGTCAGCCGCGCACGCGTCGGTTGGCTTCAGATGATGGCAGTGCTCGATGCGCGATTGGGCGGCGAAGGATCGAAGTACCGAAGGATCAAAGTACCGGAGGGCCGGGTTCTGGTCAGGATCGCGCTCGCTTCCCCCGCAATGCTTTGTCTGCGGTCTGCGCAAACGCCGTCTGCCCGGTCCGATGGAACTTGTAAGATAAGCGCTAGTCACCTTGCGGAGGCCGTTTGCTTTACTGGCTGCTCTACCAGAAGCTCTTTCCGTACTTCAGCCCATTTCGTATCTTCCGCTATCTTACTTTCAGGACAGCGTTCGCCTCGTTGACCGCGCTGTTGATCGCGCTCTTTATCGGGCCCTACGTCATTGAAAAGTTGCGCGAATTTCAGATCGCGCAGTACATCCGCGAGGATGGCCCCAAGGATCACCAGAAGAAAGCCGGCACGCCTACGATGGGCGGCGTGCTTATCTGTATCGCCATCCTGCTCCCGACGCTTCTTTGGTCTGACCTATCGAACCCGCTCGTGTGGGTGGTCACGGGCTCTACCTTGGGCTTTGGCGCGATCGGGTTCGCGGATGACTACATCAAGGTCGTGCACCGGCGCAATCTCGGCCTGACAAGCCGGGCCAAGATCGGCTGGCAGATGCTGGTCAGCGTTGCGGTTGCGGTTGCGCTGGTCGCACTGCAGACGCAGGGCGGCTATTCGACGGCGCTGATGGTGCCATTTATCAAGCACATTCGCCCAGGGCTGGTGATCCACGCCCTTGCCGGGCTGCCCCACCTGGGCCTGCTCGCGTTTGCGCCGTTCGTGGCCTTTACAGTTCTGGTCATTGTCGGCTCGAGCAACGCGGTCAATCTCACCGATGGGCTGGATGGCCTGGCGATAGGCTGCACGATCATCGCGGCGGCGGCCCTCACGGTGCTGACCTACGTGAGCGGTCACGTGGTCTTCGCCGAGTATCTGGAGTTGCAGCGCATGCCCTTCGCGGGTGAGCTGACCATCTTTTGCGGGGCCATGGTCGGTGCGAGCATCGGCTTTCTCTGGTACAACGCGCACCCGGCAGAAGTGTTTATGGGGGACGTGGGTTCGCTCGCGCTTGGGGGCGCCATCGGCACGGTCGCGGTGGCGATCAAGCAGCAACTGCTGCTGCCTTTTATCGGGGGCATCTTCGTGCTCGAAGCCCTCTCCGTCATCCTGCAGGTAGGCAGCTACAAGCTGCGCGGCAAGCGTATCTTCAAGATGGCCCCGCTGCACCACCACTTCGAACTGATGGGCTGGTCGGAATCAAAGGTCATCGCCCGTTTCTGGATCGCCGCCCTGATCTTCGCACTGCTTGCGCTCACCACGCTCAAGCTGCGGTAGATGCGAGACCGGGGATACGCGGCACGCAGTGGATGCCGCGCATCGATAGATCGTGTCTCTTGCCCGGCACTTTCGTGCTGCGCGGCCCGCGTGGCACAATGAGGCTCGGGGCGCGAGTCGAGAAAAGCATGGAGTTGAAGGGCAAACACGTGCTGGTGGTGGGCCTGGGCAAGTCGGGCTTTGCTGCGGCGATGTTTCTGCGGCGGCACGGGGCGAAGGTGACGGTCTCGGACGTGCGCCCGGCCGAGTCGCTGGGCAAGGACATGCCGCTGCTCCTCGAGGAAGGCATCGCTGTCGAGGCGGGCGGGCACGGCCTGCTTACCTTTCGCCGCCAGGACCTGATTGTGGTCTCGCCGGGCGTGCCGCCGGAGACGCCGGAGTTGCGGCAGGTGCGCAGCTTTGGGCAGACGGTTCTCGGTGAGGTGGAGCTGGCCTCCCGCTTTCTCAAGGGAAGGACGATCGCGATCACCGGCTCGAACGGCAAGACGACGACCACCTCGCTGTGCGGCGCGATCTTGTCGGCGGGGGGCCTGCCGGTGCAGGTGGGCGGAAACATTGGCGTGCCGGTGATTGCGCTGGCCGATGAGAGCCGCGACGAGAACTGGAATGTGCTCGAGGTATCGAGCTTTCAGCTGGAGTCGATCGTCACATTCCGGCCCCAGATCGCCGTGATTCTAAACGTGACGCCGGATCATCTGGACCGCCATGGGACATTTGAGAAGTATGTGGCCGCCAAGGAACGCATTTTCCTCAATCAGCGTCGGGAAGATTTTCTGGTTCTGAATGCCGAAGACGAGGTGGCTGCGCGGGCCGCGGTCCGGGCGCGGTCGCAGGTGTACTGGTTCTCGCACAAGCGCGTCGTGCGCCAAGGCGCATGCGTGCACGAGGGCGTCGTGATGTACCGGGCCTCGGAGCAATCTGCGCCGGAGCCGATCCTGGCTGTCGGCGCGATCCCGCTCAAAGGCGACCACAATCTTGAAAACGTGCTGGCCGCGGTCTGTGCTGCGCGGCTGGCCGGGGTGCCGGCGGACGCGATCCGCTCCGCGGTCCAGAGTTTCACCGCGGTCGAGCACCGTTTGGAGTTCGTCGCAAAGATCGAGGGCGTGGACTATTACAACGATTCGAAGGCGACCAACGTGGACGCGACCTTGAAAGCGCTGGCCTCGTTTCCTTCGGGCATTCACCTGATCCTGGGCGGCAAAGACAAGGACTCGGACTATCGTACGATGCGCCCCCTGCTGGAGCAGCGGGTGCGCGCGGTGTACCTAATGGGTGCGGCTGCGGAAAAGATCGAGCAGCACATTCATGGCGCGGCGCCCATTGTCCGGGCGGGCACGCTCAGGCGGGCGGTCGAGCTCGCAGCCGACGCCGCCCACGCAGGCGAGGTTGTCCTGCTCGCGCCCGCCTGTTCCAGCTTCGATCAGTTTGTGAACTATGAAGACCGCGGGCGCGCGTTCAAAGAGATCGTGCTTGCGCGCCGAGGCCTGGGCGTATGGCAAAGCGCGTAGGCGTCGATCGATGGATCTACTGCGTTACCCTGGTGCTGGTCGTCGTCGGCCTGCTGATGGTGTTCAGCGCGTCGGCGGTGATGGCCGAGGCGCATCACCTTTCGCCTTACACCTATGTGCTGCGTCAGGCTCTGTTCGCGGTGAGCGGCCTGGCGGCCATGACGCTGCTGATGCGCGTGGACTACCGGCTCTACAACAAGGCAAACGTGGTGATGCCGGCGATCGCGGTGACGGTTGTGCTCTTGCTTGCGGCGTTTTTTATCCGTGACTCGCATGGCGCGCACCGGTGGATCAAGTTCGGGCCACTCTCGCTCCAGCCCTCCGAGCTGGCCAAACCCACGCTAGTTCTCTATCTGGCCTGGTGGCTGCAGATCCGCATGCATCGCATGGAAGAGATCCGCCAGAACCTTGTCCCCGCCGTGATCCCGAGCCTGATCTTTATCTTGCTCATCGTCAAGGAGCCCGATCTGGGCACGGCGCTGGTCTGCGCGGCGGTCACCGCGCTGCTGCTCTACCTGGCCGGGATGAACTTAAAGTATCTCGGATACGCGGCGCTGGCAGCGGCGCCGGTGCTCTACTTCCTGCTCTTTCGCGTCAAGTTCCGTCGTGAGCGCATGCTGGCCTTCATCGATCCCGAGTCCGACCCGCTGGGCAAAGGCTTCCACATCATCCAGTCGCTGATTGCGGTGGGCACGGGCGGGTTGCGGGGTCTGGGTTACATGGAGGGGCGGCAGAAGCTTTTCTACCTGCCCGAGTCGCATACCGACTACATTTTCGCAAATATCTCTGAAGAGGTTGGCCTGATCGGCGCACTGTTGGTGGTGCTGCTCTTTGCCATCCTGGGATACCGAGGATTTCGCGCGGCCATCCTGTCTACCGACCCCTTTGCACGCCTGCTGGCCTTTGGAATCACGGCGACGATCCTGATCCAGGCCTTTTTCAACATGAGCGTGGTGCTGGCGCTCGTGCCGACCAAAGGCATCACCCTGCCGTTCGTCTCCTATGGCGGAACCTCGCTTTTCATCACCCTAGCTTCGATCGGGGTGCTTCTGAACATCACGCGCGAGATGGAATGAGCGGTCTGCGGGTTCTCATTGCAGGCGGCGGCACGGGCGGGCACATTATCCCGGCGCTGGCCATCGCCGACGCGTTGCGCGCCGGGCCAGGCGGGGCGGAGTTGCTTTTTCTGGGTACCCCGCGCGGGCTTGAGACGCGTCTGGTGCCGCAGGCCGGCTACCGTCTGGAGTTGATCGAAGTAGGGCAGCTGAAGCATGTAAGCCTGCGGACGCGATTGCGCACGCTCTCGGATCTGCCGAGGAGCCTGTGGCGCGCGCGCGCCCTGTTGAAGAGCTTCGGGCCGCAGGTGGTCCTTGGCGTGGGGGGCTACGCCTCGGGGCCGGCCATGGCCGCGGCGATCGCGGCCCGGGTGCCGACACTTGCATTTGAGCCGAATGCGGTTCCCGGGCTTGCGAATCGCCTGGTAGGCAGACATGTCTCGGCAGCAGCGGTCAACTTTGCCCCGGCGGCGAGGTTCTTTCGCAATGCAGAGGTCACAGGAATCCCGGTGCGCGCGGAATTTTTCTCGCTCGCGGCGCGCGGGCTGCACGCGCCGCCCCACTTGCTGGTTTTCGGCGGCAGCCAGGGCGCACGCGCGCTCAACGAGGTGATGCCGAAGGTGCTGGTTTCCCTGCTGGAGGCGGTGCCGGGGTTAACCGTGTTGCACCAGGCCGGCGCCGGACGAGCGGAGACGACGCTGGCTGCCTACCAGGCGACCGGTGCGGATGCTGCTCGCTGGGAGGTGCACCCCTTTCTCGATGACATGCCGCAGCGCTTTGCCGCGGCCAGCCTGGTGCTCGCGCGCTCCGGCGCGAGCACGGTCGCCGAGTTGTGCGCGGCCGGCAAGCCGGCGGTGCTGGTCCCGTTCCCGCTCGCGGCCGATGATCACCAGCGTCGCAATGCCGAAGTGATGGCGGCGGCCGGCGGGGCCGCCCTGCTCGATCAGGCGGAGCTTACGCCGGAGACGCTGCTGGCCACGCTGCGGCGGTTGCTTGGGGACGCTGCCGAGCTTGCGGCCATGGGCGAGCGTGCGCGGCTGCTCGCGCACCCCTTTGCCGGCCGGCGGATCGCGGCGAAGATCCGTGAGCTGGCTGCCGGCTGAGCTCCGCGGGCAGGGAAGGCCCTATTCTGGCATCGATGGATTGATCGATGCAACCATGGATCGATTGAGTATCGAGATACGGCTTTGTGCGGGACGACGCGAAAGCCGGTGCGCGCCCCGTATCCGCTGGCGGCCTCAACGCGGTAGCATCGATTTAGACCGATGGGCGTTGAGGATCAGGAGCTTTCCCGCCAGCTGGCTGCGCTCGCCGCGCGTGTGGCGGAGGTCGAGCGAGAGCTGTCGCGCTTGCGGCAAGGCAGCCCACCTTCGCCGACTCAGCCCCTCAAGAGCCAAGGCGGGTTTGTCTCGCAGCAAGCCGAGACGGCACCGGAGGGGCAGCTTTCCCGGGTCGACGTGAAGCCTGCGCGTGCCGGGGAGCGGCCTTCCCTGGAGTCCCGTATCGGCTCGCATTTTTTCAATCGTATCGGCATCCTGGCGCTGCTGATTGGCGCAGCCTGGTTTCTCAAGTTTGCCATCGACAACGGCTGGATCGGTCCCACGGCGCGCGTGCTCATCGGGCTCGGTGCCGGTGTAGGCGTTACCGCCGGCTCTGAATGGTTTCGCCTGCGCGGATACAAGTCCTTTTCCTACTCGCTCAAGGCGCTTGGTACGGGCCTGCTGTACCTCTCGCTGTGGGCGGCTTACTCGCTCTTCGGGCTGATCCCGCTGGGTGCTGCCTTTTTTGCGATGGTGCTGGTCACCGCTGCCAATGCCTGGCTGTGCTGGCGGCAGAACTCCGAGGTGCTCGCGTTCTACGCGGCGGTCGGCGGCTTTCTCACTCCGCTGTTGCTGTGGAGCGCGCGTAGCCCGGAGCTGCCGCTGTTCGGCTACCTGCTGCTGCTCGACCTGGCTGTGCTGGCCCTGGTTGCGCTGCGTCCCTGGTCACGGCTGCTGCTGGCGGCCTTCGCGGGCACAGCGGTCTATGCGGTCGGCTGGTATGTGCAGCACTATAGGCCGGCGGCCTTCGGGCTGACTGCCTTCTTTGTGGTCGTATTCTTCCTGGTTTTTTCCGCGGCGCCGCAGGTGTTGCGCAACCTGCGGCTGGCCACTGCGACGGCGAGTCTCACGTTTGAAGATCATCTCGCGCTGCTCCTGCTGCCGCTGCTCAACGGTTTGCTCGCATTTGCCGAGTTGTACGCTCTGCTGAGCGAGCCGGTCAGCGCGGGGCTGCGCTCCTGGGTGGCGTTCGGCTTTGCTGCCTTCTACCTCGGCATGCTGCGCGTGGCGCGATCGCCGCGGCTGGCGGGCACGCCTACGCGGCTGTCCGAGACCTACCTGTTGCTGAGCGTGCTCGCTTTTACCGGAGCGATCCCGGTGGCCTGCGAAGGCCGGCTGATCGCGGTGTGCTGGTCGGCTGAGAGTGTACTGTTAATCGCGCTTGCCTGGCGCCTGCATCTGGGCTCCCATGTGGGTCTCCATGTGAGTAAGGATGCGCGCCTGGTGCGGAGGCTGGGCGGCGCCGTGCTCGCGCTCGCATGCACGGCCACCGTCTCGCTCAGCAGCAGCCTGCACGGCGAGGTGCGCGTGCTCTGGAACGAGCGCTTCGCAACCTACCTGGCGGGTGTGGCCGCGGGCGTTTTTGCCGCATGGGTCGCGGGCAGGGCAACGGTAACCGGTGCCGTTGCAGATCGGAATACCGACCTGGCGGCGCAGCGAGGCTGGCGGCTGGACGGCATCTTGGCGAGCGTGGGCGCGACCGTGCTGTTGATGGTGGGCGTATGCCTCGAGATCGACACGTACTGGAGCAGCCAGTATCAGTTGGCGCGGTCTGAGCGCTTGCTTGAGGAGCAGTTCAGTTACTCGGCCTGGAGCATGATCTTGGGCGCGGCGCTGCTGGCTGCTGGTTTCCAGCGCAAGGTGGCTACGCTGCGCTGGCTGGGGCTGGTGCTGCTGGCTTTATCGATCGGCAAGGTGTTTCTCTTTGACCTGCGGGTACTGAGCCAGGGTTACCGGATCCTGAGCTTTCTCGGGCTGGGTGCGCTGCTGCTTGGGGTGAGCTTTGTGTACCAACGCGACCTGCTCGCGCTGCGAACGGGACCGGCGCGCGGCGAGAGGTAACAAGCCACGATTGTCCGACGAAAGCGAAAAGCTCGCACGCGGTGCGGAGCAGCAGCAGCAGGATCGCACTAATGTGTCGCAGGCTGGGCTGAAGCGAGGGCCTGGTCCATCCGGCGCGGGGTCAGCACTGCAAGCACTGCTTGCACGTCTTCTTCGCGCACCGCGTACTGCTCTTCGGTGTCGTGGGCGCCCATGGTCGCGCCCCCCTCGCCCGGCGTGTGGCGACCGGCGGGCCAGGGGCTGCGCAGCGATGCGTGCAGTGTGTCGATCGGCGCATGGGCCCATAACCGCGCTGCATTGCTGAGCCGCACACCGGCGCCGCCCATGATTTCTATGCGGCCGCCGGCCCGCTCGACCAGAGTAGTAACGGTTGGCAGGCCCAGTTCCAGGGTAGGCGCGCCGCCTGAAGTCAGCAAGATGTCGGCCCCGCATGCGATCACATCCTCAAGCGCGAGGGCGAGGTCCGTGACCAGGTCAAAAGCCCGGTGAAAGACAACCCGCATGGGACGGGCTGCGGCCACCAGACGGCGCACGGTCTTGATGTCGACATGGGAGCTGGGCGTGAGCACTCCAAAGACGACCCCGTTCGCGCCTGCGGCACGCATTGCGGCGATCTCCCGCTCCATGATCCTGAGCTCATCCGCGGAGTAGACGAAGTTGCCGCCGCGCGGCCGCACCATGCAGTGCAGAGGTACAGTGGTGGACCGTCGCGCCCACTCCACAAAGCCGATACCCGGGGTCAGGCCACCGTCGGCAAGTGAGGAGCAGAGCTCCAGCCTTTGCGCGCCGCCGCGCACGGCTGCGGCTACCGACTCGGCATTATCTACAGCGATCTCCAGGCAAATATTCTGCATACTTGCAGCAATCCTTCATCATTCCGGCAGGGGGCCACCCGCTGCGCGCACTAACGAGCCGCGCTGGTCCCGTTGAAGACCTGGAACTCGCGAATACCGGCAGGCCCGCTCTGTGCCAGGATGCGGAGACGGACCCGCGTCGTGGTGATGGGCGCAAAGCGATCAATCTTCTTGTGACCGATGGCGCGCGCATGGGCGACTTCATGCCATCTTCCGCCCGTCCAGGCCTCGACCGCGTACTCTTCAATATGCTGGCCGTCGTTGAGACGCTCCATCGTCAGGACGCGATCGATGGCCGTGGGCGCGGCAAAGTTGACGATTAGGGTGGGCGTGCTGCCGTTGGGCGTGATCTGCCACCAGCTGCTCGGGTCGCCATCGAGCGCGCCCCCCTGCTCTGAGGAGACCGCGCCATGGTGCAGCGCCAGGTTCTTCTCGGGCCCGTACGTTGCGCGGATCCGGGCCCCGAACTCGGCCAGTCGCGCTGCGTCCGCGGCCGGAATCTGCCCCGTGCGATCCGGCGCCAGGCCCAGCATCAGCTGCGCGCCGCGACCCACCGTCGCTTCGTACTCCTCCATCAACTCGTCGACGGACTTCAGCGTGGTGTCTGCATTGGGGTGCCAGAACCATTGATCCCGGTGCAGCGGTGTATCCGCCTCGACGGGCCGCCAGCGCAGATAGCCGGCCCGGTCGACCACGTTCCAATTCTCAAAGTTCACGTGGCCGCTCTCGGTTCCCACCCAGCGCAGGTCCGCGTTCTTGTATAACTCGAGGTCGGCAAAGACCAGCGTGTCGGGCTGATACGTACGCAGGTGCGTGGTGATCATATCAAAGTCATAGGTGCGCCCGGCGCTGCCTGCGCCATCGAGCCAGAACTCTGTAAGCGGGCCGTAGTTCTGGGTCAGCTCTTCGAGCTCCGCGAGGTAAAACTTGTCGTAGGCGGCTGGGTCCTTGTAGCGCGGGTCGTGACGGTCCCATGGCGACTCGTAGACCCCAAAGCGCAGACCCGCCTTGTGCGCCGACTCAGAGGCCATGCGCACCAGGTCGCCTTTGCCGCCCAGCCAGGGGCTCTGCTTGACGCTGTAGGCGGTCTGTTCTGTCGGCCAGAGCGCGAAGCCATCATGGTGCTTCGCGACCAGGACCACGTAGCGAATGCCCGCGCTCCCTGCAGCCTGCATCCATTGGTCTGTATCGATGTGGGTGGGATTGAAGACGGATGGAGAGGCGGTGCCGTCTCCCCACTCGCGATCTAGAAAGGTGTTGGTGCCGAAATGCAGGATCGCGCCCATCTCGAGTTCTTGCCAGTCGATCTGCTGTGAGGTTGGCTTGAGATCGACAGCATTTTGAGCCTGGGCCGTAAACGGCAGCAGTGAGAGACCAAGCAGAAGAGCAGGGCGTAGATCGATCAGCAAGATGGTGCTCCTTCAAAGTGGACGGAACGGCATCGGGGCATTTGGTATCTCGATGAAGTACCCGACCGCCAGGTCGGAAATTCACGCCAACTTCGAGATGAGTGGTCAAAATACCGTGATTCAATCATTATACTAACTTCTTTTGAGAGTAATAATCAGGTAAGTTGATCGACGAGCGTGCGAAAGCTTTCTCCCTGGACGAGATGCCGCACGTTAGGATGATGTTTGTCTGGAAGGGAGCAGCAAGCCGATGAGATACGTGATGGTGATCATGGCTGTTGTGCTGCTGGCCGCAAGCCAGGCGCACTGCCAGGCCCGCTGTCCGGAGACCTCTTCGGCTTCCGAGATCGAGCGGCGAGTAGCCGCTCTACTTGCCGGGATGACCCCTGCCGAGAAGATTGCGCAGCTGCAAGACAATGCACCAGCGCTGCCCAGACTGGGGCTGGCTGGCTACAACTGGTGGAACGAAGGGCTGCACGGCATTGCGCGCAACGGGTACGCTACGGTATTTCCCCAGGCGATCGGCATGGCTGCGACCTGGGACCCGGGGTTGCTGTCGGCGATCGGCGATGTTGTCTCCACCGAGGCGCGCGCCAAGTACGATGTTGGTTTTGGCCAGGATGCAGCCCGGTATGCAGGACTCACCGTCTGGTCGCCGAACATCAACATCTTTCGGGATCCGCGCTGGGGTCGCGGGCAGGAGACCTACGGCGAAGATCCTTACCTGACGGGGCTGCTGGCAACCCATTTTGTTCAGGGTGTGCAGGGCACCGATCCCTTTTACCTCAAGGCGGACGCAACGCCGAAGCACTTTGCGGTGCACAGCGGACCGGAGCGCACGCGCGACGGATTCAACTCGATGACGAGCGAGCACGACCTGGCCGATACTTATCTGCCTGCCTTTCGCTCCGTCCTTACCAGCGGGCACGCAGCGGCGATGATGTGCTCTTATAACCGCATCAATGGCATACCCAGTTGCGCAAACAGTGCGCTGCTCAACGACCGGGTGCGCGGGGAATGGGGCTTTGCCGGGTATATCGTCTCCGACTGTGACGCGGTGAGCAACATTACGCACAATCACCACTTTACCAATGACGATGTCCATGGTGCGGCGGCTGCGCTCAAGGCCGGGACCGATCTTGATTGCGGCTCGACGTACAAGGCTCTGAACGGCGCGCTGGCCCAGGGCTTGATATCGGTGGCCGACCTGGACCGAGCCCTGTCCCGTCTGCTGCTGGCAAGGCTGCGGTTGGGACTGCTCGATGTCGCCGAGTGCGGGCCGTATGGCCGGGTGTCTATGAGCGAGGTCGACTCTGCTGCGCACCGGGCGCTGGCACTGCAAGCCGCGCGAGAGTCGATCGTGCTGCTGGCCAACGATGGACTGCTGCCCTTGAGCGCGGGCCGAAAGGTCGCCCTCATCGGGCCGACGGCGGACTTGCTTGAAGACGTGGAGGGGAACTACCACGGCACCGCGGTTGCCCCGGTGACTCCACTCGAAGGGCTGCGCGCCAGCTTTGGAACGGTGCATTATGCACAGGGGTCGGTGCTGGCTGCCGGCCTGCCCATCACCGCGCCGCGCACTGCTCTGCGGGTCAGCCAGGCGCCGAACGCAGAGCAGGGCTTGAAGGGGGAATACTTTAACAATGAGGACCTGAGCGGGGCGCCGGTGCTGATCCGCACCGATGCCCGCCTGAGCTTTGACCTTAACCGCGCCGCCCCTGCGCCCGGGTTGACCAGCGGCAGAAACAGCGTGCGGTGGACGGGCTTGCTGGTGCCCCCCGCGCCGGGCATGTATCGCTTTCACGTGCGCATCACGGGCTGCGAACAGTGTCAAAACCATGACAGTTACAAATTATTCCTGGGCGACAAGCTGGTGCTGTCCGGCACTGGCCCCGGCAAGCCGCAGCAGGATGCGGGCGCAATCGAGCTTACCGGCGCGAGCCCGCTGCGATTGGAGATGCTGCACCGGGGTGATGACGGCATCGCGCTTGAGTGGGAGCCGCCGGCTGCGGCTCTGCTCGAGGAGGCGGTCGCGGCCGCAGCCAAGGCGGATGTGATTGTGGCTTCAGTCGGGCTTTCGCCGAACCTCGAGGGCGAGGCGCTCGACCTGTCGCTGCCCGGCTTTGATGGTGGCGACCGCACCAGCCTTTCGCTTCCCGCGGCGCAGCGCGCTTTGCTCGAGCGCCTGCAGGCGACCGGCAAACCGCTGGTCGTTGTCCTTTCGTCCGGCAGTGCGATCGCCCTTGAACCCGCTCTGCTTGAGGGGCCGCGCAAGGCAGCAGCGGTGCTCGCAGGTTGGTATGGCGGGGAAGCCGGCGGCACGGCGCTCGGCGAGATACTCTCTGGCCGGGTAAATCCCTCGGGCCGCCTGCCGGTAACTTTCTATCGGTCGGTGGACGATCTGCCCGCTTTTGAGGATTACTCGATGGCGCGCCGAACCTATCGCTATTATGGCGGCCCGGTGGAGTTTGCTTTTGGCTATGGGCTCAGTTACACGCATTTTGCGTACAGCCAGTTCGAGGTGGAGCACACCTTACTGGCTGCTGGTGGCAGCGAGCACCTCTCGGTGATGGTGCGGAACACCGGCAGCTTGGAAGGGGATGAGGTTGCGGAGCTCTATATCTCGCCTCCAGCCCGGGCCGGCGCACCCCGGACCGCTTTGGCGGGTCTCAAAAGGGTACACCTGCAGCCGGGCGAGACAAAACAGGTAGAGTGGATGCTGGAGCCGCGGCAGCTGAGTTTCGTCGATGAAGCTGGAAAACGCGCCGTGCGACCGGGCAAGTACACGCTCTACGTGGGCAGCACGCAGCCGGATGCCTTTGCGCCTGGCAGCGGACAGAGTCTTTCATTCTCGATCACGGGTGAGCAGTCCATTGCCCGGTAATCTGTCGAAAGCGGGTATATACCGATGAGCGCTCCAGAGTATGCGCATGCAATGCTTGGCGAGATACACGAACAACCGGAGGCACTGGAGCGATTGCTCGATGCGTGCCTGGACGGCGACGCGCTCAAGCCGATGCTCTTTGATTCGATCCGCGACTGGTTTCGTGAAGCCTCGCAGTTAGTCATCGTGGCCAGTGGCTCCAGTCGGCACGCCGGGCTGGCGGCAGAGATCATGTTCGAAGATCGCACCGGCCTGGCGGTCGATGTCGAGTATGCGAGCGAGTACTCCTATCGCGGAAGCAATACGACACCGCATGCGGCAGTGCTTGTCATTTCACAATCGGGTGAGACGGCAGACACGCTGGCCGCGCTGCGCGAGGCCCGGCGCCGTGGTCATGCCACTCTCGCTGTTACGAATGTGCCAGGCTCGACGATGATGCGCGAGGCCGAGCACGCGCTCTCGACCGAAGCCGGGAAAGAGTTGGCCATCCCGGCGACAAAGAGTTTTCTCAATCAGCTGGCGCTGCTGCATCTGCTCGCCCTTGCCGCGGCCGAGGCGCGCGGGGCATTGAGCGCAGAAGGGGTGCGCACGCAGATTGCCGCGATGCGTGCGCTGCCCGGACAGATTCGCGCCTCCCTGGCGACCTGGGTCGAGCGCACCCAGGCCTGCGCGATTGCCTTCAGCGATGCAAAGACCTTTCTCTTTCTGGGGCGCGGCGTGCACTATCCGATCGCGCGCGAGGGTGCGCTCAAACTCAAGGAGTCCTCCTATGTGCATGCCGAAGGATACCCTTCGGGGGAAGTACTGCACGGGCCGAATGCCTTGGTTGCCGATGATGTGCCGCTGGTTGTGCTTGCGGCCTATGATCCTGCGCTTGCTGAATCGGTGACTCGCCACGAGCGCACCCTCAACCTGCTCGAGATCCTCCGCAGGCAAGGCGCGCGGGTTCTTGCGATTGCCAATACAGGCGATGCTGTGGTTGCGGCGCTCGCCGAGCAGACCATCGAGGTGCCTCCGGCGGCGGAGCACTTATTGCCGCTCCTGGAAGTGATCCCGCTGCAGCTATTTGCCTACTACGTTGCCATTCAGAATGGCATCGATGTCGACCGGCCTCGTAACCTGACCAAGTCCGTGCCGGTGGCCTGAGTCATGAGCGTGGTCAGCAAAGAGGGCGGCCGGGTGAAAAGATTTCCTTTCGTTGTCTTCTCGGCAGCCAGCATCATGTTGCCGCTTTGGCTGCAGCCCATGGCGGCAACCGCCGCAGAGCCGAAAACGCTCTTCTATATGACAGAAGAGGGACCCTCCCAGCGCGACTTTCTTGCGCACAAAAGCCAGGTGGATACGCTCGTGCCCACCTGGTATAGCGTCGATGCGACGGGCCTTGTCTATGGTGAGCCCAATCCGGTCGTGTTGCGGGAAGCAAAGGCTGCGCACGTGCAGGTAATCCCGATCCTTGCGCTGTTTGACAAGACGAATGTGCATACGCTCCTCACTGACACGCATGCGCAGGATCAGATGAATGCTGCGCTGGTGCGCGAGTGCAAACGCAACGGCTACGATGGATTCCAGTTCGACTTTGAAGATATCCTGTGGACCGACCGGGATGCACTTTCGGCTACCGTGAAGCGGACCGCCGATGTTCTGCACAAGGAGCATTTGCTGGTGCAGATCGCTGCTGTGCCGAATGCTCCCGGGTACCCGGGACATACGGCGTACAGTAAGTGGATGTTTGAAGAGTGGCGCGGATCCTTTGACCTAAAGGCCTTGGGAGAGTCAGTCGACTTACTTTGCCTCATGACTTACGACCAGCATACGCGCTGGACGATGCCCGGTCCTGTGGGCGGTTGGAACTGGACCAGGATGAACATGGAGTACGCGCTGAAGGTTGTGCCGAAGGGAAAGCTTTCACTTGGCATCGCTCTCTATGGCTACCACTGGTACCCCGGCGACCCGGGCCTTGGAAAAGCCGAGAAGAAGCCCAATCCGGTCGCGGATTACATCAGCTACGCCAATGCGATCAGCCTGCGCGAGACCTATGACGGCAAGCAGCAGTGGGATCCTGTCGACCATACCGCGTGGTTTTACTTCTATCATGATGATAGTCGCGAATGGATCTTCCTCACCGACAAGCAGGGTTTTGAGGATCGATATCAACTTGCCGCGCAAAGCCAGTTGCAGGGCATCTGTGCCTGGGTGCTCGGGGAAGAAGATCCTGCGATCTGGACCATACTGCCAGAACACAAGTAAGTCACCCTGACCGCATACGGTCGGCTTTAATTCACGCGCTCAAGCACTACTGCTGTTGCGTCGTAGTCGCCCTCGAGCTTCATGCGTATGCCCTCGCCCATCAACGCGCTCCCACTCATCTCTGCAGGCAGGCCGGGTACCTTGGTCGCTTCCAGTGGCTTCAGGCGATACCGAGCTGCAGGCTCCAGGCCTTCGAGGCGGACGACAGGAAAGTGTTCGCCGTAATGCTGCGCCTCAAGAAAGCCGTAGACTACCGCCTGTGCGCCATCGGTAGACACATACTCGGTTGCCCAGTGTCCTGAACCTTCGTGATTTGCCATCAGCCTGTAGAGCGATCCCTGCTGGACGGTAGTGCGGATCGTCTTGTAAAACGCAACCATCTTCGTGCCGATCTCCATATCGGCTGCGGTCCACTTATTCAGGTTGACGCCGATGCCCAGCGAACCTGTCATTGCCACCAGAAAGCGGAAGGAAAGCGGAGTCACGCGGCGGTTGAAGTTCGGCACATCGGTGACCCAGGCCATCATAAGTTCTGGCGCGTAAGCGTGCGTGAAACCATTCTGGATGGTAAGTCGATCGAGTGCGTCCGTATTATCAGAGGGCCAAACTTCATCGGTATAGCGCAGAATGCCTAGGTCAACACGGCCGCCGCCACCGGAGCACGACTCGATCTCAAGCTTTGGGTGTTTGCGACGGAGTTCACTGAGAATCGCGTACAGATTTTCTACATACTTTACATAAATCTCTTTCTGCTGATCGAGTGGCGCCGAGTCCCATCCAGGATCGGCCCAGTTCCGGTTGTAATCCCACTTGAGAAAAGCTATGTCGTTCTTCGTGACCAGGTCATCCAGAAACCGAAAGACGTAGTCCTTCACGTCTGTGCGGGCCAGGTTAAGCAACAACTGGTTGCGCCCTTCGGTTGGGCGCCGCCCAGGAAAGTGCATCGCCCAGTCAGGATGCTTACGAAATAAGTCGGAGTCGGGATTGACCATCTCCGGCTCGACCCAGATGCCGAAGTCCATACCCAGCGCATGCACGCGATCGATGACCGGCTTCAGACCATGCGGAAATTTCTGCGGATTCACATACCAGTCGCCCAGGCCGGCATGGTCTGTGTTGCGCTGCCCGAACCAGCCGTCGTCGATGACCATCCGTTCCACGCCCAGCTTGGCCGCTTTCTCTGCCAGAGCCGTTTGTCCCGGCTCATCAACTGCAAACTCGGTCGCCTCCCAGGAGTTGAAGATAATGGGACGTGGTCGGGGTGCCGGGGCGGTCGGGGCGATCGAGCTGAGTTGAAAGTGATGGAGAATGCGGGAAGCGCCGCCTTGGCCCTGGTTGGTATAGCCCGCGTAAAAGATGGGCGTCGTCAGAGATGCGCCACGCTCGAGCTTGTAACCAAAGTCAAATGGGTTATAGCCTCCTGTAACGCGCAGGTTATGCGCGGCTGTCTCTTCGACATTGATGCGCCAACTGCCGCTCCAGCCCAGCTCTCCGAACCACACAGGACCCGCGCTCTCGGTTGTTCCCGCAGTGCTGAGCGAGAACCAGGGGTTGGTCTGGTGCGAGGTGCTGCCGCGGCGGCTCTCGAGCACGGTGCTGCCGGTCTGCATGGCTTGCTGGTGCAGCTGCCACTCGCCGGCCCAGTGCCCGGTAAGCCAGCTTAGTTGATAATCAGTGCGCGAGGGCAGGTTCCACGTCGCGGCTGCCGCCTGCTCGATCATGGCGGAGGAAGCGCCTTCGTTCTTGATGACAGCCCAGCGTGCAAGGACACCGTGCGCAAAAATGCGGTAGTGTAGCTCGACCAGGAGGCCGTGATGCGTATCTCGTGTCGTAAGCACGAGCGTGTCTGGTGAAGGCCTGTCGGCTTTGACAAACACGAGAGTCAAGGAACGATCGCCGTCCGGATAAGTGATCTTCAGCGCAGGCTCATAGGCGAGACCGCCGCCCCAGCCGGCGTACTCAAGCGGGGTGGTGGTCATAGGCGTATCGAAGGAGGCAAGTTCGGGCTGCATTTTCGCGCGTGGCAGCTGGTCGGCCAGGGAGGCATCCTCAGCAAGGCGCGGGCCCCAGTAGAGAGTCTGCACCAGCTTCGCATCGTTGATGCCGACGGCATAGCTCATCTCACCCGCCGAGAGCAGCCACTCATCGTTTGCGAGCGGGAGGACCTGCGGCAGCCGTGGCGCTGCTTCCATGCGATCCGCGGCAGGTTCTGCATGCAGGCAGGCGCAGAGCGGAGACAGAGTAGAGGCGGCCGCAAGCAAGAGACTAGGCCATCGAATCAGAAATTTGTGGCGGTTCACTAGTTCTCCAGGTGAATAGTCTGCCACAGTGATAAGTGGCAAGCGTTACATGCGTCAAGTATGCCCTACCAGCACGCGCGCGAACTTGGCCGATCGCCTGCGCCGACAGGTAGCCCCGCAGGCACTCGACAGCGGAGTGTCGATGTTTTATGAATTTTGCTATGGACGAACGCAGGCTCTCTGGAGCCCCACGCAGCAACCACCGAACCATGCCGGGCGGCCGTGCCGACCTGTCACGGCTGCCGCGCGGCATAGAGGGCAGGGCGCTCTGCCGTTGGTGCGCGACCGAGCTTCCGAAGGGCCGCCGGCGCACTTTCTGTAGCATGCCATGCGTGCATGCCTGGCGCCTGAGAACCAGCCCCAGCTATCTACGTCAGCAGGTGCTCGCACGCGACCGGGGGATCTGCGCCCGTTGCACGGTCGATACGTTGGCCGCACATCGGCTTCTCCGCAAGGCACGTGGGGCACGGCGACAGAAACTGCTGGGGATGTGGGGCCTGTCGAAACTCGACCGAAAGAGCCTCTGGGATGCGGATCATATTCTGCCGGTGGTCGAGGGCGGCGGCGAGTGTGATCTCGAAAACCTGCGGACGCTTTGTTTGCATTGTCACCGGGTGGTCACGGCTGCCTTGCGAGCGCGCAGGCAAGCCGCGCGTGCAGCCTCGCCGCGGGCGCTGGTACCATCATGAGGGCACCTGCCCGGATGGCGAAATCGGCAGACGCAGCGGACTTAAAATCCGCAGGCCGCAAGGCTGTGGGGGTTCAAGTCCCCCTCCGGGCACCAGGATTCTATTGGCCTGCCTCGCCGGCAGAGAGCACTCTCCTTGCAATCGTGAACGGCTGTTGCGGTACAGGGGCGGGCGGCTCCTGGTTTTTATGCTTCCTGAAAGCAGCAGTAGCCGCTAGGCGTGGGATGGAAGCTGCCCGTGGAGTTATTCGACAAAGGCCGGATCGATGACTGCGGATACGGTTTGCTGAAAGGCGTTCCAGTCGCAGGGAAATCCGGGACCTGGCTGGCTGCAGCCGGGAACAAACAGATTGGCCCGGGCCGGAGGCGCAGCGGGGGTGAGCGGGGCGAGGTTGCGCATCTGCTCCAGCGTTTGCGCGGTGTAATACGCACGTACCTGGTAGCCTGCCGGCACGTGCCATAGCTCAAAGACCAGTGCGCCCCCGGGCGGGGTGTCATCGAGGCGGCCATCGATCAGCCAATTCAGCCGCAGGGCTCCGGCCAGGTTGGCGAGGTTGGTGTCGTGGGCAACCAGCACGACCGCCTTGTCTCCCAATTTGCCGAGCGCGCCATGGACCGGTTTGCCCGTAGACGCCTGCCGCAGCGTGTCCAGCGTGTGCGCGAGCAGGTTGGAGGCTTGCGTGGTGGCCAGGTAGGGAGTGCGCCGGGTGAGGTCAGAAGCAGCCGTATGCAGCACGAGTAACTGCTTGAGAGTTTGCAGATCGACCCGGCCCCAACCGACCTGGTCGGCCGGCATGCCGTTGGCGTACTCCAGCAGAAAGTTTTCGGCGAGGGTGGACGCGGTGTTAAGCGGCCCTTTCAAGTCGGCCAGGTGATCGCCTTCGCCCGGCTCGAGGCTGGCCGAGATATCGGCCAGCAGGCGCCCCGCGGCGTGAGCCGGGCAGGGGACCGCTGTAGGGCAGCCGAGCAGAATGCTCTGCATGCGATCCAACAGCGGCGCATAGACCGAGTTCAGCGCAGCGGGATCCTCTCCAATGCGTCCGGCAATCGAGGCGACGGCCCGTGCATGATCGAGCTTGTCCCCTGAGACTGTGTTCGAGTGGAAGAGCGCCTCGCCCTCAGACGGGGCATGCTGCCGAGGCTGCGCGGCGCCGCAACCGGGAAACATACCGGCTGCCAGTGCTCTGCCGGTCTCGATGGTGCGCTGGTCCGCATCGGCATAGAAGTCGATCTTGGCGGCGTCGCCGCAACCGGGGAACTGAAACAAGCCCAGCTGGGTAAGATAGCCCTTGTAGTAGCCGCCGAACAAGGTCATCAGCTTGGCGCCATGGGGCGTGAGATAGCCGGGCTCGACCTCCCATTTTGGCCAGGGCTGCGCTGCATATTGGTTCAGTTGATCCACGCTTCCGGTTGGTGAGCGCACGCCGTGCCTGGTGACGATGACGACGAACTTCAGTGTCTCTGCTCTTGTCTCTGCCGACTGCGCCGGCGTGCGTGCACAGCAGCCAAGGATGGTAAGAAGCAGCATTGCGAGTGCCCGGCGAGCGGGCACGTGAGTTTGGCTTGGCACTTGCAAATTCCTTTCCGCACCGATGCGGCTACTTTATCGAGAATGCAAGGATGCTTGCGGCCCTGTCTCCGACGGCCGGTGCGCCGACAAAGAGCGTCTGCAGCCCAGGCACGAGTAAGCCTGTCTTGGCTCCGGCAGAAGTCGGGATGACGCCCGCAGCCCGAACGTTGCGGCTCTCTTCGACCTGATAGAGGTCGATCACGCCGGAGCCCGCGATCAGGTAAATGCGGCGCAGCTGCGTATCGTAGAAGATATCGTCGGCGCCGGCATCCGCAGGCAGGTCAGCCAACTCCTGGCCCGAGCCTGCGTCCAGCACAAGCAACCGGGCAGGCTTACGGCAGGCGACGAAGAGTAGTTGGTGCTCGTCATCAACAGCAAGGGGCACATTGTCCTGGGCGCGGGTGAGCTTCCAGGTTGCCGATAACGTATGCGCCGCCCCATCGATCACCGCGATCGCAGCACTGCCAGCGATGTTGGCAAGGATGCGATCGTGAGCTGGATCAAGCTCGAGCCCTTCGGGATGGGAGGGGACGGCCAGGTCTGAGAGCAGCACGTTGGTAGCGGTGTCGATGACCGCGATCCTGCCGGGGGATTGCGCATCGCCACCACCGTGACCCACGTAAAGCAGCTTGGTCTTCGCGTCGTAGACCATGTCATCCGCATCGTCTGACAGCTTGATGGACCCAGCCGGCGCGAGGGGCGAGCCCTTGAATCGCTTCAGATCGCCCGCGGCGCCATCTGCGACATAAAGCGTGGCCGTGTCTTCGATCCACGCCAGGCCGTGCGGCTTACCCACGCCGGGCAGGATTTCGGCAACCTTGTTCGTGGTCAAGTCCAGCACTTCCACCGAGTGATTGCCCGTGGCTGCAATCATCAGCCGAGCGTGCATTGCGTCGTAGACGAAGTGGTCGAACTTGCCTGTACCTTCCGGCAGGCTGATCTTGCGCTCGAGCTTGAGCAGCGGGGCCGTTTGGGCCTGAACGGCCAGCGCGCCCAAGGCAAGACATAGAGCTACATCGAATTTCAGGTGCATGCATTCCTCAGGCTGATCGAGAACCTCTATGGACAGACTTTCGCCGGGCGAGCCAAGCGGCTGCGACGCAGTGGATTGAAGCGAGGACTGGCTACTCGCGAGGTCGATTCCAGCGTAGCCCGAAGGAGTAAGTCGGCTTGTAGTACTCACGCTGCGTCATGTACTTCGGGCTGCCATTATAGAAACCGAAGACTTCGTTATTCATGTTCTGTCCGGAAGCGAGCAGCGTGAATCCGCCAGGGATTGCATAGGTCGCCTGCGCATCCACCTGCGTGTGTGAGTAGAAGTAATTATCTCCGTTTGGACCGGTTACTCCGTAGGGAACCGCGCCAGGGCCAGAGCTCTGATATTGATAGGCGTAAATATTGGCGCTGTTATGCGAAACTCCGACAGAGACCAGCGCTCGTCGCGTCGCATAGGAGGGCCCGATATTCCAGGAGTATGGGGCTTGGCCGACGAGCTGGGGCGTATCGGCGCGGTTGACCAGGCTGTAATTCTTGGAATCGGTGTACGCGAAGTTCGCGTTCACTCGCGCCCCGCTCAGCACGCCTGGCAGGCTGGTGAGATGCTGCTGGTAGGCCAACTCAAATCCTTGCACATAGGCGTGATCGCCATTGACCTGCTGCTGCACGTCATCGCCTGCATAGAGCGCCGACAGGGGTGAACCGGTGGCTGGCACGATGGATTGTTCGAGGTAAATCGGCTTGGTAATCTGCTTGTAAAAGTACCCGCCCTCGATCATGCCCACAGCCGGCAGATAGCGCTCATAAAGAATGTCATAGTCATTCGCGTGTTCGGCCACCAGCGCGGTGTTGCCGAGCTGTACAAGATTGTTGCCTGAGGTCCCTCCATCGGTGGTCAGGACGACGGACGGCACCAGCTGATATGGGTCCGGCCGCGAAATGCCGCGCCCGTAGACGGCACGGATATCAGAAGCGCTATCGATCGTATAGCGGAGCTGGACGCTGGGCAGAGGATTGATATAGGAGCCGCTCCCGTGCTCGGGCGTCGTGCCCCCGTAAGTGCCGTCCGCATTGGTAAGTACCAGATAGCCGGTGCTCGATGTTTGGGTGCTTTCCAGGCGCAGGCCTGTCTGCAGATGCCACCGCGTCCCGAAGCCAAGTGTGTTCATCACGTAGCCGGCCGAGACCCGCTCCTGCAGGTTGTAGTTGGCAGCGTCGGAGTTCTGGTGCGTGGTGGCTTCATCGAGGGTGAAGTTGCCGGGGTTGGCAGCCAGGTCGCGGGTGAGGCTGTCGAAGTTGCTCAGCGGTCCCAGCCGATAGCTGCCGCCGTAGAAATGCGGATTGGTGAAGCTGTCCAGATAGGAGCTTAACGCGGTCCCGTTGTTCGAGTCGTACTCCGGCGAGTAAGCGTCCTGACCCTTATGCTCGTTGCGGAATTGGCCGCCAAATTCGAACGTCGAAGCGTGCGCCCCGAGATGATAGTTGAAGCCGGCCGAGGCGCCTGCCTGCAGGTTGAGCTGGCTCGCCTGTCCGCTCGTAAGATCGATGGTTTGCAGCGAGTAGCTCGACGGGTCGAGCACAGCATTGCCCGCGACGTCGCAGGTAAACTGGGGCCGGTACTGGCTGGGTGAGGCGGCCGGGTCATAGGCGCAATCCTTACCTGCGCCGCTGCTGAAGGCCGCGCCAGGATTGCCCGCGGCCCCACCAAACCGCGAGTGAGAAACCGCCACCTGGTATTTCACGAAAAGCCGGCTGAGGACCTGATTGCCGCCCAGGGTCAAATCGGCGATCTGCAAATTGGGTCGCCGGACGCTTGTGTGGTAGGCAGCCTTGCCGCCGTTCTTCAACTGGTAGGCATACTTCTGCCCATAGTCCCTGAAGTTCGAAAAAAGGCCGTGTGCGTAAAGATCAGACGAGTCGCCAAGCTTGGCATCAAGGCTCCCGCCAAGCCCGTAGCGGGTGCGATTGTAAAGATATTGCTGAATGTACAGCTTGTCGAACGTAGTCGAAGTAGGATTTCCGTTCGCGTCCGTACTCAGATCGGGCACGGGCTCGACGTCATCGATGCCGCGTCCGTTCGAATCGTAACTGTAACTGAGCATGAAGCCGAAGCGCTTGCCTTGGGAAGTACTCTCGCCAAAGCGCATCCCTGCCGCTGAGTTTACGCTGAAGACCTTGCGTGTGCCTGCGATCGGCGTGTAGCCGCCCGCTGTTTCGACCGACAAACCAAGCTGGTCAGAGGTCGCCTGCTTCATGCGTATGTCAACGGAACCGCCGATCGCGTCGCCATCCTGATTGGCAGAAAGCGTTTTGTTAATCGCGATGCCGCCAACGATGCCTGCCGGGATCGTGTCGAGGTCGACCTGGCGAACGGCCGGGTCAGGCCCAGGCACAACCACCCCGTCAACCGTGGTATTGCTCAGGCGCGGTTCCGTGCCGCGAATCTGCACATACTGGCCCTCGCCCTCATTGCGCTGCAACGTTACGCCGGGCATGCGCCCGGTTGCATCGGCGACATTCTGGTTGGGCAGGCTTTGGATCTGCGTGTCGGTCTGCACGTTGAGGATGTTGGCCGAGGTGCGCTGCTCATTGATCGCTGCGGCATCGCCGACCAGATCTGCTGTCACCTCCACCTGCTGGCTGGCCGAGGCAACACTCATGGTTGCGTTGAGCGGCGTGGCCTGGCCGGGGTTGACCACCACGCTTGTAACGGAGTTCGTAAAGCCGACAAAGGAGATGGTCACCGTGTAAACACCGGGCTTGAGGTTGGGGATCACGAAGCTGCCCTGGGCGTCGGAGGCGACACTGGTGGCGGTAGGATCGAGCACGATTTGCGCTCCCTGCAGCACTGAGCCGGCCACGTCCTTGATGGTTCCGGAGATCGTGCCGCTTGCCGCCTCGGCCCTGTCGCTTGCGCTTTCCGCGCCGTGGGACCATCTGGGAACGCAGAGCATGAGCAGCAGCACCCATCCACTTACAAGCCTTCTCGACATATCACTCTCCTTGTGCCATCGAAGCTCGTGGCAACCAAGGCAGCCCATGCCAACAGGGATGGATGTACCTTGACACTTGTGAGAGTAGAGACCTTGAGTAACAGGCTATGAAGCATCTGATGAAACTTTTCTAAGATTCACCGGGCGAATTCACGGGACGTTCTTATCCGATCGGCGACCTCCATGTTGCAATAAGGACTCCGGCGTCATTGGGACTCTGGCGAGCAATCCTTCCAGGGAGCTTTCGAGATGCGTATCCTGGTGATTGAAGACGAGCCGCGCATGTCGGCCCTGCTCTACAAGGGTCTCTCCGAGCACGGGCATGAGGTCGAAGTGGCCCCGGACGGGGCGCACGGCCTGAAAGTGAGCCTCGATCGGCAATTCGATGTCGTCCTGCTCGACCTCGGCCTGCCCGGCCTAAGTGGATATGACGTAGCGCAGGTTTTTCGAGAGCGGCGGTGCCCAGCTTCTATCCTGATGCTGACGGCTTACAACCAGGAAGATGAGATCGTTCGAGGGCTCACGCTGGGCGCCGACGATTATCTCACCAAACCCTTCTCCTTTTCCGAATTGCTGGCCCGGCTTCGCGCTATCACGCGCCCGGCTGCTGCGGCCTCCTTTGTGCTTGCCGATCTGGTCATTGACCTGACCCAGCGCAAAGTGACGCGGCAAGGCAGGGCGATTGAACTTACGCGCACCGAGTACTTGCTGCTGGACGCACTGGTCCAAGGATTCCCAAAGCTGGTGTCAAGGGTGGCACTGATGGAAGCTGTCTGGAGCGGAACGCACGGGGTGACCGATGGCGCGCTTGATGTGCTGGTCAACTCGCTTCGCGGAAAGATCGATGGATGCTACGCCAGCAGGCTACTGCGAACGGTCCGGGGCAGCGGGTACATGCTGGAGGCGGATGCGGCCGCTCGTCGGTCGAACCTTCCAAATCAAAGCTTGCTGCGATGAGATCATTTCCACTCCGACTTCGCCTGACGCTATGGTACTGCGCGATGTTTACCGCTGCCGCGGTGCTGCTTAGCGGGTCCAGTTGGTGGGCGCTCCGCATGAGCCTGGCTTCGGCCGAGTACCACACCTTGCAGGAGCATGCCGATGACGTCCAGATGCTGCTCACCGAGCTCGGGCCTCGGGCTGGCGAGCGGGCGATCGAGCAGAAGCTTGAGCAAGTCTATCGCTACAAAGACGATGGCAAATACCTGCAGGTGCTGGATCAGAATGGGCACTGGATCTACCGGTCCAGGCGCATGGTGGACGAGGGTCTGGGAGCGGTGGCGCCGCCGCAGCATCTGCCCGCACGGGGCGCGCTGCTGGACTTTCAACAGGGTACCCGGCACGTACGCGTCTTGACGTACGCCGTTCATGCCAACGGTCAGCCGTATTGGGTACAGACAGGTATCGCGATCAACAAGTCGATCGCCCTGCTTACTAGCTTCACCGAGCAACTACTGCTGCTCACGCCGGTGGCGCTGCTGCTGGCCGCTGCCGGCGGCCACTTTATGAGCCGCAAGGCGCTCGCGCCCGTGGCCGCACTGGCTGCCGATGCGCGCCGGATCACCGATCGCAATCTCGACGTCCGGCTGCCGGTGATCGCAAACGGAGATGAGATCGCTCATCTTACCGAAACTCTCAACCAAATGCTGGAGCGCGTGGAGCGTGGCGTTTGCAGCATGCGCGATTTTGTCGCGAACGCCTCGCACGAGATGCGAACGCCGCTCGCGCTGATCCGCACGGAGGTGGAGGTGGCGCTCGCCAGACCCCGTTCGGCCGAGCAGTACCGGGAGGCCTGCGAGCAGGTGCAGATAGAAAGCGTGCGCGCAACTGGTTTGATCGACAGTCTGCTGATGCTGGCGCGGTGCGACTCAGAAAGCATGCCGCTGCGATTGCAGCCGGTCGACGCAAACCAGCTCGCAGTCCAGGCCGGGGCGAAGTGGAAGCGAGCCATGGCTCAGGCGTTGCTCGATTTCTCGGTAGCGCTCGCGCCTGTGCAAGCCTCGATCCTTGGAGATGCGAGCAACCTCGAGCGGCTGTTCGCCATTCTGCTGGACAACGCGCTGCGCTACACGCCGCCTGGAGGCTCGGTGCAGCTTGAAGTCGCCTGCGAGCAGAACCAGGTGATCTTTACGGTGCGTGACAGCGGCATGGGTATCGCTGCCGAACACCATTCCCGCATCTTCGACAGGTTCTATCGTGCAGACAGGACCCATGGCGGCAACTCGCGCGGCGCCGGCCTGGGTCTTGCGCTGGCCAAGTGGATCGCCGAGAAACATGGCGGCTGCCTTGGACTGCAAAGCGAGGAAGGCCAGGGAAGTTGCTTCACGTTCGGAATGCCCCGGATGGTTGTGCCTGCTTTACCGGCGGACCTTTACAAAATGACCCTTGAAAACACCTGAGGCAGATGGCGAGCCCAGTGCCGGGCGGCTCGGCCATTCCGTGCCCACGCTGATCGGCTACGCTGAAGGACGGCCTAGGCTACCGCCGTGGCGCTTGCAGAAGGGCCGCACGAAGGTGCGCCTGGAGCGTGGCGAGCTACCTGTGTTCGGGGGCCTCAGCGTTTGAACTGGTAGCGTAGTGAGATACTGCCGTACGATCGCACGGGAACGCCGACGATGCGCTCGAAAGCAGCGGGCTCGCCCGGCAGCGCGAAGGTCTCAAGTGTCTGCCCTGTGGCGCCGCTGGCAAGCTGGCCATTGACCGCGAGCACCCAGCGTCCATCGGCATAGGCTTTCTCAAGATCGAGACGAATCTCCTGGAGCGGCAGGGCGTGAAAACTGTCCCCGAGTGGTTTCTCGCCCACGTACTCGTACTCGGCTTTTGCAGTCGTGCCGAAAGGCAACCGGTCGATCGAGCCCAGGGAGTCGATGATCAGGCGAGGGGCCTCGGGGACCGGTTGGTGCAGGGTGAGGTCGGTGGCATTGGCTTGCGAGTAGGACGCTTCAAGAAAACCTCGCGAGAAGCGGCGGCGCGCCATGAGTGTGAAGTAACGATTGAGGGAAGGGCCGAGGTCTTGTTGCAGACCGGTGTCAGGATCTATCTTGGCCAGTTCCTCCGAGTTGGTCTGGTGCGCGAGCGTAAGCCGGAACTCGGTGCCTGCGATGACTTTGGCGGCTATCATCTGGTACTCGCGCGATTGAATGATGAGCGCGCCGCGGCCGGTGCCCGATCCGATGCGCGGATCGTTGGCGTGAAACGCTTTGCCAAAGCTGACAGAGAGCTGCGGCAGCGGGCCTCCATCCTCCTTGCCCCAGCTGAGCGTAGCCTTGGGACTTGTCGTGCCAGGCGTCTGCAGGAATGAGTTGGCGGTCATCAGCTTGTCTGTATTGGCAAATTGGATCTGATCGCGGCGCACCCCTAAATACATTTTCAAGGTGTGACCCAGTTCGCCTTCGAGCGCTGCAAAGGGCCCATAGTCGGTGATGGTCAGATCGTTGCTGGTCACAAGCACGAGCTTGCCCTGCGCATCGGCATGCGCAAGGTCGAGGTTGCGCGGCGCATCGCGGCGATAGTCGATCCCGCCGAGCGCGGTCAAGCGGCTGGCCAGTCGATGGGTGTAGGTCGCGTTCGCACCCTGCACGGTGCGAAACTCGCTTTGCTCGATCTGCCCAAGTCCGAAATCGGAATCGAGGGCCAGACTGTAGGTGCGGCCGAACGCTGACAAAGTCAGCAGTTGGCGCTCTGAGGGCCTCCAGCTATCGGTGAGGATCGCGACCGTTGTGTGCGTGAGGTCTTTCTGGTGCAGATCAATCGTGTCGTCGGTCACGTGGGTAAACAGAGGGATGAGTCCCGGCACCCGGGAGAAGCCATAGTAAGCGTCTCCAAAGAGGTTCAGAGTGTGGTTGCCGGTACTCCAGCCGCGCAATGCATTGAGCTTGTACTGCTCACGCTCTTCGGGACGCGCCAAGAAGCCGTTGCCAAACGAGATCTCGCCTGCAACCCAGCCGGGATGCGGAGAGCTTGGTCGAGACCAGGCAGCCGAGATATCTCCATCCCGCCCGTCGCTCGTTATTTGCGTGAAGGATTGAAGCCGGTCCTGCACGGTGTAATCGACGGCGAGGTTGATGGAGTGATCGCCATACCGCGCATTGAAGGCGGCATTGTCAACCTGGACGCCGCCGATGGTTGCCGCGATCACCAGATTCGGATCAGCGTAGCCGTTGCCGTGCGCGTTCGCGGTCAGGTTGTTCTGGAAGAGAAAGTTGCCGACCTGGAAGAACTGGGCGATCGGCTCGCCGTGGTCACCGGCCACCCCGGGCGCAAAGTACTGCGGCGCCTTGATGCCGCCGGAAGCCGTTTCAGCAGGAAAGCCGGGAATGGAAAACGGAACGCCGGCGCGCCCAGGGTTCGCGGCGAGCAGATCCTCCCGCGTGTAGGCTGTCGTCGAGGGATCCGGTGAAAGCACGTCGGCATGGGCATGAACCGTAACACTCTCATCTTCGCGAAGCTCGATATGCAGGGTCTGGTCTGCCTCAAGGTCGAGGTCAGTCTGGAAGCTTGCATACCGTTCCGCGCGGGCAACCACATGGGTGAGGCCGCGCGGCAGCGCGAGTGCAAAGCGGCCTGAAGGCTCGACCGGCCGGCCAGCCGAGCCGTTGGTGGAAAGCACAACGCCCGGGAGGGGCTTGCCCTGAGCGGAAACCACTTCGCCTTCTAACGTCACAGTGTCCTGCTGCGCGCGGGCGTGGAGGGGGAAGATCAGGAGCAGGAAAAGGCCAGCCGGCCGGGCTACTCGGCGTGGCACGTTCGATACTCCCGGCCTTTTGGCACTGATCGCAACCTGCACCTCATCCCTGAGTGAGTACGCGCCAACCCGGCGGTAAGGTTCGCTGCTGCGATGAAAAAGCGATTATCTTGGGTGGGGCCTGGGAGTGTCGTGCGCGCTTCCGTGTGGAGGCGGTGCGCCCGGGACCGGCATGGTTCCATCGGCAACATGGCTCTTTCTGCTGGAACAAAGAAATATGCGGACGCTTTGACTCTCTTTGTGCGACTTGCGCGTACTAGAAGTGTACAAGTCTCTGCCGGCAAGGTGACTCTCCCCCCGACTTGCTTCCTCGGGCTTTGTGCGAATCGCACCATCTGTACGGGGAGACCACCATGTTGAAACGCTCGGCTACGCTTGCTTTGGCCATGAGCTTGATGTGTATGACGCCCTCTGCGTCATTTGCCTCGAGCCATCGCGAAGCGCCAATTACCGCCCTCGATCACGCCGCCGACATCACCGACTTTTACGCGTTCGTCAGCTATGACCACTCGGACCGCGTCACTTTTATCATGAACGTCGATCCGTTTCTCGAGCCGAGCAACGGTCCCAACTACTTCCCGTTTGACCCGAATGTTCTTTACGAGATCAAGGTCGACAACACGTTTGACGCGGTTGCCGACGTCACCTTTCAGATCCGCTTCAGCACGCAGTATCGCGCTCCCAGCCTCTTTACCTCGGCAGCGGGCGCCGGGGCCGGGCTCAATGCGCCTGCGAACTCTCCGGCTCCCGTAGCCCCGGGTACGGCCGTCGTCCCTCCGGCCATCACCTCGCTCGATGGAGCCGGAGCGGCGGGCCTCGGGGTCCGCCAGACCTACACCGTTACCATGATCAAGAACGGCAAGTCCACCCAGCTTACAAATGCAAGTGGCAGCAATCTATTTGCCGTGCCGAGCAATATCGGCTCGCGTACGATGCCTGACTACGATGCTCTGGCCGCGCAGGGAATTTACAGCCTCAGCGGTGGTGCCGGTGCGTCTGAAATGCGTGTCTTCGCGGGAACGGTGGCCGATCCGTTCTTCATCGATCTGGGTGCTGCTTTCGACAGCTTCAACTTCCGGGCCAACGCAGGCTCGGGCGTGCCGGGTGTCCTGAGCGCTTCGCAGGATGCCGATGACCGCACCAACATCGCGCCCAACGCGGTCTCGGGCTTCAACGTCAATACCATCGCGATCGAGGTTCCGATCGCCATGCTTACCAGTGACGGGAAGACACACGCCGCTACTGACCCGAAGGCGACGATCGGATCCTGGGCGACAACATCGCGTCCGCAGATCTCGATTCGCCGCTCCCCGGATGAAGCCCTGATGGGTGGGCAGTTCTACCAGGTGCAGCGCCTGGCCAATCCTTTGATCAATGAGTTGATCATCGGCACCGGGTACAAGGATCGCTGGAGCATGGAGCAGCCCAAGAACGATCTGCAGTTCGCCAACTTCGCCGCGGACCCGACGATCGCCAGGATCTTCAACGCCATCTATGGCATCAACATTCCGCCGCCACCGCGGACGGACCTCGAACTGCTCTTCACCTACATGGCGCCGATCGCCGCTGCGGGCACCCCTCCGGGCCCAGGCGCTGATCTGCTCCGCCTCAATACCGGTGTTGCGCCGACTGCGCTTACCAAGCGGAAACGCCTCGGCGTGATTGGGGGCGATGGCGCGGGCTTTCCAAACGGGCGGCGGCTCACCGACGATGTCGTCGACATCGCGGCGCGGGTGGTCGGCGGCGGCATTCTTGCCGGCGCCAAGTACGACCAGTTCCCGAACAGCAACATAGGCGACGGGGTGAACGCTCCCGACGTAGCCACGCAGGAGACCTTCCCCTACGTGCACTACGCCTACAGCGGTCGCGACAGTCGGCATGTCGACCCGTCTGAGGTCGGTTGCGGGGCGCAGCCGACAGTGGCCAGCAGTGCAGGCGATGTTCCCCCGGCAGACCAGGGCGGAAACACCACCTGCCCGGTGCAGTAGCTAAGTTCCCCACGAACTTAGGTGCAGTCTTGACGATCCACTCCATGCCTGCGCTTCGCGGACAGACTTACCCGCTCCCGCGAAGCGCAGCCGTGGCCTAGCGCGTTCTTTGGGTTGATCACGCATGCTGAAGCTTGCAACACTTGCGCTGCTAGTCGGCGTCGCGACCCCTCTCTTGCTGGCCCAGACGAACGAGCAAGCCGGACATGGCTCTGCGGCCGCGAAACCTGCCGCGCCCTCCGCGTCCGTTCCCGCGGAAGCCAGCCCCGCAGAAAAGCGAATCGAGGCGGCCAAGCGGCAGATCGCCGCAGACCCGAAGCACGCCGAAGCCTATGCCGATCTGGTGCTGGCCTCGATCCGCCGCGCTCGCGAGACTGGCGATCCCGCCTGGTATCGGGCGGCGGAGACAGCGCTCGGGCAGGGGCTCGGCGTGTCCGCGGGTGACTTTCAGCTGCGGAAGGCAGGCGTTGCGCTGCTGCTGGCACGCGAACAATTTTCCGACGCACTGAGGCAGGCACGCCAGCTGAATCTGAAAAATCTCGACGACGTGACTGTTTACGGCTACATGGCCGAGGCCGATTTGGCGTTGGGCAAGTATGCAGACGCGGAGACGGCGGCCCAGTGGATGCTGAACATGCGTCCCAATAATTTGGCCGGCCTGCTGCTCGGCGCGGAGTTGCGCGTAGCCTACGGGGATGCGCCGGGGGCGCTTGAGTTTCTCAACCAGGCCTTCGCGGAAACCCCAACGGTTGAGACCGAAGAACTCTCTTCGATCGCCAATCGCATCGCGGTGGTGGCGCTCGAGACAGGGCAGGCGGACCGGGCGGCGCAAACACTTGCGCGTGCTGAGCAACTGTTCCCAGGCGCGCCGGCGACCCAGGAAAATCTTGCCCGCGTACGCCTGGCGCAGCACAGGCCGGAGGAGGCAATCGCGCTGTTAGAGCGGCGGCTTGCCGAGGAGGGTGCGCTGCATGCGAACCAGGGGCGCACGCTCTTCCTGCTGGCGCTTGCCGAGCGGCAGGCGGGCAAGTCCGATTCCGCCTTCGCCCGCTTTCGAGAGACAGCGCGCGCTGCCCTGGACAAGCCTGGCAATGACAATGTCGACCTGATCCTGTTCGACGCAGGCTTGCCCGGGCAACCGGCGGCGGATGCGGCTGAGGCTTTGCGGGTCGCCGAGCGAGAGATCGCGGTGCGCCAGGATGTAGCGACGCTCGATGCCTATGGCTGGGCGCTCTACGCGAACGGCAGGTACGCGGAAGCAAACGCTCAGATACAGAAGGCGCTGGCGGTCGGCGTGCACAGCGCGCAGGTGGACGAGCACGCGGGGGAGATCGCGCAGAAGTTGAACCAGCCGGGAGAGGCTGCGAGGGCCTTCGCGTCTGCACTCGCGGCGGACCCCGCTTCTTTGTATGCGGTGCAAGCCGGCAAAGAATTAGGAGGCGCGCGTCCGGCGCCGGCGGTGACGGTGGCGACCGCGTCCCCGGCGAGCCCGGTACTTGACGCGCCTCCTGTTTTGTTGACGCCGCCGGTGGTGGCCAACCCGGCACTGGCGCTGGTCCACGATGCCGGCGAGTTACCGGGCGGGCTGTTGATCCCACGTCCCACCACCACGGAGCGGACCATCAGGAAGATGCAGGGTCAGGTTGCGGCGCGCCCGCAGGAGGCCTCCGGCTACTCCGGGCTGGGCGCAGCCTTCTTTCAGCGAGCACGCGAGACGGGCGAGGTCGAGGACTATGATCTCGCCGAGCAGGCGCTCACCCGGTCGCTTGACCTGGTAAGTACGGATCTCTCCGCGACGGCGCCGCTTGAGACCATGGCTGAGGTCTGCATGGGGGAGCATCGCTTTGCCGATGCGCTCAACTATGCGCAAAAAGCGCTTGCGCTTGGCTCGGGCGACCTGTCTGCGTTTGCTATCGTGGGCGATGCGTATGCCGACATGGGCGAGTACGAGAAGGCCAGTATCGCCTATTCCCGGCTCCAGCCAGCGGACGAAGCGGCGCCTGATGTGCACCGACTTTATGCGCAGCAGACGCGGGCGGCCTATCTAAGGTTCGTATCAGGGGACACCGCCTCTGCGATCGCGGAGATGAAAAGCGCGGTGAGCGAAGGTATTGCCGCGCACCTGCCAAGCGAAAACCTGGCGTGGCTCTACTATGAGCTGGGCGAGTTTTCCTACCAGGCAGGCGAGATGCAGGCTGCGGGCGACGCATACCTGACCGCGCTGACCGTGTACCCGGGCGACTACCGCGCGCTGGCCGGTCTGGGCAAGGTACGCGCAGGCCAGGCTAAGTACCCACAAGCCATCACTCTTTACCAGAGTGCGATCGGCGTCATCCCGATGCCCATCTACATTGCAGAGCTCGGTGACATTTATGCCAAAACCGGGAAGCCTGATGAGGCAGAAAAGCAGTACAAGCTGGTTGAATATATTGGAAGGCTGGGGCATATCAACCAGGTCTTGCACAACCGCGATCTAGCGCTGTTCTACGCCGACCATGACCGGCACCTGGACGAGTCGTTGGCCCTGGCGCATAAGGAGTTTGAGGTGCGCAGCGATCTCTACACCTGGGACGCGCTGGCCTGGTCGCTCTACAAGAATGGGAAGTTCAAGGAAGCCGATGAAGCGATGGCGCATGCGTTGCGGCTTGGCACCAAGGATTCCATGCTGCTCTTTCATGCCGGCATGATCTCAGCAGGCGCAGGGCAGCAGGCGCGGGCTGCCAGCCAGCTTTCTGAAGCGTTAGAGATCAATCCGCACTTTCATCCGCGCTATGCAGAGGTTGCTGCAAAGCAGTTGTCCACGCTGCACCAGTCGTCCCCCATTGCCTCCTCCACGGTCGCGAGCGCAGCAAAGAGCAGTCATGCCCAGTAACCGTTGGGCAGCCCGGTTTTTTCTACTCGCGCTGGTGCTCCTTTGCTCGCGCGTCGGCTTTGCCCATCCCATGGGAAATTTCAGCGTCAACCACTACTCGAAGATTGAGCTGGGCCCGCGCGACATTCGTTTACAGTACGCTATCGATCTGGCCGAGATCCCGGCCTACCAGGAGCTGCAACAATATAACCTCACCCCCGGCGACACGGCCGCGATCGCGCTCTATCTAGGCAGGCGCGGCGCCGAGCTGGCCCGACGCCTGGACCTGCGCGTCGATGGCGCACCGCTGGCGTTGCATATCGTTTCAAAGGGCGTCATCTTTCCACCCGGCGCAGGTGGGCTGCCCACCATGAAGCTGGGCTACTTGTTCGAAGCAGCCTACCCTCAGGGCACCGGCAAGGTTGGCAACCTGACCTACTCGGACGGCAATTATGCCGGCCATGCCGGCTGGAAAGAGGTGATCGCGACGGGGCCTTCCAGCCTTCTGCTGAGCAGCTCTGCACCTAGCCTCGATCGCAGCGGAGAGCTGGGTAACTATCCTACCGATATGCTGAACAGTCCGCCGCAGGTTCTTACGGCCTCGGTGCGATTCAGCTATCCGCCTTTGCCGCCGATCAGCCACGACCATGCGCCTGTCAATGCCGTTCCGCAAAAAGCCGCGCGGCTCCGCCCCTCTCCCCTTGCGACTCCGCCAGCACCGCCCCATGCCCAGCATCTGCAAGCTGCCGGTGCTTTGTTTCAAGCCGTGCAGCCCGGCGCGGGGCCGGCGCAGCCGGCCACCATGCGGTTGCAGGCCAATCGCCAGGGAACCGCGCGTAACGCTTTCACCGAACTGGTCACCGCCCAACACCTGAGCATGTGGTTCCTGTTTACGGCCGCGGTGATCTCGATCGGGCTTGGCGCTCTCCACGCTCTTGAACCTGGCCACGGCAAGACCATCGTTGCCGCCTACCTGGTCGGCTCAAGAGGAACGGCCGGGCACGCGGTTCTCCTCGGAGCGGTAGTCACGGCTGCGCATACGGCCAGCGTGTTCGCGCTCGGGGCTATCACCCTTTACGCGTCGCGCTACATCCTTCCTGAGCAGCTCTACCCCTGGCTGGGGGTGCTTTCCGGGCTCACGATCGCTGCGCTTGGCAGCTACATGTTGCTGCGCCGCTGGACCGGCGAAGATCTGGAGCACACACACGCTGCGGGCCAGATGCACGGTCATTGGTTTTTTTCGAAGAAGACGCAGGCGGCCGAAGCATCAAGGCCTGCGCCTGCGACAAGGCCCCTCTCGCTGATGCAGTTAGTCGTACTCGGCATAACGGGCGGCATCATTCCTTGCCCCGCGGCTCTGGTCGTGCTGCTCAGCGCGTTTGCCCTGCACCGGATCGGCTTTGGCTTTTTCCTGATCACCTCGTTCAGCCTGGGGCTGGCCTCAGTCCTGATCGGCTTCGGGCTGTTGATGGTTTATGCGCGGCGCTTCATGTCTCGGCTGCAGATGGATGGCCCGCTGACCAGGCGGTGGCTTCCTGTCGCCTCGGCCGCCTGCATGACCATCCTGGGCATGACGATTGCCGCGCGCGCTCTGCCTCCCACCGGGCTCACCGCGCATAGCTTCTCCCAGCAGAACCTCGGCACCGCACTCTTCCTTGCGGGACTTGGCCTGGTGCTCGGCATTCGGCATTCGACCGATCCGGACCATGTGGTGGCGATCTCGACCATTGTCACCAGGCAGCGAAGCCTGCGCGGCGCGGCCTTGATCGGAACACTCTGGGGCTTGGGCCACACCCTCACCATTTTTGTGGTGGGCTCGCTCATCATCCTGTGCGGCGTCGTGATTCCTCCACGGATCGGCTTGTCGATGGAGTTCAGCGTAGCGCTTATGCTCATTCTGCTGGGCATGCTGAACTTAACCGGGGTGATGCAGAAGATCAGAGTTCGCTTTGCGCCGAAGACGCTGCCCTCGCCAGGCAACGTATTGAGCCTGGCGGCCGCAGCCGGCAGTTCGGGCCGGTTCAAGAACACGATGCGGCTCGAAAGTGCTTACGAGTGCCTGCGTCCACTGGCCATCGGCCTGGTCCATGGACTGGCGGGCTCGGCGGCGGTCGCGCTGCTCGTGCTGTCGACCATTCACACGCCTCTCTGGGCCATGCTTTACCTGGTCATCTTTGGTGCAGGCACCATGCTGGGCATGATGGGCATGACGGCCGCTATGTCCTTGCCGCTGGTGTACGCAGGGGACCGTATGCCGCAGGTCAGCCGCTATCTGGGCCTCGCATCAGGATTGGTGAGCATCTGCTTTGGGAGTTTTCTCGTCTATCAGCTGGGCTACCTGGGAGGCCTGTTTACCCGCCATCCGCATTGGACTCCGCAGTGAATCGGCGCGGCAGGGATCGAAGTCCGGCGGCTTTATCTGGAACGGCTTATGGTTCAAACGCCCGTTTTCTACCTTCGCCCAGACGGTAGTGCCTGGCGCTGCGATCGGGGCGCGGGAGAGCAACGAATTTTCCGCTCGACGGGCGGCAGTGTGCGCGCTCGCTGCAG
>CAZZYH010000001.1:0-35572 GCA_964658225.1 Vulcanimicrobiota bacterium | reverse complement strand
CCCCCCCCGCGGCTCGGTGCCATCGCAGCCTTCGCAAACCGGCAGCGCCCCTGCGCTCGGCTCCGCGTAATGAATCGCTCGATGATCAGGCCCAGCCCATCCCTCGATGGGTGCCAGCAGCCGGGGCAGCAATCTATTCGTTCTCTAGAACGCCAGCTTGAGCGCAAACTGAATCTGGCGGGGGTTGTTGCGCGATGAGGTGACCAGGCCAAAGTTGTTTGAGTTGAGCGTGGCGTTGGGTGCGTTGAAGTTGACAGTGTTGGTCAGGTTGAAGGACTCGGCGCGAAAGTTTAATGCCAGGGCATCACGAATAGGAAAAGTTCGAAAGATGGAGAGGTCAAGGTCCCTGGTGCCGGCGCTGCGGAGAGAGTTGCGGCCGCCGTTGCCGAAGGTGTCTGGTGCAGGTTGGGCGAAGGAGGCCGGGTTGAGCCACTGTGCCTTGGGCGCGCCGGCAGGATGATACGCAGGGCCAGTAATGTTGGCATGCACAAACGTGTTTCCTGTGTTCGCGTTATCGCCGCTGTAATCAACCTCGAACGGAGGCCCGGAGGTGAGATTGACAATACTGTTGACCTGCCAGCCGCCGGCCGCGTAGCTGGCGATATGGTTTGAGGGATGAAACGGTTTGTCTTTGCCGAAGGGCAGTTCGTAGACCACGCTGGCCGAAAAGATATTGGTCAGATCGAAGCCGGAGACGCTGCGATCGGCGCGTGGGTTGTACGGGTCCTGAAGGTCGCTGCCCTCGGTAAAATCACCCGACTGCGCCAGATCGATCGATTTGGACCAGGTGTAGGCGATCAGATAGGTAAGCCCGTGCCGATCGTTGCCGGTAAGGCGTGTCTGCAGCGCGTGGTAGTTGCTATTCCCTGTGCTGTCGTCATAGTAGGTCGGAGCGATGTAGGGGTACTGCCTGCGGGCTGCAACCTGGGCCGCGTCGCCCGGAGCCGGATAGCGAGCCGTGTTATGGATGCCGCCCAGATCGAGCCGCCCGCTGTGCGAGCCGACATAGGAGATGGAAAGCGTGGCGGCGTTGCTGAACTGCTGATCGATGCCGAGGTTCCACTGGTCGGTGTAGGGGGTCTTCATGTTCGGGTCGAAGTAGAAAGTAACATTGCCGAACGGCGTTGGCGGTGGATAGATGATGGGGTTGGTTCCCTCGCTGGTCGGATCGTTGATCGTTGCCGTGACCACGTTCTGGTTCTCGGCGGCGATCTGGGTCAGACCGACCGAAGGCCAGTTGCCGCCGACGTTTTGCGCAAACTGGGCCACGCCGTTCCACTCATCGTAGAAGCGGCTGTAGCCGCCGCGTATCGATGTGTTGGGAGCCGCGCGGTAGGCAAAGCCCAGCCTGCCTTGAAAGTTGTGGTAGTCCGTGTTGTGCAGGGTCCGGTTTTTGTTCTTGGTGATGACCACGTTTGCCGGCAGAGTGCCGCCCACGATGCAGGGTGCGCCGACCGTGGCAGAACAGGCGGGCGGCTGCGCGGAGATCACGTATGTGCCGTTGCTGAGATCAAGGGTGCCCACATAGCCGAGCCCGGTTGAAAGGTCGCCGTAAAACGGCCATAGGGCTACGTCGTAGCGAAAGCCGGCGTTGATCGATAGTTTCGATGTGGCCTTGAATTGGTCCTGGAAGTAGGCGCCATCGATGGAACCATCGCGCTCCACTTCGACCGAGTCGCGGCGTTGCGAGTTATCGGGAACGCCGATCAGAAACGAAGCCAACGCATCCCCGGTCGGCGGCGGGTTGTTCGGGTTGGCGGGATTGAGGTTGGAGGTCTCAAAGGAGGAGAAGGTTTCGTTGGCCCCGGCGATGGGCCCGAAGAAGTTCAGCGAGTTATACGTGGCACCGGCCTTGAAGGTGTGACGGCCAACAATTTTTGAAAAGTCACCACCGGCCTCATAGGTATTGGCCAGCTGCGTATTCTGCAGGTTGTTGCCGCTCGTCGAGGTGTAGCCGCTGATGCTGATGGTCGGGATCAGGGTGCCGGGATCGCTCAAAAAGCCGGTGAGGAACTTCGGGTTCACGCCGGCACTAACGAGCTGGCTGCCAAAGTCAGAGGGGGCTCTGGTGAAGGAGACCTGCGTCACGTCATAGCCAACGTTTCGACCAAAGGTCAGATCGAGCGTGGCCGTGGGGCTGAAGGCGTGCGACTCGCGCACGGCGATATTCCAGGACTCGATCTGAATCGTATTCAGTGCGCCCGGGTACCCGGCGGAGTTCGAGATGGGCTCATTCAAGTAGGAGACTCGGCCAAAGAGTGCATCCTTGGTGCCGAAGGTCTGATCGATGCGGCCCGAGTAGCTGTTTGACTTCGTAATCGAGGGCGTATTGTCGTAAAGATTGTTGCTACCGCCGGCGATGGTGGCGCCACTGGTGGGCAAGATTGTCTTCGCGTAGAGCTCAGCCACTGGCGAAAGCAGGTTGGCCGGCAGCTGGTTGTTCGGAAAAGGGTCGCGGTCGTAATGGCCGCTCGCGTCGATGGTGGTGCTGTAGGGGTTGTAGAGCTGGACCGGCACGCCTTGCGAATTCACCAGGCCACTGAAGTCTCCATTGAGTTGCGCGGCCGTGGGCGCAAGCACCTGGGTCTGCGTGTTCTGGCTCTGGTGGTAGCCTTCATAGGCGAAAAAGAAGAATGTCTTGTCCTTGCCCTTGTAAAGATGCGGAATATTCACAGGGCCGCCAAGGGTTGCGCCGAACTGGTTCTGCCGCAGCGGATTGCGCGTGGTCTGGAAGTAGTCGCGCGCGTCGAGCTTCTCGTTGCGCAGAAATTCCCAGGCCGAGCCATGATAGGTATTGGAACCGGCCTTGGAGGCAACGTTGATGATGCCGCCCGAGACCTGCCCGAACTCGGCCAGGTCGTTATGCGACTGCACCTTGAACTCCTGGATGTCGTCGACAATCGGCGAGTAGTTGTAGTTGCCGATAAAGGCGAGGTCGTTGACGCCATCAAGCAGGAACATGTTGCTGCGGTTGCGCTGGCCGCCGACCGAGGGAAAGGTAAACGTGCCGATGGCCGCGCCCGCGAACCCGCCGCCGCCGCCGGAGTTCTGCCCGACGCTTACCGGGCTGATGCCCGGGGTCAGGGTGAGCAGCTGGGTAAAGTTGCGCCCGTTCAGCGGCAGATCCTTGACCGAGCGTTCGCTCACCACGGTACCCAGTTCAGCGGTCGAGGAATCGATGGTTGAAACCTCTGCCGTAACATCGACCGTCGTCGCGGTCGAGCCGACAGTGAGCGCGAAGTTCAGGGTCGCCGTCTGGTTTACCTGGAGCACGATGCCGGTCTTCTCGAGCGTGGTAAAGCCGTCTTTGCTGACGCGCACCTTGTAGGCGCCCGGCTGGATATTCAAGAGCGCGTAGGAACCTGAATCCGACGTGACCGTCTTCTGCTCGGTCTGCGTATCTACGTTCTCCAGCGTGACGGCCGCTCCCGGAATGCTCGCCCCGGCCGGGTCGCTGACCGTGCCATTCAGTGCGGCCGAGGTGCCCTGTGCCAACAGGGAAGCCGGAGCGTAAAAGAAACCAAGGAACACCGCAAGCAGCGTGATGGCCAGGCGGCCGCGGAACCGGCTCCGGGAACGGGTGTTTTCCGCGTGGGTGCAGAGAAGAAGTGTTTCGAGCGCTTGCATTCTGTGTGATCTCCAGGCACTGCGGTCTTTTCTGGCTTCCTTGGAAAAAGAAAACATCGGAGCCCGATGGGTTTCCGAAAGCGAGAAACACAGTAAACGCTAAAGTCCACATTGTGCAAACAGACTTCCACCCATGGGTGGTTGCGTGGGTAGAGAAAAAGCAGGATCACTTTTTCCCGGCCGCATTGGCACGCTCGGCCAGTTCGAGGGCCTGGAGGGTATCGAGGTCGTTCGGGTTGAGTTCGAGGGCGCGGCGTAGCGATGCGGCCCCTGCCCGGGTGTCGCCGCTCTGGCACTGGGCCAGGCCAAGATCCTTTTCGAAGGTGCCCTCGAGCGGGCAGCCCGCGCAGGCAGCGAGGGCCGCCTGGAAAAGGGTAATGGCGCGGGGCCAGGCGCGAGCCTGCATGGCCGCGATTGCCTGGTTGCCCTGGTCGCGCAGCTTGTTGGTCTCCTCCTCAGACAGCCGCAGCGCCTGAAAGCGGGCGGCCAGGCGCGCGGACTCGGCGGGATCGTCCTTTGTCAGGGCGCGGGAAAGATTGTAGAGGGCGACTCGATTGTCCGGGTCCAAACGGATGGCCGCGCGAAACTCGGCGCGTGCCGCGGGCCCGTCGCCGGTCCGAGAGAGGGCGCGGCCGAGCAGCGCATGCAATTCGGCCCTCTGCGGTTCGAGTACGAGCAGCGTTCGCAGCAGCTCAATCTCGCGGGCCAGGTCTCCCGAAGACTCGCAAAGCAGGGCGTAGTCGTATAGGGTCGGTGGATCCTTGGGAGCGATGCTGAGGGCTGTCTCGAACTCCGCTCGGGCCTGGTCCGCGCGGCCCACTCCGTCCAGGATCTTGGCGCGCATGTGGTGGGCCGCAGCGGAGTCGGGACGGGCGCGCACCGCACGCGTCACAGGCGGTAGAGCTTCGTCCAGTAAGCCGGCCGCGGCCAGCGCGATGGCGAGGTTCAGCTGGTTCTCGCTATTGTCCGGCTGCGCGGACTCGACCTCACGAAAGAGGGCGACCGCATCGGCGTTGCGCCCCAGCAGGGAATCGACCTTGCCGAGCGTTATCTTGATCGACACGTTCGATGGGTCCTGCCGGTGAGCCTCAAGCAGCCGTTGCTGTGCCTCGGCAAGCCGGCCGGCATGCATCAGCGCGATCCCCTGGTTGTAAGGCGACTGGGCTGCCGGTTGAGCAGGTGCCTGGGCAACGCAGCAAGCCGGAAGCAGCCGGAGCCAGGCAAGCGCGAGCAGCGTGAGCAGGAGGCCTTGACGAAGACCATGCGACGGCGAGAAGGGCATGCACCCGCGGGCGGCTGTGCGCACCGGAGAGGCGATCCCGGGCGGAAACGAGGCTGAAGGGACTCTTGACGGGACCAACGCTTCGGCTCTCCGGTGCGATCAAAAGTAGCATACCGGTTGGATCGGGAAGGCAAGCGTCTGCTGCGGGAAGCGCCGTTTTTCTGGCAACGCTTGCGACCGGCGGCCTGGCTTCCGCCTTCGGGCACCGGCAACAGCGGCCTCGGGCACCATGGGCCCGGGGCCTCGTTGTAAATTTGAAACTTGGCGAAACGCTGTACAGGATGGCGGCGCAGAGCAGTGCTTGTGATCGTCGCATGCACGGGGGTGGGGGGTGCAGAGCAGACCTCGGCGCCCTCATTGCCTGCGCCCGCCGGTGAGCTGTCGGATGCGCCGGCGCCTCGAGCCCTGGGCGAGCGGATGCTTGCCCGGGATCCCACGCAGCGCGAGGCGGCCCTGCGGGCGCAACTCGCCCAGGACCCTCGGTCGCTCCCGGCGCTCACCGCCCTGGCTGCGTTGCTCGAGCAGAACGGACACCCCCGCCCAGCGGCCGGGCTCTGGCGCCGGGCGGTCGCGCTCCGCCCAAACGATGTCGCCCTGCGCCAGTCGCTGGCCCAGGCATGGATGGAGGCGGGGCGCACCCGGGAGGCAGTCGCGATACTCAAGGCTCTGGTCGCCGAGCACCCCGATCTTGAGCCCGCGCAGCTCGACCTAGGCATCGCTCTGGCCCGCGATGAGCAGTTTGCTGAAGCCATCGCGCCGCTGGAGGCGGTGCTTCGCCTCAACCCCGGAGCGGACACCGCCCAGCTGACCCTCGCCAAGGTACTGATGACTCTGCTGCGCTATGACGAAGCCTCACCCTATGTGCGGGCCTATGCGAGCCAGCACCCGGAGTCCTTCGACGCACATTATCTGACCGGGCTGATCGCAAGCAGGGCCAACCAGCCGGCTGTCGCCGAGCGGGAGCTGAGTGCGGCCGCCGCGCTCGATCCGAAGAACTATGAGGTACAGCTAAATTTGGGCCGGGTGCTGGGCGGCCGGGCGCTGGCGGGCGACGCCCAGCAGGGGGCTGCTGCCCGGCAGCATCTTCAGGCGGCGGCCTCTCTTCGTCCCACGGCGCCCGAGCCGCACTACGAACTGGCGCGAGTCAACCGGGCGCTCGGCGACAAGGCCGGCAGCGAAGCAGAGCTGGCCCGGATGCAGGCGTGCCGCAAAGAAGAGGCCGACGATCGGCAGGCGGCCGCGCTTAAGAACCAGGGCGCCCTGGCCTATGGGCGAGGCGCTTACGCCGCGGCCGCCGCGGCCTACCTGGCGGCCCTTGCCTTGCGCCCAAAAGATGCGCAGCTGCATGCCAGCCTTGCGCTGGCATACGGCAGCGCAGGACAGGCCAAGGACGAGGAGGCGGAGCTGGACCAGGCTGCTGCGCTCGATCCCGGGGACGCCTCGATCAAGAGCCTGCAGGGAGAGGTCGCGGCGCGATCCGGGCAGGCCGAACGCGCGCGCTCGCTTTTTGAGCAGGCGCTGGCCCTGGACCCGGACTCGGCCACGGCGCTGGGCGGCCTGGGAGTTCTGGCCGCGCAGGACCACGCCCTGGCCCGCGCCGAGGGGCTGCTGGAGCGGGCGGTGGAAAGTGATCCAAGCTACTGGGAGGGATATCGCAATCTGGGACTGGTATTGGCCGAAGAAAGCCGCTACCCGGAGGCTCGCGCTGCACTCGAGCGCAGTCTTGAAGGCCCGGGGGACCATGCGCTCGCCTGGACCGCGCTGGGACGGCTGGCGATGGCCGAGGGGGATGTGGCGGCTGCCGCCGCGGCTTTTCACTCCGCCTTGGCGAGCGCGCCGGACTGCAGCCCGGGGCGGGTGGAACTGGCCGAGGCGCTGGCCCGGCAAAGCAAGTACGAGGGTGCACTCGCCGAGCTGGCGAGGGCGGCAAACGGGTGTTCGGGGGCCGAGGCAGCCGAGGCTCATGGGAAGCGAGCCGGTATCTTGTGCGCGCTCAAGCGTCCCTTGGAAGCAGGCGAAGAGTGGAAGACGGCTCAGCGCCTCGATCCGTCGAAAGCTGGAGCGGAGGACTTTCACTGTCCGTAGAACTACTCTCGGTGTGTCCCGCGCCGGGCCCGGACCCACTGCTTGCCGGGCACGTTTTCTTCCCTGCGCCGGGAGTGCTGGAGCGGCAGGTTTGAAAAGGTGACCCCGGGGGCGTATCCTACTCTAGGTAGGAGCTAAGACCGCGCCGGGTTGTGTGTTGTCCAACCGGGCACGGATAAGCGAGTGGGCGAAAGCCCACTTTTTCTTTGCGGCCAGTCCGGGCTCGCTCAGGCGACGGCTCCGCGACACTTAGGTTGGCGACGCGGGGCGCTGACGCGTACGGAAGGCAGCATGGCGCTGAAGCTGGAACAAGTCAGGGCCCTTGCGGAGCGGGTGGCTGCTTCGCACGGGCTCGACGTAGTGGATGTAGAGTACCTGGGCGGTGGCGGCAAGCATCGAACACTGCGGGTGTTCATCGAGAAGAACGCAGTCGAACGGGCGAAGCTTCAAGAGCGGGTGGCTGCCCTTCAAGCGAAGCGTGGAGGGGCGCACGGCGGGTCGTCGACTGCAGCCGCCCGTGGGTCCGGGCCGGAGATACCGGCGACGCCTGAGATCAATGAAAAGGATGAGCCGGGGGGACAAGCAGCCGCAGACGAGCAGGAGCCGGATGCTGACGCGCGGGACGAATATGCCGGCCAGGAGGAGGAGGCGTTCCTGGAGGGGTTGCCGTGCGTGGCCAGCCTGGAGTTTTTATCCGGCGTGACGCACGGAGATTGCGAGATCTTCAGCCGAGACTTCGGCACGGTGCTCGACGTGGAAGAGCTGTTGCCGGGTACCGAGTACGTGTTGGAGGTCTCGTCGCCGGGATTGGACCGGCGGTTGGCGCAGGCCGGGGACTACAAGCGGTTTACGGGCAGCCTGGTCAAACTGCAGACCTTTGAAGCGATTGGCGGGAACCGCCACTGGCAGGGGCGGATCGCGGGGCTGGACGGGGAGACGCTGCTGCTCGAACTGGGCGGCAAGCAGGCGGGCAAGAAGCCGAAGAAGGGTGCGCCGCCGGTGCCCGAGAGGATCGAGATCGCTCTCGGCAATGTGGAGAAGGCGCATCTTGTTCCGGAGTTTTGAGATGGGGGCGGGGCATTGGGCTGACCGCGCCAGGTTTGAGCACTACGAGCAGCATTGAGGATTCGAGAGACTATGGCAAGCGCGCTATATCAGAGCATTGAGATGTTGAGCCGCGACAAGGGCATCGAGCCCCAGATCGTGGTGGCGGCCGTGGAAGACGCAATTGCGCTGGCCACGCGCAAGTACTACAAGACGGTGGAGAACATGCGGGCCGAGCTGGACAAGGACTCCGGCGAGATCCGCGCCTATGTCTACAAGACCGTGGTCGAGACGCCGGAAGAGATCGAGGACGAGGTCAACCAGATCACCCTCGAGGCTGCCCGGGAGCTGGCTCCGGAGGTGGAAGTGGGCGGCGAGATCCGCTACTACAAGCCGACGGAGATGCTGGGCCGGATTGCGGCGCAGATGGCCAAGCAGGTCATCTTCCAGAAGGTTCGCGAGGCGGAGCGGGACACGGTCTTTCTCGAATACAACCACCGCATGGGCGAGATCATTACCGCGACCGTGAAGCGGGTGGAGCCTCAGGACACGATCTTTGAGCTGGGCCGGGCCGAGGCGCGGATGCCGCGCCGCGAGCAGTCGCGCCTGGAGCAATTCGCAGTGGGCGAGCGCGTCCGGGTGGTCCTGCTGCGGGTCGATCGCGCAGCGAAGGGGCCGCAGGTGATCGTATCGCGGGCAGCGCCGGAGCTGGTTTCCTCGCTGTTTCAAAGCGAGGTGCCTGAGATCTACGACGGGACCGTGACCATTCGGGCGATTGCGCGCGAGGCCGGGGAGCGGACCAAGATTGCCGTCCTGTCGCGCGACAAGGACGTTGACCCGGTTGGAGCCTGCGTCGGTATGAAGGGCATGCGGGTGCAATCGATCATTCGCGAGCTGCGCGGCGAGAAGATCGACATCATCGAGTTTTCAGAAGAGATCACGACCTTTGCCGAAAAGGCGTTGCAGCCGGCCAAGGTAAGCCGGGTCTCGATTGCGGATCTTTCCGATAAGCAGCTCGAGGTCATCGTGGATGATACGCAGCTCTCGCTTGCGATCGGCAAGAAGGGCCAGAATGTGCGGCTCGCGGCCAAGCTTCTGGGCTGGAAGATCGATATCAAGAGCGAGGAAGAGAAGCGCCAGGAGGTCGAGCAGCAGATGTCGGCCTTCTCGGGCGGGGGCGCGACGGCGATCGAGCAGGTCACCGAACTCGGCGAGCAGATTATCGAGAAGCTGGTGGCGGCCGGCATCACAACGGTGGAGGCTCTGGCCGACATGACGCCCGAGCAACTCGAGGAGATCCCCGGCATCGGCGAAAAGACGCTGGAAAAGATCAGCGTGGCGGTCCGGCATTACTTTGGGGAATACGAAGAGGGAGAGGAACGACCCGCGCCGGCCGTTCCCGAACAAGGAGCAGCAGAAGTGGCTGACGAGCAAGCAGGGACCAGCGTCGACCTGAGCGAAAGCTCGGTGTACGGCAAGGATGAGGCGGCGCCGGCAGTCCGCACGGGCGACCTGGCCGACGAAGCGACGATCGAGCGGCTCGAGGAGCTGGTGGGCGGTTCCCTCACGGTGGTCGAGGCGTCGGGCGAGTCGACCGAGGACACCGACGATACCGCTGCGTTGCGTCGCGATCCGGAGCTCAAGCGTCTCTCCGACCAGGCCGACGCCGAGGCGGAAGAAGAGATCGAGGCGTTGCAGCTGGGGCTGACCCAGGACGACGAGGAGCCGAACGCCCGCGACGGGTCGGGCCGAATCACCGATGAGGTGGCCGAAGAGCGGCTCGCTGAGGTCACCGAGGTAGGCCCTTCGCTCGATGATGAGGGCGCCGAGTCGTTGGTGCCGGGTCGTGACGACACAGGCCGGGTGCTCGCCGAGCATCATCCGAATACGGAAATTGCACGGGCCGAAGCGGTGGTTGAGGGCAATCTCGACGAGCCGCGCGATGAGCGCCGTGAGGATGTCAAGGTCGACGAAGGCGCCGGCTGATGCGGTCTGCGCGTGGAGCTTCAGCTCGTCGAAACGCGCCGGTTGCCCGAAATATGGGTGCAAGACGAGCGTTTCCGAGCCATAATGATGATTGCGGTAACTCCTGCTGTGCCGAGGTAGCGATGAGCACTTAAGCGCGTAGGTGGAATAAAAGGGGCGGATGAGTAAAGTTCGGATTAACGATTTAGCGCGGGAACTGGAAGTCAAGAGCAAGGCGATCCTCGACGTGTTGACAGCCGTCGGTGTGACGGAGAAGAAGACGCACTCGAGCTCGCTGGAAGCTGACGAGGCCGAGCGTGTGCGCGGCGCGTTGACCCGTGGCGGCGGCCGGGGAGGCGGAGTTGCGCGCGGCGCGCAGCAGGAAGAACGGCCCAAGATTGACCTGTCGCGGGTCTCACGGCCAGGCGATGCGCTCCGGGCGATCCAGCAGCGACAGGAGCAGCGGCCCGACCCGCGAGGCGGGCAGGGGGCTGCTCCGAACGGACAGCGGCCGGGGCAGCAGCCTCAAGCGGCGCGTTCCTCAACCTCTGGTGCAGGCTCGCCCCGCGTGCCCACGGCTATTGTGGCTGCAGCGCCGCCGGTAGCCGCTGCGCCCGTGGTTGCAGTCGCGCCTCCGCCGCCGGCTTCAACCGCTGCTGCCACCCCTGCTGCAAGCCCTGAGCCGGCCAGCCCTACGGCAGCTGAGCCCGCGGCTGCCCGGCCTGAGCCGGCAGCGTCAGCGCCTTCCGTGAGCCCGGCTCCCTCCCCCGCTGTGCCCCGGCCCGCGGCTGCATCGGCGCCCCCAGCCAGTGCGCTGCCGCAGGCTGCGCGCCCTGTTGCGCCGGTTCGTTCCGCACCGCCGGCGTTGGATCCAGCGCGGCCTGCGCCCCGGCGGATTGTGCCTTTGCCGCGGCAGGCTCCCCAGATCATTGCGCCGCCCGCCATTGCGTCGAAGGCGCCGGCGGGCCCGGTCGTGGCGCGACCGCCGGTGGCCAGTGCCGGTCAGGGCACAGCGCATCCTGCCAACCAGCCGCGATCGCCCCTCGCCTCGAGCGCCCCGGCGGCGCCGGTGGCTGCGCGTCCGCCTGTCTCCGCGCCCTCGCAGCAGATGAATATCGCTCCCGCGATACCCTCGGTGACGACTCCCGGGGTGCCGGTGGTAGCGCCGCCGGCGGTTGTGCCGGTAGCCGCTGCCCCCGGTGTGGAGCCGGCGGATGTGCCGGTGAACGAAACTGTAGTACCGGCTCGCCGTGTGATTATGCCGCAGACCGGGCCCCGGCCTGTGTACTCTGCACCGGCGCCGCCGCCGCGCGCGGCTGCTCCCTCTACCGGGCCTTCGACTGCGGGCGGGCCGGGTGGTGTGCAACGTGGACGGCCTATCTTTGATCGGCGGCCGGGCGGGTCGGCGGGCCCGGGCGGAGCTCCGGGAACGGGCTACCAGGGCCAGCGCCCGAGTGGCGGCTATCAGGGCCAGGGCGGCGGCTACCAGGGCGCTGGAGGCCCCGGGGGGGCGCGGCGTCCGATGCATCCGACACGGACCTCGCCGACGGGCGGACCGGGCGGCGCGCCGGGCGCACGTCCAGGATACGCAGGCGCAGGTGGCGCTCGGCCTGGCTTCGGCGGACCGCGCCCCGGCTTTGGCGCGCGCCCGGGCGGCGCTCCGGGTGCCGGCGGTCCTCCGCCCATGGGCGAGGCTCCACGGCCGCAGCGTCCGAGCGGGCCCAAGGGCCGCGGGCGTCAGCAGTACCCGAAGTCGAAGGAAGGCCCGATGAAGGGCTTCAATCCGCCGCCGCGGTTTGGTGGCGTGATGTTGTCCAACGAGCCTGTGCCCATCACCCGCAAGATCACGGTGACGGAAGGAATCAGCGTCAAGGACCTGGCTGAGAAGCTCGATGTACGCGGCAAGGATCTGATCGCGTCACTGCTCATGCGCGGCGTGTTTGTAACCGTGAACCAATCGCTCGACGGGGAGCTGGTCAAAGACGTCGCCGCGCAGTTTGGCGCGGACACAGAGATCATCACCTTTGAAGACGAGATGGCGAACGAGGCGATCGAGAACATCCTTTCGCAGGAGAATATCGATGAACTCGAGGTCTCCCGGCCGCCGGTGGTGACGGTGATGGGCCATGTCGACCACGGCAAGACTTCGCTGCTCGACGCAATCCGTGAGACCGACGTGGCAGGGGGCGAGGCAGGCGGGATCACGCAACATATCGGCGCGTACAAGGTCAAGATCACCAAGCCCGACTCGCCTGCCTTTGGGCGTGAGATCGTGTTTCTCGACACCCCCGGCCACGAGGCGTTTACCCGCATGCGTGCGCGCGGCGCCAAGGTCACCGACATCGTTGTCATTGTCGTGGCTGCCGATGATGGCGTGATGCCGCAGACCCTTGAGGCGGTCGATCATGCCAAGGCGGCGGGAGTGCCGGTCATCGTTGCCGTCAACAAGATCGACAAGCCCGAATCCAATGCGGACCGGGTCAAGCAGCAGCTGGGCGATCGAGGGGTTGTGCCCGAGGCCTGGGGCGGCGATACGATCTTTGTCGATGTGTCGGCGAAGAAGAAGTTGAACCTGGACCTGCTGCTGGAGAACATCACGCTGACCGCGGACGTTGCGAATCTGAAGGCGACGCCGGGCCGTTCGGCCGTGGGCACGGTGGTCGAAGCGAAGCTTGACCGCGGGCGCGGTGCGGTGGCCTCTGTGCTGGTACAGAACGGAACGCTGCGCTCCGGGGACAGTTTTATCGTCGGCAACACCTTCGGCAAGATCCGCGCCATGTTTGATGATCGCGGGCGCGCGATCGAGGAAGCCGGGCCCTCGACCCCGGTCGAGATTCTGGGGCTTGAAGCCATGCCGGATGCCGGGGATACGTTCCTGGTCGTCTCCGATCGCGACAAGGCCAAGGGTATCGCGCAGTACCGCAAGATGAAGGAGCGCGAGTCGACGCTGGCGAAGTCTTCGCGCGTAACTCTGGAGGGCCTGGCGGATCAGATCAAGCAGGCCGGCATGAAGGAGCTGTCGCTGATCATCAAGGGCGACGTGCAGGGTTCGGTGCAGGTGCTGGCCGACTCACTGCAGAAGATGTCCAATGACCAGGTGCGGATCAAGGTGATCCATTCTGGGGTGGGTGCGATTACCGAGTCGGATGTGCTGCTTGCGTCTGCTTCGAATGCGATCATCATCGGCTTCAATGTGCGGCCGGATCGCAAGTCGAGCGATCTCGCCGAGCAGGAGAGTGTCGAGATCCGGCTGCACTCGATTATCTACGAGCTTCAGGACGAGATTCGCAAGGCAATGCTGGGGCTGCTCGACCCTGTCTACCGCGAGGCGTACCTGGGCCGTGCGGAGGTGCTCGAAGTCTTCCGTATTCCGAAGGTCGGCACCATTATTGGCTGCCGCGTGACCGATGGCGTGCTCCGCCGCGACACCGATGTGCGCGTGATGCGCGACGGGGTCGAGGTGCACAAGGGCAAGCTCACCTCGCTCAAGCGGTTCAAGGACGATGCGCGCGAGGTCACCAACGGCATGGAGTGCGGTGTCGGCCTGGGCGGGTTCAGCGATGTGAAGCCTGGCGATGTGATCGATGCATTCACGACCGAGCGGGTGGCTGCGGAGCTGACTGCGGCCAAGCCTGTGGCTGCGGTGGCGGCTGCTACTTAGGCCACTCGCTCCTCTGCCAAATGCCCGCGCACAGCGCGGGCATTTTTATTGCTTGCGAAGGATCAAGCGCATAAGGATCTCCAGCAATCCCTGCGTAAGCCGGCAGCAAGCCAGCAAGGACGGAAGAAATGCCGGCCGCGGTAGTTCCCGGTGGCGGTACCAAAGTACTCGGGTCAGGACAAGCTGCGAGCCGCGGCGCCAAGTGCATCCTTTCGCTCGCGCCCGTCCCATCCATGGCTGGTGGGAAGGCGAGACCTGGTCCTGCGAGTGCGGCCGAGATGGCTCGGAAACTTCCCGCTTGATCGTCGGGTCTGCGGTGAGCCGGCGTCGCAAAGATGGCGCGTGTATGCGATGCTTTAGCTATGAGCATGGATCTTTCCAGTATTGCTGTCGAGCGGATCGATGGTACGCCGGCCTCCTTTGCTGAGTACAAGGGCAAGGTGGTTCTGGTCGTCAACGTGGCTTCAAAGTGCGGGCTTACGCCGCAGTATGACGGCCTTGAAAAGCTGTACCGGCAGTATCGCGAGCGGGGCTTTGTCGTTTGCGGATTTCCGGCGAACGATTTCTCGGAGCAGGAGCCGGGGTCGAATCGCGAGATTGCTCAATTCTGCCGGGGCACCTTTGCGGTCGATTTTCCTATGTATGCGAAGATCGCCGTGACTGGCGCGGAGCGGCATCCGTTTTACTCGGCGCTGATCGCGGCGAAGCCTGAGACGACGGGGGATACGACCGCATTTCGGGCGGAACTGGTGGAGTTCGGCGCTACCCTGACCGAGCCGCCCGAGGTGCTCTGGAACTTCGAGAAGTTCTTGATCGGGCGGAGTGGGGAAGTGGTTGCCCGGTTCGCTCCGAACCTGTTGCCGGACTCGCCCGAGGTGCGGGGAGCGATCGAGGCGGAGTTGGCCAAGGACTAGCTTTGGTTGGGGACAGCGCGCGTTGGAAGCAACCGCAGCTACTTCCCCGGGGCTTGCGGTCACGGTTTCTTGCGTTGGTTCATCTGAGCGATCGGACGTCGGGGTTGGTTCAGCCTGCGCTGGATTGAGCGGCGATTGCTCAGATCCACCCCAACTTGCGGAGTGCTGCGAGTAAGACAAATGTAAGTCCGAGTGTAGTGGCGAGAACTAACTCGGCGCCGTGGGGAGAATTTAAGAACGGCAGCCCTTTTACGTTCATGCCGTAGACCCCGGTGACGACGAGCGCGGGCAGGGCGATCGTGCTGCCTACGGTCAACACCTTCATCACCTCATTGGTACGGTTGGCGATGCTGGATAAGTAGATATCCAGAGCGTTGGTGAGCAAGTCGCGCTGACTTTCAACCGAGTCCAGCAGGCGGGCTACGTGGTCGTAGAGATCGCGAAGAAAGAGCTGGTGTTCGGGGTCGATGATCGAATTGGGGTCGCGTTGCAGGTGCATGCTGGCGTCGCGGGTGTTGACGAGCAGGCGCCGGAAGTCGACCAGCAACCGTTTGACCCCGAAGATGTTTTCAAGCATGGCCGGCGAGCCGGAGATGACCCGGTCGCTGAGCTCGTCGATGCGATCGTCAAGCGCGTCCAGGGTAGGGAAGTAGGAGTCGACCACGCTGTCGAAGGTGAGATAGAGCACGCGCCCGGGGTAGCAGTCCGGTCCGTCCTGGCGGGCGCGGGCGAGCGCCGCAACGACCGCGCGTTGGCGGCGGTCGGCAATGGTGATACAGAACTCTTTTGCGGCAAAGATGCAGATTGCGTGGCGGACCGGCTCGCCGGCAGCGGGCAGCTCGTAGGTATGGAGCAGGGTGAAGGTGTACTGCGGGGTGACCTCGGTTTTGACGCGCTCGCCCTCGGTGCGGCAGTCCTCGATATGCAGAGGGTGCAGGGTGTACTGCGCGGCCAGCTGGTCGAGCTGCGGATCAGAGGCGTTGTCGAGTTCGTACCAGGTCACGGTTTCCTCTAGGTGCTCTGGAGATCATAGCGCGGGCTTGTCACGGGAACATTGACGGGGAGGTCTGGTCCAGACCCTCTTGCAGAAGCGAGAGGGTCGGGGCGCCCGGCTGGTCGCTTCCCTGCGTGGGTGGCACTCGGAAAGCAGGCGCGACCGGCTTTCAAGACAGGGCGCCGCCATCGACTTCCCTGCGGGTGGTTACAATCGGGAGCATGGCCGAGTTCGACCTTGCTGCGATCCAGTCCGCGCTGCGTGAGCAACAACTCGACGCGTGGCTCTTCTACGATCACCATGGGCGCGACCCGATTGCGTATCGCCTGCTGGGGCTGGACATAGCGGCGCACGTGACGCGGCGCTGGTATTACCTGATCCCTGCTGAGGGCGAGCCGCAAAAGCTGGTGCACCGGATTGAAGGGGGCCGGCTGGATGCGCTGCCGGGAGCCAAGCATCGCTACTCGTCGTGGCAGGAACATGAGGGTGCGCTTGAGGCGATCCTGGCGCCGCACACGCGGGTAGCGATGCAGTACTCGCCGCGCAACGCCATCATGTACGTGTCCCTTGTCGATGCGGGAACGGTCGAGCTGCTGCGCGCCATGGGCAAAACGATCGTGAGCTCGGCGGATCTTGTCAGCCACTTCGAGGCAGTGCTGAGCGAGGAGCAGATTGCGAGCCACTACCAGGCGCAGCGGGCGATTGACCGGCTCTTGCCGGAGGGATTTCGGGAGTTGCGGCGCAGGCTCGACGCGGGCGAGCGGACGACCGAGTACGACATGGTGGCGTGGCTGAGCGAGGCGATGCGCCGCGAGGACCTGGTGTGGGCGAACGGGCCGAACGTTTCTGTGAATGAGAATAGCGCCGACTCCCATTACGAGCCGACGGCGGAGCATGCGCGGGTGATCCGGGATGGAGATTTTCTGCTCGTAGACATCTGGGGGCGCAAGGATCGGGCGGGGAGCTGTTTTTACGACATTACCTGGACGGGTGTGCTGGGGCGGCCGCCGAGCGGGCTTGAGGATTCGGTCTTTGCGGCGGTCCGCGACGCGCGGGATGCTGCGATCCACACTGTCAAGGAGGCGTTCGCCGCGGGAGTGCCCATTGCGGGCTGGCAGGCAGATGATGCGGCGCGGCGGGTGATCGACGAGGCGGGCCTGGGGAAGTTTTTTACGCATCGGACCGGGCACAGCATCGCGGCTGAGATTCACGGGACCGGGGCCCATCTGGATAACCTGGAGACCCATGATGAAAGGATGCTCCTGCCGCATACCTGCTTTTCGGTCGAGCCCGGGGTGTACCTGGCGGAGTTTGGCGTTCGCAGCGAGGTGAACATGATCACCTCGCCCGGCCAAGCGGTCGTGACGGGGAGAGTCCAGGAGCAGTTGTTGCGGATCTGAGAGCTTGCCCGTCGCTTGAAGCGCCGCAAGCGCTTGCATGCCCGGCTTAAGAGGCAGGCTTTCGCCTGGCTCAGGGATGACACCGCTCTGCCGGGAGCCGGGCACATGGGAGAGAGCCCTCTTGTCGACGGGGTGGGTTGCGTCGATGCCGGGATGCTGGCCGAGTCAAGGCGCAACAGGGGTTGTGCCCGCACACTGCGGTAGAATCAGAGCAATGCCCGACACTCTCCAGAGAAGCAGCAAGCATGCTGCCTTCTCCATCGCACTCGTTCTAGGTTGGCTGATTCCCGGCGCCGGCCACCTGCTCACCCGCCACTGGGTGCGGGCGCTGCTGCTTTTTGTCTCCATCGCGGCCATGTTCTGGCTGGGCATCTCGATGCAGGGCAAGCTCTACCAGCCTAACGCCGATGATCCGCTGGGCATGCTGGGCTTTGTGGGGGACCTGGGCTCCGGGTTGTTTTACTTGGTCGGGAACGGTCTCGGGCTCGGCCGCGCGGCGGTGCAGGTAGCGACGGCGGACTATGGGACAAAGTTCGTCGTGGTGGCCGGATTGCTGAACTTTATCTCCGCTGTGGACGCGCACAACCTGCGGATCGGGAGGAAGGCTGCGTGAGCTTTGCCCCGTCGCATTTTCTTGCCGTACTGCTCTTTGCCACGTTCACCTCGATCGTCTTCGGGATCACGCAGCGCTCGACGCCGCGCGGCATGATTCGCTATGGACTTTACTGCTGGTCGCTTTTTGTTGTGGTGACGGTGGGGGCCAGCTGGTTAATGTTCCTGGTACGGCGTTAGCTTCGAGCGCGATAGCCCTCTGAGCTCGAAGCATTACCGAACCACATGCCCGGCTCTGTTCGGGGCGAACTCTTTCTTCGCATGCCCCGGCGTGGCTTTGCGCCGCTCCTGCCCGGCGAAGCCCGCTAACCTGTCAAAGTCTGCGGGCGTTGGGCGAGCCGTTTTGGCCGGCGGTCCAGACCATGGCGTCAAAGCTGTGCTGATCGAGGAAGCCGAGGCGGCGATAGAGCGCGGCCGCGCTCCTGTTTCCCTCTGTGACGGTCAGCGAGATCCTGCTGAAGTTACGCTGTGCCAACTCCTGCATGGTGCTACGCAGCATCATCGTGCCCAATCCGAGCTGGCGGCAGCCCTGGGCCACGCAGGCCTGGGTTACGTGGCCAACGTCCTGCCGTACTCTCGAGCAAAGAAGGATGCCTGCGAGAGCGCCCGTCTCACGGTGCTCGATTACGCGCGAGCTCTTCGCATCGAAGAGACCGCAGCCCGGAAAGCGGATGATGTTGTGCAGAAAGCGCAGCGAGCCGGCGACCGAGCGGTACTGGTCGTTGATCACGCTGTCCAGGTGCCCATCATAGGCGGAGGCAATCAGGTTTCCGGACGGGGTGAAATCGCTATCGCGCCAGCTGCGCATTAGAAAGCCGTTGCGCTCCAGAGCCTGTGCCTCTTTGGGGCTGGGTGCGTTGCGCTCCCCGGCTCCTTGCAGGCTTCGCTCCATAAAAATGCGGCGATACACCTCGAAGCCGGCCCGCTCGAAGATGGCGGTGTGCTTGTCATGGGAGTGGAGCAGCAGCTGCGACTCGATGCGCTCAACCCCCGGGGAGTGGGTCAGCAGCGAGAGCAGGTGCTCGAGCAGGAGCACTTCGACCTCGACGCGGGAGGGGCCACCGGGCTGGCTGGGCTCCATGGCGAAGACATCGCCGACGATGGCCTTACGCTCTTCGTAAACGCAGAAGGCGTAGCCGATCACGCGACCATTGTCGACCGCGACAAAGCCGGGAAGCACGCGTGCGTCTAGGTACTGCAACAGCAGGTCGGTGGAGGTGCGATAGTCCCATGCGAGGCGCTCGCTCCACAGCCGACTCTCTTCTTCAAGAACCGGGCGCAGGCTTTGAGCGGAGTAATGGCGCAGGTCGAGGATTTCGGGATGGATCGCGGCGCTCACAGATGCCCTGCTAGGAGCATACCGCAGGGTATGCGCGGCATGCGAAACGCGCCGGCAAGACCCGCGTTTGCGCGGGCTGGTATTTTGCAGTGTTGGCGTCGTTCATGGTGTCAGGCCGGACGGGGGGGAGTGGGGCGGCTGCGAAGGGCTCTCGGCCTCCACCTGGTAAACAATGAGCCCCTGCTCGGGCAGGGAAAAGAGTGGGGCGTATGTGCGGCCGGCCAGCCGTTGGGTGAGGTCGGCATTGAAGGGTGTGCGCGTGATCAGCACGTGTCGGCCGGCGGGCAGAGGGGAGCGGTCGTAGTTGATCACCGGGTCGTTGCGATAGAAGGCGACGCCATACTGAACATCCCGGCGGACCCGGTAGATGGCAACCGGGGTCGGCGGCGGGGCGAGGGCGGCAAGCACGAGCGAGAGCGGGCGCGGCGAGTAGTTGAGATCGAGCGCCTGGATGGTGCGCTTGGAGGCAGCGATTGCAGGAATCCCGAATACCGGGCCGATGCCGAAGATAAACAGCAGCAGCATGATCAGCGGGACCATGGTGGCGGCGCGCAGGCGTGCGATGCCGAAGCGGGCGACGACGAGCAGCACGAGCATCGCAGCGGCGAGGCCGGACATGCCGGCAGCCAGGATCGCGCGCGCGGGAAGGGCCGTGTGCGCCGGCAGCTCGATGTAGAGCGGCACGAGCAGGATGCTGGTGGTGAGAGAGCCGACCAGCAGTGCATGCGTGATGAGCAACCAGGCGCGCAGACCGCGCTCACGGATGCGATTGAGATAGTCGCCGGTCAGGATGGTAAGCGGCGGGATCGAGGGCAGGATGTAGCCGGGCAGCTTGGAGTCAGAGAAGGAGAAGAACAGGATGGGCAGCACGGCCCAGATGACGAGGAACTCGGGAAAAGCGTCCCCGGTACGCTGAAAGCCCATGTAGTGATGCTTGGCGCGACGGGCACGCCACTCGGCGAACGATTCGCGGATGGCGGAGCCAAGGGCGGTCAGGGAGATGACCGTCCAGGGCATGAGCGAGAGCAGGGCAACGGGCAGGTAGTACCAGAGCACCTGTTCATGCTGGTAGCGGTTGGTGGCAAAGCGTTCGAGGTTGTGCTCAAAGAAGAAGACGCGCAGGAAGTTCGGGTTGCGCCGCTGTACAGCGATGAACCAGGGCAGGACCATGGCCAGGTAAAGCACGGCGCCCGGCCACCAGAAGGATCGTCGAAGAATGGTCCACTCGCGCCGGAGAGCGGCAAAGGCGAAGATGATCACCATGGCCAGGAAGGGCGCAACCGGGCCTTTGGCCAGGGTCGCAGCGCCGACGAAGAAGTATAGGTCGAAGAGCCAGAACTTGGAGTCGGTCTCGTACCAGGCGTACCAGCCCAGCATGCCGATGCCGAAGGGGGCGGCCAGCTGCATGTCGGTCGAGGCGCCGCGCGCGAAGCTCAGGATGGCGGCGCAGGATGCGGTGATCAGGGCCGCATCGAGCTGGCCGCCGGGGCGAAAGCGGCGCATGTGCAGGTAGATGAGTACGACCAGCGTAAAAGCGAAGCTGGCGGAGGGCAGGCGAGCAGACCAATCGTGTACGCCAAACTCGCGGAAGGCGAACATAGCCCGCCAGTAGTAGAGCGCCGGCTTTTCCAGCCAGGGATGCCCGTAGAGCACGGGGGTGATGTAGTCGTGGCGGGCGAGCATTTCGCGAGCCACCTGGGCGTAGCGGGGCTCGTCTGCGCCGACCAGGCCGAGACCTGCGCCGCCGAACATCGGCACCAGTCCGTAGAAGAGCAGGAAGATGGTCGCCCCGAGGAGCGTGAGCGTTTCGAGCAGGAGATCCGGATGCCAGAAGCGCTCGCGCAGGCTGCGGGGCCGCACGCGCATGGGCTGGCCGGAGGCCGTGCTGATGTATTGAGAATCCACGTGCCTTCTTGTTTCCGAGTCGACGCTGATCGATTAAGGCTACCAGAAACGGGAAAGGCCTTTGCCTGGCGCAGGGCTCAAGTGGTGGAGCCTGGCTCGATGGTGCGGAAAAGCGACAGGTTTTTCGCCGAGCGCAGCAAAGCGGGCCGTCGCGCGGCGCGCGGATCCGAGGGGCGAACAGGTCTTTCGCCGCATTCGGGATGAGCGTCTTCGGTGGCTCGGGGTCTATGAGTTGCTGCCGGAGCTTCCAGTCGATACCGGCAGAAGCGTACTCGAAGGCTCGCCGGGGAGACCGGAGGCTGTCTTGCTGCGGGCGTGGTTGCGCTTGCGCGCCAGCAGTTCCTCGATGCGGGCCTGCATGCGGTCGGAGCGGTCGGCGTGGAAGGTGAGCTCGGGCACATGGCGCTTGCCCATGCGGACCTTGAGCTCGACACGGATGTAGCCCCGCGCCGCCATCAGGCCTTCGACGGTCTTGTCTTCTGCTTCCGCGGTGCCTTCATCCACCTGCACATACACCTCGGCTGACTTGCCGCCGGGATTGAGCAGCACCTGGGTTACATGGCACGAGCTGATGCGTGGATCGGACAAATCGCCCAGGATCATGGCGTCGATCTCTTCGCGCATGGTCTCGGCAACACGGTCCTGGTGGTACTTGCGTGCCCGCTGTTCTGGCATGGGAGTATCCTTCGGTTGTTTGACGGTTGAGGATAGCAGAAGGGCGTTTGCGCGGGAGAGAGGCGCGGTCCCAGCGGATTCTTCACGGCTCGTCGGGCTCCTCCCGGAACTCCCACCAGATGTCGGCGATCTCTGCGCCGAGCTCATTGGCCATGCGGGTCGCGGCGGCCTCCAGGGTATGCATCTGGCCCCGGAGAAAGTCCCGGGAAGCCGAGATCGCAGCGACGCCGAGGGTAGCGGATTGCCAGGTGACGGCGCCGTCCATCTCGGCTATGGAGATGTTGAAACCGTGCGCGAGCTGCTCCTTGAGGCTCCGCACCACTTGGCGCCGGTCTTTGAGGGAGCGGGCGTGTTCGATGCGGAGCTCAAGGGTAAGCACGGCAACAGGCATAAGGAGTCCAAGTCGGGGCAGCCGCAGGCCCCTCGATGCGTTCAGGAGCCAGTCGGTGAGCAGGGAGAAGCCGGTGATTGACGCACACCGGGATGGAAGTGGTCCGCCTGCGAAGCGAGAGGGCGGGATACTCTGTCTCCGCATTGGATGGGGCTAGTGCTTGCTGGCCTCCTCGACCTCGGCTTCGATCGACGCCCACTCGGCTGCTTCAAGCTGCACGCTGGCTGCCGCCGTGTTCTGCTCCAGGTGCTTGACTGAGGACGTGCCCGGAATGGGCAGCATGACCGGCGAACGATGGAGCAGCCAGGCCAGGGCGAGCTCAGCAACGGAGATCCCGTGACGCCTGGCAGCGGTATCAAGCGGGCCACCCTGCCTGGCAAGCTTGCCCGCGGCCACAGGAAACCAGGGGATGAAGGCGATGTTGTGCTTTTCGCAAAACGCGAGCGTATCCTCGTGCTGGCGGTCGCCGATGTTGTACAGGTTCTGGACGCTGACGATCGGTAGGATCTTGAGCGCCTGCTCGATCTCGTGAGGCTTGACCTCGGAGAGTCCTACGTGGCGGATCTTGCCTTGCTGCTGCAGCTGGGCGATCTTGGTCAGCGACTCTTCAGCGGGGACCTTAGGGTCGATGCGGTGTAGCTGCCAGAGGTCGATGCGCTCGATCTTGAGGCGACGCAGGCTCATCTCGACGCACTGGTGCAGGTACTCGGGACGCCCGACCGGAAGCCATTGCTGGGGGCCGGTCCGGACCAGACCTCCCTTGGTCGCAATCACCAGGTTCTTGGCGTAGGGATGAAGGGCCTCGGCGATGAGGCGCTCGGAGACCTCCGGTCCGTAGGCATCTGCGGTATCGATCAAGTTGATGCCCAACTCGACGGTACGCTGAAGCACGCGCCTGGCTTCGGCCGCGTCCTGAGGCTCGCCCCATATGCCCTCGCCTGTGAGCCGCATGGCTCCGTAACCGAGGCGGTGTACCGGAAGGTCGCCGCCCAGCTTGAAGATTCCGCTGTCTGCTGCGTTGATGGTCGCTGTCGTCATGAGCCATTGGATTCGCGAAGGCGGGCAGAGGTTTCGAAGACGGCGGGAACGACCCCGAAAGATCTTCCGGCGGGCTGATGGTGCGGGCTGATCTCAGGGCTCGGGAGTGGCCGGGGCCTCGGTCGCAGGCAGCACCGGCCCGTGAAAGCGCGCCAGCACCTGCGCCGACGGCGCGCCGGTGACCATGCTGACAAAGAGCAGGCAGAGCAGCGCCGCGCCCAGTGCGGGAAAGATAGCGTCGCGCTCGGCCAGCCAGGGGGGCAGGTGGGAGCGAACCAGCGCCGTGTCCCAGGTGACAGTGATCAGCGTGCCGGACGCGATGGCACTGACAGCAGCGGCGGAGGTGACACGCCTCGAGTAGAAGGCCGCGAGCACGACCGGGGTAAGCGTAGCCGAGTAAACCGTGTATGCGTAGAGGGTGGCCTTGAGCACCGAAGAAGTGTGAAGCGCCTGGTAGAGCGACCACAGGCCGAGCAATACGACGATGAGCCGCGAGACGATCAGCACTCGCTTATTGGAGGCATCGGGAGCGATGTAGCGGGCGTAGATATCGTTGACCAGGTTGGTGGCCGGCGAGAAGAGGTAGTTATTGGCAGTCGAGATGACCTTGGCGAAGATAGCGCCCATCAGCACTGCGCCTAACCAGCCGGGAAGAAAGTGGAGCGCCGAGAAGGCGATGATTTCTCTGCCCGGGGGGTGACTGTTCGTGCCGAGCGCGAGCGAGTGGCCTAGCATGGCGATGAGCACGATGATGGTTTCGAGGATGATGGTGCCGAAGATCCAGCCGACGACCGCGCGCCGCGCATCGCTTTCTGACCTGGCGGAGAAAAACTTTTGGTACATGGATTGGTTGCCGAGCATGAGCAGGCAGGTGGGGAGAAAGAGTTCGATGGCCTGGAGCATAGAGCGATCGCCGAACAGGGTAAAGTGCGAGGCAGGCAGCGAGTGACGAAAGACGCTCCAGCCCCCGGCAGCATGGAGCAGCACGGGGCCTGAGACTAACAAGGTGACAGTAGCCAGCAGGCCGATGACTAGGTCCATGTAAGCGACCGAAGACATGCCAGCGAGGGCGGTAAGTAAGATAACAAAGCCGGCTATTACATACCGTCCTAACTCCGGCGTGACAGTGCCCGGGAAGGTAAGTGCTAATATGTCGCCGCCGCCGATCAACTGATAGCTGGTGATTGCGGTATAGGCGAACAGGATAGCGAGGACGCCCAGTACACGCGCGGCCTGGTTATAGCGTGCTTCCAGCAGGTCTGGAATGGTGAACTGAGCGAACTTGCGGGCGCGCGGCGCGACGAAGTAGATCAGCAACAAGCCTGCCCAGCCGCCAGCCGCCAGCCAGAGCGCGCAGAAGCCGTGGTTGTAGGCGTTCTCTGCGCCGCCGAGCAGAGAGCCTGATCCGATCCAGGAGGACAGCAGCGTGAAAACCAGCACGAACGCGGGGAGCGATCGGCCTGCAACGAGGAAATCCGCCTTGGTCTTGACCGAGCCCACGCGCGTAAGTGAAACCGCAAGCAGGCTGAGCAGGATCAAGCCGAGCACGACTGCGTACAAAGAGCTCATGAGCTTCCTCGGCGTGGAGTCGGTGGAACACAGGAGCAGTGTAGCGGAGTAGCCGCCCGGGGGTTGCTGCGGAAACCGCGAGCGGGCCCCCGTCAAGGCGCTGTCCCCTGGCGGCCGCACCTGCTGGTCAACCGGATACCCGGGATCGTTGAGTTACCTAAGTTTAGTCTGCTGGCGAGATAGGTGGGGGCGTCGGGACTTAGAATGATCAGCAGTTGCGCATAGTTATATTTGGTCACATATTCAGCATGACGCTGTATCTATAAGTGAAAAAAATGCGAATTGTTCTTCATAAAGGCGTCTACTCCCCGCGGGTAAGTGCCTGGAATCTACCTAGTTCGCGTCGACAATCCCCCACCCAGGTGTATCTGTAGGAGGTGCTTCATGTTAAGCAATCAAATGCTCGCCGCGGTAGATGAAGAGATCGCGAGGCTGCAATTGGTGCGGCGGTTACTGGTAGGAGAAAGCAGCGCGAACGGTCACGGCGTCCCGTCCAAGGTGGAAAAGGCCAAACACGCAGCGGGCGGGCCGAGACGGGTGATGAGTGTGGAAGCCCGAGAGCGGATCGCGAGTGCTCAGCGGAAGCGCTGGGCGGCCGCAAGGAAGGCGGCCAAGAAGGCGGCGAGGCAGTAAGGCCAAGCGGCCACTCTGCCTTGAAGAGCGAGCGCACGCTCGGGTTCGATCCATAATGGGCCTGTTTTGTCTGAAGGGGGCTCTCCGGGGCCGGTTGGAGGTTGTCTTCAGACCGGCCTCGGCCGTGGGCCGAAGATCGCCGTGCCTAGGCGCACCTGCGTCGAGCCTTCTTCGATCGCGATTGCGTAATCGCCCGACATCCCCATGGAAAGCACGGGGAAGGCGAGCTGGCTGTATCTGCGAGCGAGCGTGTCTCGCAGTTGCCTCAATCGACCGAAGCAGGCACGGACGATTTCTTCGTTTTCGTCCAACGGGGCGACAGTCATCAGGCCATCGAGCCTGAGGGCGGATAGATCAGGCAGGCGCTCAAGCAGGACCCTAAGCTCGGCGCTCTCCGGGTCCAGACCCTCTTTCGACGGCTCGTGGCTTAGTTTGATTTCGAGCAGCACGGGCAGCAGGCGGCCGGCGCGGGCCGCGGCATCGTTCAATCGCTCGGCCAGCCTGAGCGAGTCGAGTGTGTCAATCGAAGTAAAGATGCCCGCGGCGCGAGAGGCTTTATTCGACTGCAGGTGGCCGATCAGGTGGACATGCAGCGGCGGAGGGTGATCCGGGCTGGGGATAGCTGGCTGCAGATCAAGCGAGTACCCGCTCGCGTACAGCGCGTCACGCTTGCCGGAAAATTCCTGGACGCGGTTCTCGCCGAATACGGTTTGCCCGGCCTGCGCGGCTTCAAGCAGGCAGGAGACAGGATGGGTCTTCGAGACAGCCATGAGCTCGACCTCCTCCCGCGGACGCCCCGCGCGACGGCAGGCCTCAGCGAGTGCGTCGCGTACGCGGGCGAGATTTTCGGCTATAGACGGCATGGCAGGCTGGTCCCGAATGCACGGGTCAAAGACAGGGCCGGTGCGCGCCGTCTCTGCCCGGGATCCTCACTTGCCGTGTTCTTCAAGGTATTTTTCCACCTCGAGTGCGGCCATGCAGCCGGAGCCGGACGCAGTGATCGCCTGGCGATAGCGCCGATCCTGCACGTCGCCGCAGGCAAATACGCCGGGCACGCGGGTAAACACCTGCTCGTGCGTCTTGATATAACCATCCTCATCGAGGTCGATCTGGCCGGCGAATGCTGTGGCGTTGGGCTCGTGGCCGATGCCGAGAAAGAGACCGCTGATGGCGAGCTCGGAGCTTTCGCCGGTCACGCGGTCGCGCAGGCGGACGCCGCGCACCTCTTTTTCTTCGACTCCCAGCACTTCTTCGATCGCGACGTTGGTGCGGAACTCGATCTTCTCATTCTCGCGGGCGCGCTCCAGCATGATCTTCGATGCGCGGAAGGTATCGCTGCGGTGCAGCAGGGTGACCTTGCTGGCAAAGCGGGTGAGGAAGATCGCTTCCTCCATGGCGGAGTCGCCGCCGCCGACCACCGCAATCTCCTTGCCACCGAAGAAAAACCCGTCGCAGGTGGCGCAGGAGCTTACGCCGTGGCCGATCAGGGCCTGCTCGGAGGGCAGACCCAGCCAGCGGGCCGAGGCGCCGCTTGCGATGATCAGGGTGTGCGTTCGGATCTGCTCCTTGCCGAAGTTGAGCGTGTAGGGGGCGTGCGAGAGGTCAGCCGAGACCAGGTGGCCCATCTGGAACTCGGCGCCAAAGCGGGCGGCCTGAACCTTCATGTTTTCTACGAGCTGGGGGCCTTGGATGCCCTCCGGCCAGCCGGGATAGTTCTCGACCAGGGTGGTGATGGAGAGTTGGCCGCCGGGCTCGTGGCCCTCGATGACGAGCGGGCGCAGGTTGGAGCGGCCCGCATAGATCGCGGCGGTAAGCCCGGAGCAGCCCGAGCCGAGGATCACAGTGTTGCGAATGGTTTCAGACATAATGCGGTGTCCTGATTCTAACTGCAGCCATAGCAGATGCGGCAGAGGGGCCGATCGATGCGTTGACCCCTTGGTAAGGCCCGGGGCGAGGCACGTAAGATAACGAGATGGCAAACCTGGCATTGGTGTATGGCATGCGCCTGCTTCCGGCAGACGAAGTTTCCGGCGTGAGTGACGCGCCGATCGAGCTGAAGAACGGCAACGAGGCGCGCGTGACGATGCATTTGCTCGAAGGCTCGCGGGAGCAGATTGAGGCGCAATTGAGGCAGAGTATCGACGCGTTCTTTGATTTTTTCCCCGAGATCTAGATCCTGTCTCGGAATCGTTTTGTCTCGCAATCATTGCCCGCAACTACTTCCTCGAAGTGGCTTCTCGAGGGAGTTCTCTCCGGAACGAGACTGGCATCCTGAGCATCGCGAAGGATTTGCGCAGTTCTGCTGGGCCACCAGGACACGGAATCGACTGCGACGCTTGTGCCCTGGCCAGGATGACGAGCGTTTCCGTCGAGCGAAGCTTGGATTCTCTGTTGAAGAACAAGCGCCGCGACCTGATCCGGCCCTGTCTCTAGCCGCTCGGCACAGATCGCGCGGCGGCAGGGCCTCATCGGCCAACATCTCCGAGACTTGTGATCCGATTTGGAACACTCTGCTGCGCCCCTCCCACTCTGAAAACCTGGCTCTCGCCGGGCTCCTGATTTTTCTCAAGCGAGCTCCGCCGCGTGGCGAAATGGACATGCGCCTTGTGTGGATCGTGATTGCGGGCGCTGGAGAGAGCCATGTTCCTGTCTGCCTGCGCATCGATCTTCGCCACTGTCTCTACCGCCATCCGGTCGGCGGACCGCGCCGGGGTGCGGCGCGGTCTGCGCGCAGGATGCGCGGCGCTGCTTTCGCTGGTGGTCGGATGGCAGGTAGCGTCAGCGAGCGGGCCGCACTGGGTGGCAGGGGTGAACTACTTTGACCCTGCAGCGAAAGGCTCGCCGGTCGTCTGGGCCGGCGGCAGCCTGGTGTACTACATCGATCAGGGCACGCTGAGCAGCCTGGTCAACCAGTCGCAGGCGGTCACGATGCTGAACAAGGCAGCCGCTGTGTGGACTGCCGTGCCCACCGCGGCGGTCACTATCACCAAGGGCGGTCAACTGAGCGAGGACGTAAGCGGCAGCAACGTTACGGCGAACAGCCCGATGGGGAGCGGCGCAACGCTGCCGGCCGATGTGCAGCCTAGCGCGACCGGGAAGCCGGTTGGCATCATCATGGATGCGGATGGCAGCGTGATCGACGCGATCTATGGAACGGGCGCGAGCAACCCGGCCAACTGCACCCAGGACGGCGTATTTACGCAGATCGACAACATGACCACGGCCGGGAACCTGGCGCACGGCCTCATGATCCTCAATGGGCGCTGCGCGGGGACGGCAGCCGGCGTGACTCTGCTGCAGTACCAGATGGTGCGGGCATTTGGGCGGTTGCTGGGGCTGGACTGGTCGCAGGTCAATGATGCGATGTTCCCGGACCACACGACCACCGAGGGCCAGGCGGGCTGGCCGATCATGCATCCTTACGAGTGGCTATGCTCCGGCACCCGCTACAGTTGCATGACCAACCCGTTGGTGCTGCGCCTGGATGATATTGCGGGCTTGAACCGGCTCTACCCGGTGACGAGCGCAAACATTCACGCCTTTAACAACAAGCAGCTTACGGCGCAGGCAACGATTTCTGTGCAGGGCACGATCCAGTTCAAGCGCGGGCAGGGCATGCAAGGGGTGAACGTGGTTTTGACGCCGCTCACGGGCGGGGTGCCGGACGTGCGCTATCCGGTGTCCGCGGTAAGCGGCGTCAGCTTCCACAGCAATGCCGGCAACCCGGTTACCGGCGCGGTAGACGCCGAGGGGAACACGCTGAACCGCTTCGGCACCGATGATGCGACCGTGGAGGGCTTCTTTGATCTGAGCGGGGTGCCTCTGCCTGCCGGCAAGACGGTGGCCGACTATCAGCTCACGTTCGAGGCAGTCAATCCGCTCTACGTCAATGGCGAATCGGTCGGCCCCTATACGATCGCCCAGGTGACGCCTTCGGGAACGATGCCGGTTCTGAGCCTGCCACAGCTGTCCGCGGGTAGCACGGTTAGCGAAAGCGTGGTGATCGAGGATTCGGCCGTAGAGACGCATACCGATGACGGTGCGGAATCTGCGCCAAACGCTCTCGAGGCCAATGGCGAGTGGCTCAGCCGGCTTACCGGGTACGGGCATACGGGCTGGTTCCTGCTGCAGGCCCGGGCCAACCGCGTGCTGACGGTAGAAGCCGATGCTCTGGATGCCGATGGCCTGGGAACCACCAGCAAGGCGGCCGTGCTGCTTGGTTTCTGGAACGGGAGCGATGCGCTTGGATCGCTGCCCGCGGTGGCACAGCCCATCGCTTTCAATGGCGCAGTAACGGGGCTGACCACCTTGAACGCGCAGACTGCGGCCGACGGGCAGGTGCGCATCGCGTTTGCGGATATGCGCGGCGACGGGCGTCCGGATTTTGTGTTTCGTGGCCGGGTTCTGTATGCGGACAGCGTCTTCCCGGCCCGGCTTGCGCCGCCGGGCGGCCCGATCGTGATCCATGGCATGGGCTTCCGGGCCAACTCGAAGGTCACGGTCAACGGCGTGCAGGCTTCGGTGACGAGCGTGAGCCCGGTCGAGATTACGGCGATGGCGCCCCCGGCCAACGGGATGTCGGGTACGGTGGTCGTAACGGTGAGCGATCCGGAGACCTTTGGGCAGGCCAGCATTCTGGACGGGCTGAGCTATGACGCGTTCGGCAGCGACCAGATCGGCATTATGGCGGGCCCGAGCGGGACGGTAAATGAAGACGTGCCGGTACCGTTCACCGTGAGGGTAATGGGCGCGGATAACAAGACCCCGGCGGCCAACGTGGCGGTCACTTACTCTGTCAAGCAGGGGGGTGCCTCGCTGGCCTGCGGGGCGGCCAGCTGCAGCGTGACGACCAATGGCGCAGGTGTGGCGACGATCATGCTTGCCGCGACCAGCAGCCAGGCGACGCAAGTACAGGCCGCGCTTGCAAACGGGGCCAGCGTGATTGCGGAGTTCAACGGGGCATCGGCCCCGGTGGTCAACGCAGTTACCCCGGCACTCTATCTGGCCATCGGCGCCCAGCTGAGCTGGCAGCCCAGCGCGATCGTGTTGAACAACGGCAGCCCAGTTGGCGGGGCTACCGTCACCTGGTCTTCCACCAGTGCGGGGGTGACGGTGCAGACCACCGGCAGCACGACCAGCCAGGCCGGGCTTGCCTCGACCAATATCACCGCCGGCCCTCTACCGGCGCTGGGCACGGCGACGGTGAACGCGTGCCAGGGCCTGGCATGTGCGCAGTTCACGATCAATGCGGTGCATACGGAAACGGCTCTGCTGGTACCGGTGAGCGGAGCGGGGCAGCAGATTGCCGCAGGTGCGACGCCGGCGCCCGTGGTGCTCGAGGTCACAGACGCTGTGGGGCATCCTTTGGGCGGAGCGACGGTGAACTTTTATGAGACGCTGAGCGCCTGGCAGCCGGGCTGCACCGGCTCGTGCCTGGCGGCCGCACAGATCCTGGGCAAGCAGACGGTGAGCGCGACTTCGGACGCAAATGGGCTGGTCACCCTGACCCCACTGACCGGCAATGGGCAGCCAACCAGCCTGATGGTGAACGCTACGACCGGGCTTACCAGTTCACTGGTGTTCTCGATCGAACAGCATTCGTGAGCATCAGAGCAACAGGGTCTCGCAGCAGAAAGCGTCAAAAGGCTGGGATCGCGCATCTTTGAGAGTACCGGTGGCGGCCGCAAAGGGCCGTCTGCTCCGAGGAAGGGCACAGCTATGGCGACTGCGAAGCAAGCAAATGCATACAAGGCGGGAGCGATCGCCGAGGGACGGCGGCCCCGTGTTGTTGTGATTGGAGGTGGTTTCGCGGGGATCACCGCGGCCAAGAAGCTGGGGGATCTGCCGGTCGACGTGACGCTGATCGATCGGAGCAACCATCATACCTTTCAACCGCTGCTCTACCAGGTGGCGTTGGCGGTGCTCTCACCGGCGGATATCGCGACGCCGATTCGAACGGTCTTACGTAGCAAGCACAATGTCGATGTTCTCCTCGACGAAGTACAAGGCTTTGATACCGAACAACGGCGGCTGCAGCTGGCAAGCGGGGCAGAACTGCAGTACGACTACCTGATTGTGGCCGCCGGTGCGACCCACTCCTACTTTGGCCATGACGAGTGGGAGAGGTGCGCGCCGGGATTGAAATCGATCGAAGATGCCACGGAGATCCGGCGCCGGGTGCTGTTGGCCTTCGAGCTGGCCGAGCGCCAGGTGGTCGAGACAGGCAAGCATCCTCCGCTGAACTTCGTTGTCATTGGCGGGGGGCCTACGGGCGTCGAGCTGGCCGGGGCGATCGCCGAGATCTCGAAGTATTTTCTGGCGCGGGACTTCCGCCATATCGACCCCAGCCAGTCGAAGATTCTGCTGATCGAGGGAGGACCCCGCCTGCTGCCCAGCTATCCGGAAGACCTGACCCGCAAAGCCGTCAAGCAGCTTGAAAACCTGGGCGTGGAGGTACGCACCAGCAAACAGGTAGAAGAGATTCATGCGAGCTACGTGGTAGTCAAAGGCGGGGAGCGCATTGACTCGATCGTGACCCTGTGGGGTGCAGGCGTGGCTGCGTCCCCGCTGGGCAAGCTGCTTGGCGTCGCGACAGACAAGCGCGGGGCGGTGCTGGTGAATGAGACGCTCAATCCCGACGGCCATCCGGAGATCTTTGTTTGCGGCGACCTGGCCCACTTTGAGCAGGATGGCAAGCAAGTGCCGGGTGTCGCGCAGCCTGCCATGCAGATGGGCAGGCATGCCGCGAAGATGATCGAGCAGGATTTGAAGAGTCAGCCGCGCACGCACTTCCGCTACTTTGACAAGGGCGATATGGCTACCATTGGGCGGTTCTCAGCGGTGGCCGATATCAAGTGGCCGTTCAAGGCGCACTGGGGTGGGCTGCCGGCGTGGGTGACCTGGCTGGTGGTCCACCTGGTCTTCATTATCGGTTTCCGCAACCGGGTCGCAGTGCTGTTTCAATGGGGTTGGACGTACTTGTTCTACACGCGGGGATCGCGGCTGATCACGGGAAGCCAGGTGTTGCCGGGTTGGAGCGAGCAGCCCGGAGTGCATGCTCCGGAAGGCGGTCAGATGGGCGCGCCCGGCTCACCTCTGGCGACAGCTGCTGCGGCCAAATGAGCGCCGGCTCCGGGGAACTTGCTCAGCTTACTTGTAAGCGAAGAAAGGGGCAGCCCAGAGTAGCTGCCCCTTCGTTTGGATGGTCCTGTGCGGCCGCATCAGACGCTTGCGGGCTGCTCGACGGGCACACGCACGGGCGTAAGCCAGTGGAAGCGGTCGGGCTTGGTGCCGTTGGCGATGGCGAAGAACTCCTCTGAGAGCAGCCGAGTGACCGGGCCCGGGGTGCCGTCCCCGACCAGGATGCGGTCAACCGAACGAAGCGGCGTTACCTCAGCGGCGGTTCCGGTGAAGAAGGCCTCGTCTGCAATGTAGAGCATCTCGCGGGGTAGCGGTTGCTCGACGACCGGAACGCCGTGGTGGCGCGCCAGCGTCAGAACCGCGTCGCGGGTGATGCCGTTGAGCACTGAGTTTGCCAGCGGCGAAGTGTAGAGTGTTCCGCCGCGGACAACGAACAGGTTTTCGCCCGAGCCTTCGGACAGGTAGCCATTCACGTCGAGGGCAATGCCCTCCGAGTAGCCGTTGGCTTCGGCCTCCATGCGGATCAGCTGCGAGTTCATGTAGTTGGCGCCGGCCTTGGCGAGCGACGGCATGGTGTTCGGCGCGAGGCGGTTCCAGGAGGAGATGCAGACATCTGCGCCCCCGTGCTCGCCGGCAAAGTACTTGCCCCAGGGAAAATTAGCGATGAACACGTCCACAGGTGCGTTCTTGGGGTTCACGCCGATCTCGCCGTAGCCTCGAATGATGACCGGGCGAATGTAGCAGGGCGCGACCTTGTTCGCCTCGATCACGTCGACTACCGCTGAGCAGAGCTGGTCGAGTGTGTAGGGAACGGGCATGCGGTAGATCTTGGCCGAATCGAGCAGGCGGCGCATATGTTCGACGAGGCGAAAGACGCCCGCGCCCTCGGGCTGGGTGTAGCAGCGAATGCCCTCGAAGACGGACGAGCCATAGTGAACGACGTGGCTCATGACGTGGATCTGGGCGCTCTCCCAGGGGATCAGGTCGCCATTGCGCCAGATATGTGCGGTGGGCTGGATGGGCATAGGTGCGGTCGCCTCCTGGTCGTCAAAGCCTGATTATAGCGGCTGAAGTGTTTTGGACTAGGACGAATCCGGGCCTTGATGCACCTTTCGGGGAGCTGCGGGAATCTACTTTGAGAAAGCAGGGCAAGGGATGGATGTGGCTTGTGGCCAGGATCTGACCCGGGAATGCCCGCCTGCCGTCGCTGCTCGCACGCAGCCTCTCTTAGCAGGAAGTGTTGGCTCGAAGCGGCAGCCAGAAAAGCCTGGTGTCCAAGCTTAAAAATTCATGGGGTGCGCACGAAGGGAATCTGTGCGTGCTCGCGCTTCAGGAGTACCGTGTGCCTATGTTTTTCTCGTTGATCTTTGGGTCGGTTGGCGCGGCGCTGCGCGACATTCATTCTTCGACCTATGTGCACTTCTCTCTGCTGGCACTGAGCTCGATCTTCTTTCTGGTGGATCCGTTCGCCGCCATTGGTTCGTTTCTGGCCATTACGGCGGGGGCCGACGCTGCCAAACGCAAGCGGATGGCTCGCAAGGCTTGCATCACCTGCTTTATCGTCCTGGCCTCGTTTGCACTGGCCGGCAAGTATATCTTTCTGATGTTTGGCATCAAGCTGCCCGCGTTCGAGTTTGCGGGAGGGCTGATCCTGATGCTGATTGGCATCGATATGCTCGAGGCAAAGCGTTCCCCGACCCAGGAAGCCTCTGGCGACACGGCCGCTGCGCAGACTAAGGAAGACGCAGGGATTGTGCCCCTGGGAATCCCGATGCTGGCCGGGCCGGGTGCGATTTCGAGCGTGATGGTGATGGTGGGACAGGCGGAGAGTGTGTGGCAGTGGGTCGCGATCCTGAGTGCGATCGCGGTCACGGCCTTCGTGAGTTTTTGGGTCCTGAGCGGCGCGGAACGTCTGCAACGGCTGCTGGGCGAGACGGGCATTCGCATTCTGGTACGCATTATGGGGCTGCTGTTGGTGGCCTTGGCGATGCAGTTCTTCGTGAACAGCTTGATGGATCTGGGCGTAATCGCCCGGCAGGCCGTCGAATAGTGCTAAGGCATCGCGTAGTGGTAAGGCATCGCGCCAAGGGAGGCCCGCATAGGCCTCTCCCTGACGCGCGGCCTGTTTGCCAGGATCAGCAAGCAAGCGGGCGCGACCTGGTTCAAGAGGGGCGCGCTGCTTTTCAACAGGTTCGCCCAGATTTCAACATTTGCCATCAAGGGCGGTGAATTGCTACTCTTCGGTTGGTAAGCAGCTTTTGGGACTTCAGAAAAAGGCTTTCGCTTACTGCGCTGGTGCAAGAACTTTTGCCATCGATATGCCAAGAAAGTTTACGGCCGGTTGCAAGAGAGCTTCAGCGGTGCTACTCTCAAGAAGTCGCTTAAAGCGAGAGGCAGTCGGGAAAGAATAGGGTTGCAGCGACAACCGGTTGCTGGTAAGCTTAAGCGATACAAGAACAGACGCGCAGCGATTCTGGGCGCACTTGATCTGGAATAAGTTGTAGCTAAGTTTAGGCGCTTGACGCCGCAAGTTGCAGTAGGATGTATGCTTCGCAAGGCCAGACCAAAGTTGCTGGCTCTTCATCTGAATTCAAGCGATGAGCGAAGAAGCAGTTCGACGACCGTAAAGGTCCAGAAGGTTTTACCTTCCGGTGCGAACAATCTATTGCATTTCGGGTATATCCCGTGTAGGGCGATACCGCCCGCCATCTGCCTTGGCCGATGGCCGATCTTTCAAGTTTTGCGCAATGTGTGCGTACCGCTCCGGGAAGCGCCGAGAGCATCATCGCGGAAGCGACGAGCAACGGCAACAGTCCGGGTGAGTGATTTTTCATCCTGAACCCAGTAGTCGCGCTGCTCGGCGGATGCTCAGTTTGGCCCGCAGGAAGCCAGCCCTCCATATTCGAAAGACGTGGGGGTGAGAGACATCGCGAAAAGCGAGCAGCGAAGAAATCTCTTGACACAAAGCAAGAGGCTCGATAGACTTAGGGAGTGCGTAGCACACGCGCAGCAAGTTCGAGGACACGCAACGCCAGACGGCTTGCGGATCCCGATCCAAACGGCTCGCTCAGGTGAGAACCGCTGGATCTTTGAAAATCAGGTTGAACATGCCAGTCGTGAGAATGTAAGAAGATCTGGTTTGATCATTCTCACTCAGTTATACCTCTGGTCGCCTTTCGAGCGCGATCAGGGTTTGGCTGCTCATCTTCGGACCTCCGTCCTGAAGAAGCAGTCGAGTAGGATTTAAACGAGAGTTTGATCCTGGCTCAGAATCAACGCTGGCGGCGTGCCTAACACA